>CALNPU010000211.1 GCA_940588625.1 uncultured Caballeronia sp.
GCCATGAGGCTGGCCTTGCCCGTATTTGTGCCGGAAACGGCGACATCAAGCGCCACAGCGCACAGCCGTTTCAACCGATTTCGTTATTCCTATGTCCACGCGTTTTGATACAGTCTGGGACGATGCCGGACAGGCTTTCGTTGCATGCTCATTGTGCACTGCAGGCGCTGCGCGATGGCCATGGATGGATGTGGCTGGAACCCAGTCGCTCGCGGAAGTCCTGATCCTGACGGCGTACGTCGCGGAGGCAGGATACGGCAAATCACCCGCGAAGCCTGACTCCAGAGCGAGTTGGCGATCAACGCCGCATTTGCAGAGGGCCAGGCCACGGGAGTCTGGAAACTGGACGACGCCAGTTGTGAGCAACTCGCCGGCGTCGTGTGCGTGCACGATGCGCAACTTCACAAAACTCCGTTAGGCATCCTTGCTGCAGCGAGCGAACGGCTTGAACGCCTTAAGACCGGCGAAGCGGACCCAATGCCGAGACTAAAACAGGCGTGAACGGAAAATCCGGCACGAGATGCACGAGAAGGATGCGGCGCGCCGGGATCTCCAAGGAGCAGGATAGCCGCTTTCAGCGCACGGCACAGACCTCACACAGGCTGCACTGGTTGCAATTGAAACGGCTGAAACGCCTCATCGCGCGATATCGTCTCCATCAGATGGTCGGCGGACATCGGGCGCCCGAGCAAGAAGCCTTGCAGGGAGTCACAGCCGAGACGCGTCAGGAACTCTTGCTGCGCGAGGGTCTCTACCCCCCTCCGCGACAATAATCAGTTTGAGCGTCTGCCCTAGCGCCACGATAGCCGAGACAATAGCCGCATCTTCGGTATCGCGTGCAAGCTCACGAATGAACCCGTGGTCAATTTTCAGTTCACTGGCCGGCAGCCGCTTCAGGTAGAGCAGGCTTGAATAGCCTGTGCCGAAGTCATCGATGGAAATACGCACGCCAAGATCGTGCAGTTCCTCCAGGATTCGCAGGCTGGCGTCAACGTCATGCATCGCCGTCGATTCGGTCACTTCCAGCAGCAGACAGCGCGGCTCCAGTGCATGCTGCTGGGTATCCCGCACGGTCTGGATCAGGCTTGCATGCCTGAATTGCATCGCAGACAGGTTGACCGCCATGGTCCAGTCCTGGCGGCCCGCGTTGCGCCACCCCCTTATCTGCCGGCACGCCTCGTCCAGCACCCATTCGCTGATCGGCACGATCAATCCCGTTTTCTCAGCAAACAGAATGAACTCGTCCGGCGCAATCATCCCGCGAGTGGGATGCGCCCAGCGCACCAGTGCTTCCACCCCGATTACGAGCCCGACCGGCGCGGCGAACTTCGGCTGATACTGCAAAACGAGTTCATGGCGCTTGATCGCCGCGCGCAGATCCTGCACAAGCTGAAGCTGCTCGTGAACGTTGGCGTTCATCAGCAAGTCGTTCGGACTGCGTCCATCACCGGGATACATCGCGATCCCGATACTGGTCGATACCCGCAGCTCCCGGCCGTCCATCTGGAACGGTTCGCGGATGGCGGTCAATACCTTGCCCGCCAGCGTCGCGGCGTCCGCCGGTTCGCCTACATCCGCCAGCAGCACGAACTCGTCTCCGCCTACGCGGCGGGCAATGGTGACCCGTGTCCAGACGTTCGCCCGGATGCGTTCGGCGACATCAACCAGCAATGGTCGCTAACGTGATGCCCGTAGGCGTCGTTGATGGCTTTGAAGCCGTCCAGATCCATGAACATCACGGCGAAGCGGCCTTGCCCGGTCGGCGTCCTGTGCAGCACGGTCCAGCCGGTCTTCCAGCAACACCCTGTTGGGAAGTTTGGTGAGTGCGTCGTGCAGCGCCAGGTAAGTCAGTTCCTGATTGGCTTCGGCAAGCGACATCGCCAGGGTTGCGGTGCGGGTTTCCAGACGCAGGTCGAATACCGGACCAGTGCAATGGCGAGGATCGCCAGCGTAACAACAATCATCACCAGCGCCATCCACCCCGTGCTTACCGCGTCTTGCACTGCACCGCACATGCTGCCGATCGGAAACTCCGCGGCGGCCATGCCGGTGTAATGCATCGCGACAATGGCGACGCCCATGACAACGGCGGCGCCGGCACGTATCGGCCGGACCAGCGGTGAATGCCGGCGCAGGCGGAAGGCTATCCACAGCGCCGCGCCCGACGCAAGGATCGCGAGACGATGGACAATGCGAAAAGCGCGGGAACGTACTGGATTCCCGGCGTCATGCGCATGGTGGCCATGCCGGTATAGTATGGTCGCCACTCCGGCTCCCATCAATACCGCGTTGCAGAAGAGACGCGACACCGGTAATTCGTTCTGGCCTACAAGCCATAACGCAAACGCGGAGGAAGAAGCAATCGCGATCAGCAGCGACAGCGCGGTGATCGAGAGGTCGTGCCGAGCAAGATCGGCAGACTGAAGGCGAGCATGCCGACAAAATGCATCGACAGATCCCGGTGCCCATCGCGCACGCCCCACCCGCCAGCCCCAATAGCCCGCTCGTCCATGCCAATCGCGATACGACCCGCCGTGTCCAACGAGGCCAGGATCGCCACAAGCAGCGAGAACAGGACGAGCAAGCTATTTACTATTTATTGTATTCACCGCAAGCATGGGATACTCTGTCACGGTTGATTCGAACCACACTTGGGGGCGCCCCAATTCGCCTTCGCATGAAGAAGTCATCGCAAGGAGAGCGCCGAGCAGGCGCCGTGGCCCGTTCCGGAAGCCGTGCATGCTCAGGGAAAAAGTCGCGAACGAGACGTCGGAGAGTTAAAGCCTCAGGCAGATGCCCGGGGAAAGGTGAAAGCGGTGGAGCGACAGCCATGAAATTCATACCGTTATAGCGAACACCGCTATCAACCGGCGCGGAGTCAACCTATTTTTGGGCGCGTAGCAAGAAAGTTGAGTCGCCGGCCTAACCAGAACTGCGCGCGCTGTTAGTTATATCGACTCATTCTCCGGAAACTTGAAAGAATTGAAGAATGGGTGCGCTTCCACCCGTACTTCCGTCCTCTCGGCAATCCCCTGGCCCCGGGCCGAGCTGCCCTGACCGCCGCCCGGCGGATCCAGCATACCGCCCGAGAGCCACCGATGCGCTACGGCCTCGCCCGGACGAACGGGGCTGTAGTCTATCTACAGTGTCAAAACTTCACAACACTGCATGCGTTATTGATGAAATAAAGTGACATGGGCCGCAGCAAAATGATTAAATTGTCATGGCTGCTCCCGTGTACTCGGACTTGCACCGCACACACGGGGCTGTCTCGTTGTGCATTGGCATCTGTGAAGATCGGCAGGCGAAATGCCGGTCAAATCTAGCGAGAGTGCTATGTCGCCTTGGTTAGTAGCCGTCGTCTTAGGCGCTGGAGTTTTCAGCGCGGTCGTCAACGTGGCTTGCAATACGGTTGCTCACAAGCGTGGCTCAGCGCGCAAGGCCGCCGAACGTGTCCATGCCGGTCGTCTACCGCATTGACCGTGGGCATACACTCGAAGAGTTTGCATATCGCTGTCAGGCCGCAATCGATCACGCAGAACGCCGTGACATGTCCGAGCAGCGGCACGTACAGTTAATACCGCCCTTCGCATTTTCCAGTGATACCCCGTGGCGTGATCTCGATGCCGGAAAGACATCGTACCTCCGGGCCTTCAGCGCCGAATTGATCCAGACAAACGATCGATGCTCGAATGTCGATGAGTTCGCCGCATACATCAAGGGTCATTGCGCCGAATTCGGACGGCGAGCCTGGTTGATGGCGGTTGAACTGCGCGAAGAAAACGAACTGCAGGCGGTCATGGATCACAACTACGTGATCGAGTTCGACGCAGCAACTCAGCCGATACGTCGTGTGGGAACAGCGCCAAAAGGTCCGGGGCGAAAGAGTCCCGTTGCCTTCGCCGGTGGCTCAAAGTCCGCACCGTCCGCGAGAAACAGCGGACGCGGACTCGCCGTCGGGGGTCCGGCATAAATCCAGGTTCTTCGCGGATGACCAGAGCGGCGCGCGTGTGGTGAGCATGGGTGGACGTCCCGTATATCCTCACCTTTTCCGAGAGCCGCTTACTCGTTCGCGCCAAACGCCGGTTGATTCATATCTCGATCCTGTTCGAAACGCGATGCCATATTCATATGGACACCGGATTAAATCAATAATGAACAACCCACCCGGCAACCGGCTGATTGCAGCCGGCAAAGCCACTGATCTCGACAAAGTGGTCTTGCGTGAGCCCCCCACCGCTGACAAACCCTTTCCGCCTCTCCCGCATCCAAAATTGTCGGCGTGAGTGATCCGCGCTATTGTTGCGGCAAACCATTTTTATGAGGCGAACATGCTTCCGCATCCCGACCCCGCGAAACGAAACTCGCCGCATTGTATCCCACACAGATGACGGTGACGGTGGGTTACCGCGAAGTCATCGCGAAGCGCGAGCACTGGAAGACACTCGGCAAGAAAGCGCGCACCGAGGTCATTGCTTCGCACTGGTTTCCCGCCGTGCTCGGCCCGGAGAAGCTCTATTACATCGTGGACCATCATCACCTCGGGCTGGCGCTGCTCGAGGAATGGGTCAAGGAAGTGAAGGTGGGGCGATGCTCAAGGACCTCTCATGACTGGACGAAGCGATCTTCTGGCGCATGATGGAGCATAACCAATAGGTCCATCCGTTCGGTGCGGACGGCTCGCGATACGACTTCGAACATATCCCCAAGACGGTAACCGGGTTGACGGACGATCCGTATAGGAGTCTTGCCGGTGAACTGCGCCGGGTGGGCGGCTTCGCGAAGGACGCGACGCCGTTCAGCGAATTGCCCTGGGCCGATTTCCTGCGTCCACGGGTCGCGGAAAGCAAGATCCGCAAGAGCTTCACGAAGGCGCTGGATCAGGCGAAAGCCGTCGCGCGCACGCCGGAGGCACGGTATCTGCCACCTGGCTGTCCGGGCTGATTGAAACCCCTGTGAGCTGACCTGCCTCGGCGCCGTAGGCGGTGGACGCAATTCTATTGATAAACGGAATTCGGGCGCCCCTGCAGCGGTTTCGCAGGAAACCGCCAGGCACGGGAAAGGATGGTCAATACAGGCTGCGCGTAAATGTTACAGGTTGCGGCATGAATATCACGGATCTTCAGGGAACGCCCCTACGGCGTTCCCTCGAACCTGGCAAATCTGCGCGAATGCCCGATGCGGAGTAAACCGGTCCTACAGAATCACGACTCCACGTCTTCCAGGCTGAAAAGTTCCGTCTTGTCGTTGTACGAAAAGATCTCGCCGTAACGGCCCCAG
>CALNPU010000212.1 GCA_940588625.1 uncultured Caballeronia sp.
AAAACTGGTTCGACTTGTTCGCGGCTCCATTCTCTCAAGAGTCCGAGCCTCCACCAAACTCGGAACGGTTCAAACTGACCGTGCACAGCATTCTAGAAGCAACTCTTTAGTGTAGTGTTTACCCGGCCATGCTGTTATTATTGGGTCCGCTTGTTTCAAGTCAATTGCGCGGGTTAAGAAACCGGTTAAGGACTCAGATAAGTGGGGTTAGCACTATTAACTAGTCGTCGCTTTAAGGCCTCACGGCGTGCGGCAAGACGGCTGGTGAAAGTTGCGGAAACACCCTTAAAAAACGCGCTTCCGCGTGCATTACCTACAGCTGCTTTATAGCCGGCGCCCTTGCCAGCAAGGCAGTTCGAATGGTGGCATACTGCTCGGCTGCAATTCGTCCCCTATCATTTCGCCCCCAACATTCAAGCATCAGCCAGGAGCTTCATCATGACCGTGACATCCCGCTGGATCGACGTTCCTGCCAACGGCGACACCTTCCAGGGCTATCTCGCGTTGCCCCAAACCGGCAAAGGCCCGGGCGTCGTCATCATCCAGGAAATATTCGGCGTGAACTCGCATATCCGCGCCGTGGCCAATCAGTACGCGGCCGATGGCTACGTGGCGCTCGCACCGGACATTTTCTGGCACATCCAGCCGCGCGTAGAGCTTGACTATGACGGCGCAGACCGCGAGAAAGCAATGGAAATCTACGGCAAACTCGACGTGGCACACGCCGTTGCCGACGTCTCCGCCACCGCTGCTGCGCTGCGCTCGCTCCCGGAAGTCACGGGTAAGGTCGCGGCTGTCGGGTATTGCCTCGGTGGCCGGCTTGCCTATTTGTCGGCGGCGCAGAGTGCGTTCGATATCGCCGTGGCCTACTACGGCGGCGGCATCCAGAATGAGCTCGACCAGGCCGACAAGATCAAGGTGCCGATGCAATTCCACTACGGCGCCCTCGACGCCCACATTCCGTCCGCAGCGGTCGATTCCGTCAAGCAGCGGTTCGCGGGCAAGGACGCTCAGGTCCACGTATACCCAGGCGCCGATCACGGCTTCAATTGCATGGACCGCGCATCGTACAATCAAGCAGCATCGGCACTGGCGCACGGCCGCACGCTCACGTTCCTCGGCGAGCATTCGTAACCCGGCGCATAACGCCGCGGACTGCGCGGTTGGCCGCCTGAGAAGACGGGACACAACCGCATCAGAAAAGGGGGAACCGTGCAGTCCGAGTATCTCGACTACGATGCGATCGGCCTGGCCGAGCTCGTGCGCAGCGGTCAGGTCAGCGCTCGGGAATTGATCGACACGGCGATCACCCGTGCCGAAGCGGTTGATCCGGCGCTCAATGCCATTGTCCTGAAGGACTAGCAGGCGGCACGCGACCGTGCGAGCCGGGGTAGCCGCAATGGCTCTGGCACCCTGGGCGGTTGGTCCGCTCGCGGGTGTTCCCTATCTCATCAAGGACCTGGGTGCGCCGGTCGCGAGTTTGCGCATGTCCATGGGATACCGCCATTTCCAGCATTTCACGCCCACTGAAGATTCGCTGATCGTCGCGCACTCGAAGCAGGCCGGGCTCAACATTTTCGGCAAGACCAACACGCCTGAAATCGGCCAGATGCCGTACACCGAACCGGAATTGTTCGGGCCAATGCACAATCCGTGGGCACTCGACTACACCACGGGCGGTTCCAGCGGAGGAGCGGCCGCGGCCGTGGCGGGCGGCGGATCGATCCGCATCCCAGCGTCGTGCTGCGGGCTCTTCGGCTACAAGCCATCCAACTATGTCCAGCCGCAACCGCTGCCCACGCCCGGCGATTTAGCGGTGGATCCGCCGTGTCGCGCAGCGTCCGCGACAGCTCCATGCTGCTCGACCTCACCTCTTCGGGCAAGCCGGGCATTTTCTTCCGTGCCGTTGCCGAGCCGTGCGCGCCTTTGCGCATCGGCTATATGGATGAGCCGCAGCTCGCGAGGGCGTTATCGGCGGATGTAAAAGGACGATGCCGCCAAGCTCGCTGAATCGCTGGGTCATCGTGTGGAACCGGCTTCATTTGGGCTCGACTTCAACGCGATTGCTCACGCGTTCCTCGTAATGTGGTCAATACAGGCACGAAGAAATCGTGCTGCACGCTGATCGCATCAGCGGATAGAAGCCCAAGCGCGGTGATTTCGAGATCGCATCGTGGGCGATGGGGCATATCGGCCGAAGGATTGGCGAGCGGGATCTCCCGGCAGCGCTGTAAACCCAGCGTCAGATCACGGCGCAGATGGCTGCGTTGATGACCCGGTATGACGTGTTGACGCCTACGCTTGCTGCGGCGCCGTTCAAGATCGATCGGCTGCCAAGCAGCCAACGCAATTCGAGCGTTTCCATCCAGATGCACGTTCTGTCGGCGGTTCCTATTGAACCGCTGTTGCGGCGAATGCTGTCAGTTTCTGCCAAGAAGGCGTTCGACTGGGCGGGTTGCACAGAGCTTTTCAACTTTACCGGCCAGCCGGCCATGTCCGTGCCGCTTTATTGGAACGCACAGGGTATGATCAGAGTGCAGTTTGCCGGGCGGTGCCACCTTGTTCCGGCTGGCGGGGCAGCTGGAGGCCGCGAGGTCGTGGCTTGCCCGCCGTCCGGCGTTGATGACGGCGAGGTGACGGGTTAGCGCCCAAGCGAACGAAACCCTAGCCTGAGCACTTGGAAAAGCGGTAATGCGCGCCGCATCCAGATTTTCAAGCCAGTGATTCACCGTCTTTTCGTAGTGCGCGCCGCTCACCCACCATTGACAGTCAATCGTGAGATCGTCCTGAAAATGTAGTAGCAGCGCCTCCGACGGCATCGTCCCGCCCGTGAAAAAGTACTTCGACATCCAGTCGCTGCCGTCCTTCACTTCGAAGTGATAAGCTAGCGTGCGATGCGCGAACACATGCACAAAAAGCTTGCCGTCTTCGCGCATCCAGTCCGAAATCTTGTTCAGCAATAACCGATAGTTCTTCATATGCTCGAATATCTTGATCGACAAAACGCGGTCGAATCCATCCGCAAGCAATGCCGGATCGAACTGGTGATCGACGATATTCCCCGTCACCCGCTCAGATTGGTGATGCCTCGCGCGGCGGCCTCGGCTTTGATGAACTCGCGCTGCTCCCGCGAATTCGATAACGCCACGATCTGCGAGCGCGGATAGGTTTCCGCCAGCCACAACGAGAGCGAATTCCAGCCGCAACCGAGATCGAGGATGCGCTGGCCGTCGGTGAGTTGCGCGCGAATGGCATATTCCTCGAGCATCGCGCGCTCGCGCCTGATCGAGAGTCTCCTTTCCCGTTCGATACAGGCGCACGAGTACTTCAGATGCTCGCCCAAATGCCCGTGGAAAAACGCCGCCGACACCTCGTAATGCTGCGTGTTCGCGGCTTGTGTTTTGATCGCGATCAGGCTTGCCCGCAGTTCATCGACCAGACGGTTGAAGCGCTTCGAGCACGCTTCGCCGTCGTCGAACCTTCATCGCGCAGACGTTGTTTAATCAGCCGGCGCATCCCCAGACGCACGAGCGAGTCCGGAAGCCGGCCGCGCTCGCACCAGTCGATCAGCCAGCTATCCGCCGGACCTTCTTTTTCTTGTGGTTCTGACATAACTGCTCGCGATGGCAGGTCGCTTATATGGAAACTCCTCGCTATTATTATTTAAGGATGACGCGGCGGCCGTGGAATCAATGCACTGGTCGAGCGTATATAGTCAGTCTAGTCAGTCGGCATACCCGGCGCGTTTTTTAGCCGATTCCGCTTCGACCAGGGGTACGCCCGAGACTTTCATCAGCAGCCACGCCATCAGAGGACGGGTGGCAACAGCATGGCGAAAATCCATGCGCCAACGCTAATAGCCAGCGGAATGTACGCGATCCAATGCACGCATTCGAAGAAGTAGTTCGGATACCGTGAATAGCGCCACAGGCCCGCGCGGCAAACGTTGCTGTGATTCGAAGGATCCGCCTTGAACACGCGCAATTGATGATCCGCGAGCGCTTCTCCTGCAATCGCAATCACCCAGATCACCGCCACCAGCGCGACCCAGGCAGCACCTGGTAGTGTAGCACGATAGGCCGGGACGAAAAACGCGAGCGACAGCAGCATCGAAATCACGGCTTGCAACCGGAAAAACCCGAACATTTTCTTGTTGGCATTGGCGCCCCATTGTTCGCGAAACTTGTGATAACGCGGATCTTCCGCGTGGCCGGCATTCCGCATAGATGCAGACCGAGCCGCACGCCCCAGATGAACCCGCCAATTCCCACGACAATCCGTGTGTGCAGATCGCCTTGCGCGTGTGTTGCAACCAGCACCGCGGCCAAGCCGAGCGACATCGCCCAGATGGGATCGATCATCCCGGCATTCTTCGATTTAACCTGCCACGCCCAAACCGCTGTGAAAACAACAATGAGCGCGATAAAAACAATAACGGCAACGGCGAACGGTGACATCAAGTCCTCGATGTCGATTTTTTTGCGTTGAATATCGGTGGTATTGGCCGGAGAGCGATTGCAACTACGACCCTGGACCAATTACGCACGTTGGCCTCCGGCGGATGCGCCGGCGCAAAGTGGCAAAAGCGAGAGCGGAAGCGAATCAGACGTCGACGTTCGGAACGAACACAAGCAACACAAGCATAAGATATTCCCGAAGATGAACGAGAACGCAGGAACGGCGTGCTTTTGAACACCCTGTTCCTGTCCAGCAGGCGTGGAAGCTGAGCCTTCTCAACTTCAACTCGCCGCGCCAATCAGCCCATCGACTGCTAAACCAGCGCCGGCAATCCTTCCACCAGCAAGAATGCAACCAGCACGCCGAGCAGCGCGCCAAATACGCGTAGGGTATTTTTCCGGAACTGCGTGGCGCAAGGTACCGCGCCTAGGAAGAGAATGCCTGCAAGCGCCATCGGAATAATCAGGATGAAATCGCTGATCGTGAAGTAGGTGTTCATACTCGTCTCCCATCGTTCGTGCTGCGTCCACCTGATTGCGTGAGACGTCACACTGTCGATTCGAGTATAGGACGTTGTTTAAGCTTTATTCATGCTGCTTTGCGCAAACGTTAGCGAACGATTAACGAAATGCCTTATAGGGCGGGGCTTTCCGGTCGCATGTTGTAAGCAGATACGGAAAACTCTCACTTGCTAGTGTTTACGAATAACTTTCGTTACGTCCACTCGTGTATCTAAAAGGGCTATCCACTTAGGCCCCAATTTTCACATGCTGAGATTTCAGGTCTCGCGCGGAGATTTCGTCGCGATCTGGG
>CALNPU010000213.1 GCA_940588625.1 uncultured Caballeronia sp.
CGCGATAACTGGTCGCAGGACGCGTTGCTGGCTGCCGCGTTCGCGGGTTATGCAGGCCACGATAAAATACTCCAGGATCTATTGAACTGGGCGCCGAGACGCCGGATACCTCTCACGGAGCACCAGTCATGACTGTACAAACAACTACGCCGAAATTGTAGACGGAGCTGCCCAAAAGCGCGAAGCCGATCAGCACCCGGCTGGGTTTCTCGAACTACCTGGGCCTGATGGGTGCGCTGATCACGATGATCGCGCTGTTCTCCGTGCTGAGCTCGCACTTCCTGACCTACGACACCTTCAGCATGATCGCGAACTAGATTTCCGATCTGGTGGTGATGTCGGTGAGCATGACGTTCGTGCTGATCATTGCGGGTATCGATCTCTCGGTGGGTTCGGTGCTGGCCTGGGGCTGCGGTGACCAGCGTGGCGGCCTTGCAATGGCACTGGGGCGCGCGCCGGCCGCGTTGCTCGGCATGGCCGGTGCGACGCTTACCGGTTGCGTGACGGGCGCCGTGACGGTGAGTTGGCGCATCCCTTCGTTCATCGTCTCGCTGGGTGTGCTGGAAGCGGCACGCGGCCGCATACCAGATGACGAACTTGCGCACGGCGTACATAGGCGACGCCTTCGACTTTCTCTCGAATCCCATCGTGTTCGGCATTTCCCCTTCGTTCCTGATTGCCATCGTTGTGATGGTTGTGGCGCAGCTCGTGCTCACCCGAACGGTGTTTGGCCGCTATCGTTGGCATCGGCACCAACGAGGAAGCCGTGCGGCTGGCCGGCGTGAACCCACGGCCAAGGTCATCGTGTTTGCGCTGATGGGCCTGCTCTCCGGTCTTGCTGCCCTGTTCCAGATCTCCCGGCTTGAAGCGGCCGATCCGAACGCCGGATCAGGGATAGAACTGCAGGTAATTGCCGCTGTTGTGATCGGCGACACCAGCCTGATGGGCCGGACGCGGTTCTGTCATCAGCACCTTCTTCGGGATTCTGATCATTTCGGTGCTGGCAGCAGGTCTTGCGCAAATCGGCGCAAACGAGCCGACCAAGCGGATCATCACCGGTGCGGTGATTGTGGTGGTGGTCGTGCTGGATATGTACCGCAGCAAACGGCGCATCATGTAAGCGTTGGCAGCAACCCGGTGCCAAGCGCTCGTGCAGCCGCGCTCTGGGATAGAGTTGATTTGCCCCTGACAGGCGCAAATCGCGGGTGGCTGATGCAACACATCCCTATTTCCGGCGATGTCGGTAACGCCCCGGCTTGGCTTAGCGCCCTTAACAAAAGCCCAAGCCGGGTGTCCGACCGGTTCACGCAGGAGAAGTTAAAATGTCCAAAGAAACAAAGCAAGGCTCCGTCCTCATCATGGGGAGTATCAATACCGACTGGTCGCGCGATCACCCCACCTGCCCAGTCCGGGCGAAACGATCAGCCGCCATGAGTTCTCGCAGATCTCCGGCGGCAAGGGTGCCAACCAGACGGTTGCGGCTGCACGCATCGGCGGCCGCGTGGCCATGGCGGGATGCGTGGGCGGTGACGCCAACGGCGCATTGCGGCTGGCAGAGCTCGAGGCGGAAGGGATTGATTGCAGCGCGGTCGAAACCCGTCAGTACCGACCGGCGTAGCGATTGTCACCGTAGCGGACGACGGCCAGAACACGATCATGGTGGTGCCCGGCAGTAACGGCCAGGTTACCCCGAGATGGTCAAGCGCCATGAGGCCGTGATCAAGGCCGCCGACGTGGTGGTGTGCCAGCTCGAAACCCCCTGGGATTCGGTGTATGCCACGCTTGTCACTGCTCAGCGGTTCGGCAAGCTGACCGTATTGAATCCGGCGCCGGCTACCGGTCCGCTGCTGCCTGAATGGCTTCCGTTGATCGACTATCTGGTTCCGAACGAGGTCGAGGCCGCAATCCTTGCCCGGGGTTGCTGGTTGAATCGCAAAGCGGTGCGCGCCGGGCGGCGAAAGAACTTCAGAGGAGGGAGCACGCAACGTGTCATCGTGACGCTCGGATCGCAAGGCGCTTATCTGTTGGCCGAAGCGGGAGAAGGCACACACTACCCCGCGCCGAAGGTAAGTGCGGTCGACACCACCACGGCGGGTGATACCTTCATTGGCGTCTTTACCGCGCAGCTGGCGTCACGGCAACCGATAGAAGCTACAATCACTCTCGCCCAGCGAGCCGCCGCCATTTCTGTCTCGCGCGCAGGCGCACAACCCTCCATCCCGACTCGCCAGGAAGTCGACAGCGCGCCCAGCCCTGCTCCGGGACTCCTGTGGCGTTCCGGTCGAACGCCACAGGTTCCCATAGCGCACTGCCCTCCCGGTTCTATGCAGCGCTCCGTGGGAACGTATCCAGAAGCGGCGCGGCGAGGTGCAGGATCTCGTAGCTTCGTGCCAGCGTCGCTTCCGGTCGGTTCACGCTCCGATAGCACGATGCGCGTGAATTTCCAGCTCTGAGCGTCCACACCCACCGCGGCCGTTGTGGATCGCTCGGCGACTTCCCGGTTCCGTTCTATCTCGCTTGCGAACACAGCCGTCAGGTCGGCGTCCAGAGGAATGTCCAGATCCTCCTTGACGACGAATCGAGCATAGCGCGCAGGGCCCTTGCGCGTGTCAAGCGCAAACCGCGTCTTAATCTCCGCCCGCCACAACCTTGTAGCGACCGCTCACCAAGAAATCACGAAATGCCTCATCCTGACGCCACAAATAACAGCGAAGAATAATCATTCGCGATGGCGCCGTAGCGCCCGCTTTCCCGCAGCAGAAAACCTTTAAAGTAAAGCTTAGGAACGTCGTCCCAAAGCGGACCCACGTTTCTTCGCCACGGACCGGATCAGTCCGACATCGTAGTTGGCCGGCAAGCGATGGGGAAATGGTCATGCCTAAACCTCCTTGTGGAGTGTCGGACTTAGGTTCTTCATCAATTGCCGCGCGCATCGATCTCTTCCAGATGCTCAGACCCTTACGCGTATTCTGTCTGCCTTCGTTCAGTTAGCTAAGTTTGTTAATACAGCCGGTCGCTGGGCGTCAACGCCCTGGCTTCGCGATGAATGCGAGCTTTTCCTGCCCGTCAAAGCCCGCTGACTCATAAAACTGCACGGTCACTCTATCCTTTCTTCCCGTAAGCATCATGACCTTATAGGTTGACCAGCTCGATGCAAGAGCCTCCTTAAGCACTGCTCTGCCGTAGCCATTCCCACGATGAGCGCTTGAGTCACGACGTTCTCCAAGACGCCATAGAGCCTGCAACCACTTGTGAGATTGGGTATGACAGTCAGAGTACAACTGGAATTCAGCTCGCCATCCCTATATCCGCCGAACACGGTATGGCGAGGGTCCGCCATCAGCTCGTTCCAGACTGGCGAATGACCGATGTATCCGGGAGCGGCTCATCTGCTGAGTGCAAGTGACCATAGAGAAGCACCAGTTGATCGAGCTCGGCCGGAGAAATGGGGCGTACCTGCAATTGAACACTTTCCTGCTCTTGCGTAGCGACTTTCCGTAATAACGAGTTATCGAAGGTCCTGAACCAGCCGCTGGCCCAGGCTGGCAGAATCCTACAAGATAGCCGTCCGGGTCTTGAACCAGGAACTGATGCACTTCTGCTTCAAATTCATCCGCGCGATACCCACTTTTGCTCGGGCGCCAGGAACAAAGGCCGGTCGACGTTTCCCAACGCTTCGAGTATTGGCGCAAGCGTCTCTACGGCGACCTGGAAGTTCGTCCCGCGCCCGAGCGGCGCCTCAAGCACGTCGTTATCCAGTTACGCCCGCGACCCCGTTCCTCCAGCATGACTTGCGCGCCATCGCGGTCCAGATAGACAAAGCCCTCATCCAGACGGTGATAAGCGACCGCGAAACCGCAGAGATCACGCCAGAATCGCAAGCTTGCGTTTATATCCGTAATCAGCAATTCAGGCACCAGCTTCGCCGGTATGAAGGATGCTTGCAAAGCACTCGGTTCCATTTCCGCCCCTTCAAACCTCTGCAAACATCTGCTCTAAAACAGCATTCTGGGCATGGAGCAAAAACGCTTTGGCCCCGACCACACGACAGCTAACCTGCTTCATCGCGCCTTCCGAAACCTCCTTGCCACGAAAGACTGGCGGGCACGGCAAGAACTCGGCACCTGATCTTCGTTGCTCCAATAGATCAGTCGTTATCGGATAGCGGGACAGCTCCTCCAGGTTAGCTTCCTCAGGCCAGCAGCAGTCCGAATATCTGCGTCCAGGATTTCATTGAGGTCCGTGCTCGTGTAAAAACGAGGCGTGTCGCCCGGCGATGCCTACGCATGCCATCTCTGCGGATACACCTGAACCACCGTGATCGGAAGCGCTGCGGCGGCCTCGATCCAGGAACCCAGGATATTCGATTCAGGGGACACCACGCCCACTTTTATCCTATTGATTGCGCCATGCCGATGAAAATAAAAAGCGAGATCAGCAAGCGTCTCGCACGGATGGTTTTGTCGAGTGCGTGCCTTGATTACAGGTCCTCGCGACAAGTCGGCGAGCACGCGTAGGACAGCAAGGTCGGGTGCACGCGTGACAATACCGTCAAACCAGTTGTTAAAGTATGCGGCGAGGTCCTTCAGATCTTCACGCGTGTCCCAGCGCAGCGGCGCGTGCACGCATAGCCCACCCATTGACTGGATGCCAAGATCGAAGGCCATCGTATTTCGCCAGCCGGTATCGTTGACTACGAGCCCAATGCGTTTGCCCGTCAAGCTTTGAGGCATGCGGCGCGCTGCCCACAAATTCGCCAGTTCCTGAGGCCATTCAAGCAGCTTCACAAGAGTTGGCTGATCAACATCGTTCAGCGCAAGAAAATCACGTTTTGTTCGAACCATAGCGTTGTGTAGAGCGATAACCCGACGTTCGCACCACGCGAGAGTTGCACCGGCCAATCAATCTCTCTTAAGCCAAGTAAATACTTTTCTACGAGATTGAGCCTATTTAAAAAACTAAACCCTTCGCGTTAATAGCGCAAGATCTCGAACGCTTTCTCGAACGCTTGCCAATGAAGCACCATAGCCGCTCAGCATACCTGTCACGTGACGGGTAACTGGAAAAGTTGCGGTACTCAACATTTGTTCAACGCGATTGTGATTGTCACACTGAACCGCCCGGGAATCGTGGAGGCTGGTTAGGTGGAGGCTGGTTAGTGCTGGTTAGTTTAAGTCGATACCGGCA
>CALNPU010000214.1 GCA_940588625.1 uncultured Caballeronia sp.
GGCCGCATATAAAGCTGCAACCTATCCTGTCGAAGCAACACGCCAGAAAACCTGCCGCATCGGGGCGTTCATATAACCATCACGAACCAAACGTTCTGGGTCGGCGTGTATTCGGGCCTGTCCCGAGAAATGCTCGACTTTGTCGTCGAAAAGCGAGACCTTCCTCGGCGTGAACTTCTAAAGCGGGATTTATACGCAAGCCGCTGCCTCAGGATGACCTGGATTTTGTCGTCAAGCGTACCGCCGATGTCTGGTTCACCCTTCAAGGGGCACGGCGGTTCATCTCCGGCGGTACGGGCTTTATTGGCTCGTGGCTGCTCGAAGTCGTGCAACACGCCAATCGCGTGACCGGCAGCAAGATTGAAACCGTTGCGCTGAGCCGTGATCCGCATAAAGCTATCAGTTATGCGCCGCATCTGTTTGCAGCGCCCGGCATGAAGCTCATTCAAGGCGATGTCACGAGTTTCGAAGCGGGGCATCAGGCTATCGACGCCTGCATTCATGCTGCAACCGACTTTGCCGATCTTGCCCGTGCGGGAGACGCGTTGCGTGTTTTCGATACCAGCGTGACCGGCACGTGCCGTGTGCTGGATTTCGCACAGGTCAATGGCGCGTCGAGGTCCCTGCTGACATGAGTGGTGCTGTCTATGGCGTACAGCCGGCCACGCTCGCGCGTACGCCTGAGACCTTCTCGGGCGCGCCCGACCCGTTGAAAATGGCAAGCGCTTATGGCGCGAGAGCAAGCGTGCCGCCGAATGGCTGGCATCGGCTTACGCGCAGCAGCACAGCGGTATGCGCCGTGGGCATCGCGCGGATCTATGCGTTTTGCTTGGACCGGCCATTCCGTTGGACGATCCCTTCGCCGCGGGCAATTTCATCCGCGATGCACTGGCGGGAAAGCAAATTGGTATCAATGGCGACGGGCACCCGCTGCGCAGCTATCTGTACATGGCGGACGCGTGCGTCTGGCTGCTGCGCATGCTGGTTCGCGGTGAAAGCGGCGCTGCATATAACGTCGGCTCCGAACGCGAAATCTCGATCATCGATCTCGCGCGGATGGTGGAAGACCAATGCGGCTCGGACACTGCCCGCGGCACCGGCAGTGCAGGCCGACAATGGCCCGCACTACGTACCGGATACGTCGAAGGCGCGGCACGCGCTTGATGTCGACGAATTCACTCCTTTGGAACTGGCTCTGTCCAAGAGGATTAACTGGAACCGCTCAGCGGTCACGGCATGAAAAAATTCGACGCAGTCCGCGTTTGCAAGACCATTCTCGACATGGCGTTCGCCGGCTCGACAGTTCACATCGGCTGCGCATTTTCGATTGTGGAACTGCTTGCAGTGCTTTATCGCAATCACCTGAACTTCGACGCCAAAGACCCGCATGCGGCGCACCGCGACTACATGGTGCTGAGCAGGGGGCACGGCGTTATGGCGCAATACGCCTGCCTGCACGAGACGCCTGCCTGCACGAGATCGGCTGGCTGAGCGACGAAGAGATGAGCACCTACTTCGGCAACGGCACGCGCCTGAAAGGTCTGGCCGATGCTCATGTGCCCGGCGTGGAAGTCACGGCCGGCTCGCTTGGCCATGGACTGTCGGTTGGCGTTGGCCTTGCGCTCGGCGCGAAGATGAACAAGACACAGCAGATGTGCTATGCGCTGGTGGGCGACGGCGAACTGAACGAAGGCACGATCTGGGAAGCCTCGCTGTTCGCTGCGCAATTCAAGCTCGATAACCTGGTTGTCATCGTGGACGTGAACGGCTTCCAGGCGATGGGCATGACCGATGAAGTGATTAGCCTCGGCAATATTGAAGCCAAGTTCAGGGCGTTCGATTTCGAGGTGGTAAGCATTGGTGGTCGTGATGAAGCGGCCATTGATCGTGCGTATCGGGATTTCAAGGCCAGCAAGAATGGCAAGCCGAAGGCGCTGATCACGAAGACGGGCAAGGGCGTGTCGTTCATGGAACACGACAACATCTTCTGGCACCGCGGCTTAATCCGCAGACCTACGAAGCCGCTATTATGGAACTGGGAGAGCGCGCATGAGAGACGTATTTTCTGACGCGCTGGTTGCGGCCGCGAAGAAGGACCCGAAGGTGCTGTTGCTGACAGGCGATCACGGCTATGCCTTCTTCGATCGATTCCGGAAGGCCTGCCCTGACCAGTACATCAATTGCGGCATTGCCGAGCAGAAAATGGTGGATGTCGAGGCGGGGCTGGCGAAGGCCGGCTCCAAGCCGGTCGTGTATGGACTCGCCGCTTTCGTGCCCATTCGCGTGTTTGAGCAAATCAAGATCGACGTGTGTTAGGAGAACCTGCCGGTCACCTTCATTGGCGATGGCGCCAGCGTAGTGTATGCCCAACTGGGCACGAGCCACCAAAGTACCGAAGACATCGCAGCGCTGCGTGGTGTGCCGCAAATCTCCATCTACTCCCCGGCGACCGCTTCGAACTGACGGCGGGCGCCGAGCATATCGTGCGGAATCCGGGACCGGCGTACATGCGCATGGGCAAGGCTTATCTTGGCGATGTGCATCGTGGTCCTATTGAAGGCTGGAGTCACGGCGACCTGATTCCAGTGACGAACACAAATGCACCGTATCTTTTCATCGGCACGGGCTCGGGCTTGAAGATGGCTCAAAAAGCCGCCGATGCATTGGGCAATGCCGACGTTGTTTCAGCGCCCTGCCTCAAGCCCTTCCCCGAAAAGTCGCTGCGTGAACTGGCGAAAGGACGCGAAGTGATCGTCACATTCGAGGAACATTCGATTTATGGCGGACTAGGCGGCGTGGTTGCCGAGACGCTAATGGGTCAGTACCTCGGCACCTTCGTGCGCGTCGGGATCCAGGATCAGTTCAGCTCGCTCTGCGGCAATTATTCTTTCCTGATGGAAAGTCACGGCTTGTCGTCGGAGGCCGTAGAAAGCCAGATCAGGGAGGCCTTGAATGCCAGTGTCCAACTCCACGACTGAACAAGCGGTCAACGGACAGTCCATCGCGGACGATCCTATCGCGCTTGCCGCGGCTCCCGAGCCGCGCGTCAACACCTGGTATCAGTTGCTGCGCTTCCTGGGTGGTTGGCAGTATCAACACCGTCTTCAATTATGCCCTATTTGCCGTCTTCACGTGGTTTGGAATGGGCTACCCGCTCGCCATTGCGCTGGCGACCATCGGTGGCGTGCTGTTCAATTTCCAGAGCGTCGGGCGCCTCGTGTTTGGTGGCGCGCCGCGTTCGCGGTTTTGGCGCTTCGTTGGCGTGTGTTGCCTGATCTACCTGACCAACCTTGGTGGCGTGAAACGGTTATTGAGTTTGGCCTAAACTTGTACGTGGCGAACGGCATCATGCTGATCCCCCCTTGCCGCCGGCCTCGCTTTCATCCTTAATCGTCGGTTTGTATTCAATCTGCCATGAAGCAGATAACGGTCGTTACCCCCTGTTTCAACGAAGAAGAAAATGTCGAAGCGGTGTACATTGAGACGAAGCGGATTTTCGCGACCATTCCGGAAGTCACGTACGACCACTTGTTCATCGACAACACTTCCTACGATAAAACCGTCAGCATTCTTCGCGGCATCGCAGCTACCGATCCAAATGTCAGTGTGATCGTGAATGCCCGTAACTTTGGGCATATCAAGTCGCCGGTGCATGGATTGCTGCAGGCCAAAGGTGATGCCGTTGCTGGTGCCCGATCTTCAGGATCCACCGGAGTTGATGCGCGACTTTGTCCGCAACTGGCTGGCCGGTGCACCTATTGTTGTGGGCGTGAAACCTGAGGCGAAGGAATCTGCCTTGTTCTTTGCCTTGCGCCGCGCGTACTACCGGATGGTCACGCGCATTGCCAACGTCAAGCTGATTCAGAAATTCACAGGCTTTGGACTCTACGACCGCAAGGTGATCGAGATCATCCGGCAAATCGACGATCCGTATCCCTACTTCCGTGGTCTGATCTGCGAGATTGGGTTCGACGCGATTCAGATCCCTTACGTGCAGCCGCGGCGCAAGCGTCGGATATCCAAGAACAACTTTTATACGCTGTACGATATTGCAATGCTGGACATTACATCGCATTCGAAAGTGCCGCTGCGGTTGGCGACTATTTTGCAGGGTTTTTCCTGTCGGGCGTGAGTTTGTGCGTTTCGGTAGTCTATATGATCCTGAAATTTCTGTACTGGAATAGTTTCGTCATGGGCGTCATGGGCAGCGCACCGCTGCTGATCGGGTTGTTCTTCTTTTCATCGGTCCAGTTGTTTTTTATTGGGCTGCTTGGAGAGTACGTGGGTGCGATTTTGACTTATGCGCAGAAGTGGCCGCTGGTAGTGGAACGGGAGCGGATTGTGGGCGGTGGGGCTACCACTGTGGTCTATTCTGCAGCAACGGACACTGATTCGGTTTCACCAACCGCACAACACCAACCGCACAATTATAAAAAGAGCGATTATTTCGTGACAGACATCCTTGCCAAGCCATTTGTAGAAACCAGACTGGAAGATACCCGCCTCGCTTTGAAGTGGGGAGTGCCGATTGCGTTAATCGTAGTGTCGATGATCACCGGATGGTGGCTAACAGGAGGCCCATCGCTCGACTTGAATGTCCCCCATTGATCAACCAAGGAGATGGGCTGCTCATTCTCATCATGATCAAGCGGGTCACGGAGGGGACGTGGCTGTTTCATTCCGATCTGATGGGCGCACCGTTTGGTTCATATCTCTACGACTACCCAATTTCAGATGCAGGGAGTCTTTTCGTTCTAAAATGGCTCGGGAAAATATTTGGTTGGTAGTTTGGGTAGTGGTAATATTGGCGTAGCGCTCAATCTTTACTATCTTTTTGGCTTTCCGCTTAACGCGCTGAGTGCCTATGTTGTCTTGAGAAAGCTGCGCGTCTCGACAATATTGAGTTTTGCGGGAGGTTTCATATTCACTATACTTCCGTTCCATTTCGAGCGACTGGGCCATCTCTTTTATAACTGGTATTTTTCGGCTCCCGTTTTTATCTGGTACGCGTTCAAGATATACCGAGGTGAATTCACGACCAATGCAGACAAGCCTCGTTCGCGGATCGGTTATATTAAAACTACCCTTACGCTTCTAGGGAAGGTCTGCATAACCGTTTTTCGGAGTGCGGGCCTTTTGCTTCCTGCGCGTTGCGGCGTTGAGAATTTGTT
>CALNPU010000215.1 GCA_940588625.1 uncultured Caballeronia sp.
GCGATAGGTCACATGTGAGCGCTGGTTATGCGCCGCTGTACTGCGAAATCTGCTTCGAGCACGGGCACAGGCTGGTCGATGCCGTGATGCTCGATGTCCAGCTCACCACGTCGAACCCCGGTGAAGTGCCGCTGCCCTACTACTCAGGCCATCATTTCTACTTCGTGCTGCCGCACGATCAGCGTGGCATCAGCAGCGTGGAATTACCGCGCCCGGAAACCCGCCGGCAACTGGATGACGGATCAATCACCGTGACAGATCAATCACCGACCCGCCCGCAAGCGGGCGCAGCGCGCTACGCGCTGGACAACGCCAACATTCTGGATCGGTTCCACTGCTTTACAGGCCCCTCCGACCACCCGGTGCGGCTTGTCACGCCGGGTTTGAAACGCGCAGTGAATTTCGACCTGCAACGCCCTGACTCGGTGCCCTGGTACGCCGGACGACCTGGACCGAAGCGCCCACGTCGGATTTCTACTGCATCGAGCCGTGGGTCGGACTTCCCGATGCCATTCACAACGGTCGCGGACTGCGCTGGCTCGCCCCGGGAAAAACCGAGAGAGCGGCACTGCGGCTGAGCGTTTCGCCGGCTGCATGAGGGGGACAAGCCGTAGTGACAACGAGCGGCGACGCTGGCCGCTTCTGAGGGCTGCGGGGACGGGACGGTAAAATCAGACATTTCGCCGTTACGCAGTCTCTTTTGTTTGCCGCAGCGTTTTCGGTTTCTGCGGCGCTTTGCAAGGTTTTGGATTTGGTAAAAAAATAATTCGACGGCTGACCTGCCCGTCATTGATCGCAGTGCTTGCCGCGTGTGGCTCAGCGCCGGTCGGACCAGGGTTTTATCGAGTCGAACGGGGCAACACGGTGTCTAAAGTCGCGCGTGCGAACCGGACACCGGTCCAGAACATCGTGCGCTGGAACAACCTCAGCGACCCGAATGCAATCGAAGTCGGCCAGGTGCTGCGCGTGGCGCCGCCTCCGTGCAGCGTGATTCGCGGTTTCGACGGCAAGAATTCGAAGGGTATCGACATTGCCGGCGCCTCCGGGACGCAAATCGTGGCAGCGGCCGCCGGGACGGTAGTGACGGTAGTCTATGCAGGAAATGGGTTGCGCGGTTACGGTAACCTGCTGATTGTGAAGCACAATGCCGCCTACGCGCATAACTGCGCGTTGCTCGCGAAAGAGGGCCAGAGCGTCACGCAGGGTCAAACCATCGCGGAGATGGGCGACACCGACACGAATCGCGTGATGCTGCACTTCGAATTGCGCTACAAAGGTAGTTTGATCGATCCGTCGCGCTATCTGCCGGCACGGTAACGCACCGCTCAATGAAAGGCGGGCGTACTTAATCAAATACAGGGAAGAATCAATGAAGTTGCAAGTTTGCGCCACGACGCTTGGAAGCCGCGACGGCCGTTGTAATGGCGGCTGCGCTGGCGTTCGCGGGCTGCGCCGACTCGGCGAAGATGACCTATCTGCCGTCCGGCGACACCGGTTTTGTGATCAATTGCAGCGGCGGCGACGCGAGTTCGAGCTGGGCGGAATGCTACAAGAAGGCGGGCGAGATGTGCGGCTCGTGCGGCTACGACGTGGTGTCGAAAGATGTCGACAACGGTGCGACGTCGGGCGGAACGGTAGCGGGAATTTTCGGCGCGAACGTCAAGAACTGATCGATGGTGATTCGCTGCAAGCAATAGCGCTAGCGTATTTCTTGATCGAGGCGCCAAGGCGTGCAACCCGATCACCCGCCACCTGGTTTGCTCGCGGACTCAGCGAGCCGAGCAACTGTGCGCCGCGTCAGCGACCGGGCAATGGGTCGATATGCGAAGCGAACACGAGCAACGAATCCAGTGCGATCAGGCAAATGGAGAGGAAAATCCACAACGAGGTCATTATCGGAAATCGGCTTCAAGGAGGTCCGATGATACCTTTTCAGCAAGAAACTCGCATAACACGCTGTCATACCTGCTTTTCGACCGTAGTAATTACGTGCCGCGGCCTTCGTTGACCAGGTAGGCTTAAGTGCTGGAAACGCCCGTGCACATTGGGTTACGCGTTGATACAAGTGATCGCAATCAGCCGGGTTGATGCACTCTAGAATGGGTTCAGCCAGCGATTCTCTGCGCGAACAGTCCTCGCGGGTCAGAAGCCCTGGTGTGCCCGTATCAGGGCTTCGCCTCATTTGAGCCGTCAGTCTTGGCGTCAGCGCCCTGCTCCGGATTTCTGCCCAGGGACACACTACGCTTGAGCCCGCGGAACCGGCAGAGCAGCGTTCTAAGCCATCCAGGAATACAAAACAAAAATAGGCCGTTTCGGACTGGTGTCGGAAACGGCCTTTTTGCGCGAGCTACGCTTTTTTTATACGGTGTGGCTGAGCTCAGTGAGACGCGTGATCGTGCTTATGCGCGCTGGGGTCTTCAGCGGGCCTGACATGCGGGACATATACCCTTCAATTCGATGTCGCCGCCGGCCAGCCTATACCCGCTCGCCTCGATCTGCGACATCAGGCTCTGGCGCAACTGCTTTTGCTGCTGCAACTCGGTCACGTGGCCACATTGCTGACAAACAATCAGCACGCCGTGCTGGCAATGGGCGAGATCGTGGCAGACGGTGAACGCGTTGATTGATTCGATCCGATGTATCAGCCCCGCCGACAGCAGGAAATCCAGTGCCCGGTACACCGTGGGCGGCGACGTATTCGGACGCATCACCCGCATCTCGTCGAGCAGCGTATAGGCCTTGGTCGCGCGGTCCGAGGCCAGCAGCAACTCGAGCACGATGCGGCGAATGGGCGTGAGTTTCTGACCACGCTCGCGACAATAGTCGTCGGCCATCGTGACGGCCGCCTGGAGCGCGTCGGCGGACGAGTCGGTGTGAAACTGGGCGTCGTTGGCGGGCGTGTTCATAAGCGGATTATACGCTGCGTGCGGCATAAGGACCAGGCTCCGGGCGCGCGGCGTCACGGCTGTCATTCGGGCTGCTCGGGCTTGGCCGGCGCGATGATCATGACCGGCGGCGTGGTATCGGTGGGCACGCCCTTGTAGTCGGGCGGATCTTGCAGCGGCGTGTGGTGAGGCACGGTAGCGTCGGCACACGCGGACAGGATGAGGGAGCAGCAGATAAACAAAGCGGCGAAACGCGGCATGGACGGCCCGGAAATGAAGTTCAGGTACGAATACGAAAAGAGTGAACGCAGAAGATTAAAGGATATTGAGGATTTGCGAGAGAACGGAAACGCCGGGCGGCTGTGGCTGCAAGCGCCATGTGAATGGAGCAGCGCCTGGAGCAGCGCCACAAATGAAGGGGTCGCGAGTTAAACTCGCGACCCCCCCTTCTGTACGTGGTCGGAGCGAAAGGATTCGAACCTTCGACCCTCTGATCCCAAATCAGATGCGCTACCAGACTGCGCTACGCCCCGACAAATAAGATGATAGCGTTTTACCGATACCCGCGCAATCGAAACTATCTGGCTTAAATTGAACCCGAAGCGATAGCACGTTCGCGACCTTTGCCGGTCCAAATCGAAAACCGCGTGAGAACCGCGGGAAAACCTCACGCACCACCAAAGGAGACATTCGATGAACCTCATTCTCTGGCGCCACGCCGAAGCAGAAGACCAGGCAGCAAGCGATCTCGTACGCCAACTAACGCCGCGCGGCGTAAAGCAGGCTCAGGGAGTAGCAAAGTGGCTGAAGAGCCGGTTAGACGACGATACGGTGTTTCTCGTCAGTCCGGCCACGCGCACGATCCAGACGATGGAGGCGTTTGGCGACCGGTATCGCGTCGTGAAGGAACTGGCACCGGGCGCCAGCGCCCAGGCCGTGCTCGATGCTGCGCAATGGCCCCGTGGCATCGCGGAGACAGTCGTGGTAGTGGCACATCAGCCGACGCTCGGGCGCGTTGCAGCTTCGCTGATCGCCGGCCACGAAGCCGAATGGACCCTGAAGAAAGGCGGTATCTGGTGGTTCCAGCAACGATCCCGCGCTGGCGACGACCAGGTCGTGCTGCGCGCGGTCACCAGTCCTGATTTACTGTAGCAAAAGACTGCAACAAGAGACAGAGACAAAACGCCCCCAAGGCGGCAAAACCGTGGCTTCGCGGTGACGCTTCATTGAATCGTCATGCTCACGCCATGCGAGCGTCATTCGGAATACTTACAATACTTACATTGGCTAACATTATTACGTCAGCCAAATCCACTTGGGGGTTGCCAATGCAGAAATCGATGACGCTCGCCCTATTGGGCACATCGAATGGACTGAGCGGGTCCGGTGCTCGAACGTGACCGAACTCCGCGAATTCCGCAGGCGCTTGCCGAATGCGGCAGAAACCGTGGCGGAGCAACATCGGCTGCGCGTATCGTGGGCGTATTCCGAAGCTGAATTGCGCGAAGCGCAGCGCCTTCGCTACCGCGTGTTCGCCGACGAGATGGGCGCACAACTGAAGAGAAGAAGGGCCCGGCGGGCCTGGACGTAGACGCATTCGATGCCTTTTGCGACCATTTGCTGGTCCGCGACCTGAACACATCGAAGGTGGTGGGAACGTATCGTGTGCTGCCTCACCATCAGGCGGCGCGAGCTGGACGCCTGTATGCCGAGAGCGAATTCGATGTGTTCCGCCTCGCGCATCTGCGCCCGAAGCTGGTGGAACTCGGTCGCTCGTGCGTGCATGCGGACTACCGCAGCGGTGGAGTGATCATGTCGTTGTGGGGCGGCCTGGCGGCGTACATGAAACAGAACGGCTATGAAACCATGCTGGGCTGCGTGAGCGTTGCGATGGCTGGGTGGCCACTACGCCGCGGACCTGTGAGGGGCTGGAGAAGGAAGCGCTGACGTCGCCGGAATATCGGGCGTTTGCGCATACGCCGTTGCCGGTGCAGGAACTGCGGACGGGTGCCACGGTAGCACCGCCGCCCTTGTTGAAGGGCTATTTGCGTCTGGGTGCAAAAATCTGCTGCGCGCCGGCGTGGGACCCCGATTTCAATACGGCTGACTTCCTAACCTTGCTGCGTATATCGGAGATAGGCGAGCATTACGCGCGCCACTTCATAGCCCAGGTTGTGTCAAGAAACGTTTTTTTAAAGCGGCTAGAATTTCTCCTCCGATAGTGGAGGAGGAGCGATATGAAGCGGTTCGTTCAAGGCG
>CALNPU010000216.1 GCA_940588625.1 uncultured Caballeronia sp.
GTTCGGGTTCGTATTGCTAAATACTGCCAGGTATTACATAAACATAGGTATTGTATTTTCGACACAGTAAGACTAGGACGTCGTAGTAAAAACAGTTGTCTTGAAAGGCGCTTCCGGGCGCTTTTTTCGTACCCATTCCGCGATTCCAGACTGAATCGAGCCGGTTTCGGTACATGCGACGAAAAAAAGCCCCCCCATCTTTCTTGCGATGCGGAGGCCTGCTTATTATTTCACGCTTTGGTGGCTGAACCGTGCTCAGGTGTTGCCGTCGCGCAACTCTCTGCGCAGTATCTTGCCGACATTACTCTTCGGCAGTTCCGTCCGGAACTCGATCACGCCCGGCCGTTTGTAGCCCGTCAACCGTTCCTTACAGAAGGCCATCACGTCAGCCTCCGTCAAATGCGAATCACGGCGCACGACGAACAGTTTGACCGCTTCGCCCGAGGTCGCGTCCTTCATACCGATGGCTGCCACTTCGAAGCCACCAGGAAGCTTCGCCAGCACGTCCTCGATCTTATTCGGGTACACATTGAAGCCCGACACCAGGATCATGTCCTTCTTGCGGTCCACGATCTTCACGTATCCACGTTCGTCCATGATGCCGACGTCACCCGACTTGAAGAAGCCGTCCGGGGTCGTCACTTTCGCCGTCTCGTCGGGGCGTTTCCAGTAACCCGCCATGACCTGCGGGCCGCGAATGCAGATCTCACCGGGCTGGCCAAGCGGCATGTCGTTGTTGTCGTCGTCGCGGATGGCGAGTTCGGTGGAGCGAAACGGCAAGCCGATCATGCCGGTGTATTCGGTAGCGGTCACCGGATTGCACGTCACGCACGGCGATGTTTCGGACAACCCATAACCTTCGATGATCGGTGAACCAGTTGTCTCGAACCATCGTTTCGCCACGGCTTCTTGCACAGCCATGCCGCCGCCATTTGCCGCGATCAGCTTGGAGAAATCGAGCTTGGCGAATTCCGGATTGTTCAGCAGCGCATTGTAGAGGGTGTTCACGGCCGGAAACGTGTTGATCTGGAAGCCTTTGAGCTCCTTGATCGTTCCCGGGATATCGCGTGGATTCGGAATCAGGATGCCCATGCCGCCCATACGCAGGGTCAGGAAGCCGCAAACGGTCAGCGCAAAGATGTGATAAAGCGGCAGCGCCACGACGGTAACGAATTGATCGATGTCCGGCCGATTCTTGCGACCTGGATTGAGCCAGACTTCGGACTGCAGGACGTTCGCGATCAGGTCTCGATGCAGCAGCATCGCGCCCTTCGCTACGCCTGTCGTGCCGCCAGTGTACTGGAGAAAAGCGATGTCGTCGGGACCTTGCTTGACGGGCTTGAGCGTTTCGCGCGTACCTTGTCGCAGGGCCGCGTTAAAACTTACGTGATCAGGGAGATTCCACGCCGGCACCAGTTTCTTCACACGCCGTACGACGAAATTGACGATCCCCCCTTCGCGCCCATTAGGTCGCCCATGGACGCAACCACCACGCGCTTGACACAGTGTTTTTCACAACGGCCTGCACGGTGTGCGCGAAGTTCTCGAGCACCATGATTGCCTCGGCTCCGGAATCCCTTAACTGATGTTCGAGTTCACGCGGGGTGTAGAGCGGATTCACGTTCACGACGACATAACCCGCGCGCAGAATGGCAGTGATCGCGACCGGATACTGCAAAACGTTCGGCATTGTGATTGCGACGCGCGCACCGGTCTTCAAACCACGCGACTGGAACCACGCGGCTAGCCGGCTGGACAGCGTGTCGAGTTCCCCGTAGGTAATTCCCTTGCCCATGCAGACAAACGCACGTTTGCTGCGATGTTCGCGAAAACTCTCTGCCAGCAGGTCAGAAAGCGAATTGAACTGAGTCGCATCGATTTCATGAGGCACGCCTGCCGGATAGGACGTCAGCCAGATTTTTTCCATACGGCGTCTCCTTTGTATGATTTTAGAATGGTCGTGCGAAAATGTTTAGTAGCGCATCGTAGCCGCTCGATTGCATTCCCGCAACCGGGTTAGACGCCAGCTTCCAATTCGACCGGCCCGTGCTTCCCCTTACGCATGCTAGCTTCCCGCTCAATTCAGTACGCTGCCTCGACCTCCACGAGACAGTCATAAAATGACGCAGATCCGCCCAGATTGGTCAACGCCTGACTCGTCACCTGGTTGGCGTTGCAACCATCCGGCGCGAGTTTCTTCTACTATACCGATAATCCCAACACCACGCCCTCACGCGCATGATCGGTGACACGCACCGCACCTGCATCGAACCGCGATCGTTGAATACGCGCACCAGCTCGTCTTTGGTGATCTGACAGGCATGGGCATCGGCAGGATGCATGTCGAGATGTGGTTCACCTTCCGTCGATCACAGGCTTTCCACGTTGACGAAGCTGCTGTTAAGGAAGTTCCGCGCGGGCGGCGAGATCATTGCAAGCGGATAACGCGCGGCGAGCGCCGGCGCGTAGTCGGCTGATTCGTACGGCGGCAGGTAATCTGGGACGGGTTCAAGCCCGGCACGTTGCAAATGCTCACTGAAAAATTCGCATTTCCCCTATGGCGTGCAGAAACCGCCCTCGGCGAATAGCGCTTCCGCCAGTTTGAGCTGCGCCCAGCCTTTTGTTTTCAGCGTGTCCCAGGTCACGCCGGCGAGCGCGGGATCGTCCCAGCGGAAAGCCTTCGGTGCCAACTCTTCATCACTTTCGAACAGGGCGGGATGCGTCAGCCCCATCGCCCTGGCCAGGCCGCGGAAAATTTCCGTGTTTGCCCGCGACTCCCCCACCGAAGCGATCGCCGGCAAGTTCACCATCACGTGCGTATGGCTGTATGACTTGTGAGCATCGAGATGCTCGAGTTGCGTAGTCGCCGGCAGGATGAGGTCAGCGTAATCGGCGGTATCAGTCTGGAAATGTTCGAGCACGATGGTGAACAGATCCTCACGCGCAAAGCCCGCAGCAACCTTCGCTGAATTCGGTGCGACCGCAACCGGGTTCGAGTTGTAGACGATCAGCACTTCGACTTTTGGGCCAAAGCTGGCGTCACCCGGATGCAGCAACGCGTCGCCAATAGCGTTCATGTTCGCAATGCGCGGCAGCTTAGACGGCCATCCTGGCAACAGATCCGGCTGTTCCAGTGCATCGACCGGCGCCCAATTCGACGACGACAGCAGCAAGCCCCCCCGACCGCTCGCGCCATGCGCCCGTGAGCGAAGGAAGACCGGTGATCGCGCGGACCGCGTTGCCGCCGCCGCGCACACGCTGCATGCCGTAGTTGAGGCGTATTGATGCTTTTTTTGTCGATCCGAACGCCCGCGTGAGATCGATCACGACCTGCACTTCGATCCCGCAAATTTTCGCGACCCATGCTGGCGGATAGTCTTCCGCGCGGGCCTTGAGTTGATCGAAGCCGAGTATATAGGCGTCGATGTAATCCTGATCAATCAGCCCTTCGCCGATCATGACGTTCATCATGCCGAGCGCCAGCGCGCCGTCTGTGCCCAGTTTCAAAGCGATGTGCTGATGGCATTTTCCGCTGTCAGCGAGCGGTACGGATCGATGGCAATCAGCCTCGCGCCCCGGTGCTTGGCTTCCTGCGCACGAGTCCAGAAGTGCAAATTCGACGCAATCGAATTCGATTTCCAGATCAGGATCAGTTCGCTTTCCTCGAAATACTCCGTATGCATGCCAAGGCTTCCGCCATAGGTATTATTAGCGCAAATCAGCGGCGCCGGCGGCCGCGCAGATGGTACGGTCCAAACGCGACGCGCCGAGCACATTGAAGAAGCGCGTGGCGATACTTTCGCCCTGCACGAGGCCCATCGTGCCCGCGTAGCTGTAAGGCAAGATGGCTTCGGGCGCGCGAGCCGCGATTTTATTCAGGCGCTCCGCGGCAAATGTCAGCGCTTCGTCCCAGCTTACCGCCTCGAAACGGCCGTCTCCCTTCGCACCGACCCGACGCATCGGCGTAAGCAATCGATTCCGATAGTGAGTTTGCTCCGCATAACGAGACACCTTTGTGCAAAGGACCCCTTGCGTAGGTGGGTGGTCGGGGTCGCCGGTCACCTTGACCGCGCGGCCGTCCTTCACGGTGACGCGCATCGCACAGGTGTCGGGATAATCGTGCGGACAGACAACGCGAGCGAATTCAGCGGGAGCGTTCATGCGGGTATCCGGTGGGAATGTGCAAAAAGCAGACAGATAAGACGATTTTTTTATTACGGTTGGCCCGACCTCACCGTCTCACGCTTCGATAAATAATCGCTGGCGTAGGTACGATAGGCTAGACGCGAACGAAAGCACGCGCAACTCAGACAGGGGACAGTTTCATGAATCTGATTCCAGAAATCGAAGCGTCGCACGAGGAAATCAAAGCGCTGCGACGAACGATCCACGCATATCCCGAGTTGCGGTATGAAGAAGTCGGCACGGCAAGTTCGACGGCACCATTGTGTTTATCTTTCAGCCGGCCGAAGAGGGCGGAGCGGGCGCCAAGGCGATGATCGAGGACGGGCTGTTCGAACAATTTCCCGTCGATGCCGTATTCGGTATTCACAACTGGCCGGGAATGCCCGCAGGCCACTTCGAGGTCACGCCGGGCCCGATCATGGCGTCGAGCAATGAATTTCGCATCAGTATCAAGGGCGTTGGCTCGCACGCCGCGCTACCGCACAGCGGGCACGACCCGGTTTTCACGGCAGTTCAGATTGCCAATGGGCTGCAAGGGATCATCCACGCGTAACAAGAAACCTATCGACACTGCCGTCCTTTCTATCACGTAGATTCATGCCGGGGATACGTCAAATGTTGTCCCCGATGAAGCCTGGCTCGGTAGCACGGTGCGAACATTTACCGTCAAGACGCCCGACTTGATTGAGCGCCGGATGCGGGAGATTGCGAAGGCGACCGCGGCGGCGTACGAGTGCGAAGTTTCATCGACTTTCATCGCAACTATCCCCCACGGTCAACGACGCTGAGCAGACGCGGTTCGCAGCTTCCGTGATGGCTAGGTGGTAGGTGGTTGGAGGGAGAACGTCGATGAACCGTTCCGAGTTTGGTGGAGGCTCGGACTCTTGAGAGAATGGAGCCGCGAACAAGTCGAACCAGTTTTCTGC
>CALNPU010000217.1 GCA_940588625.1 uncultured Caballeronia sp.
CTGGCCGATGCCGCGTTCATGGCATCACGTCGAACCGCACGTCGCCGGATTTGCGCGGCTCCCGACCGCCATCGACATGCCGTCGTGGACCAGGCGAACGAGAATGGACGGCGACAGCAGCAGCTCGGCTCGCGCGCCGGGATCGTCCGGCATCACGAACTCTTCGAACGGCAGCCCGCTGAATTTGGTGAGCAACCAGCCTCGTAGCGACCACGACGAATAGTTCCTGCTGCTGATCGTAAGCGTAGCGTTCGTCATTTGAAGGTCCTCGGCGGCTCAAGCGAAACACGCTTGCCCGGGTGCCCGGCGTGGCGCAGTGCACACACGCACCAAAAGACGGCACGTTCAGGGCGTGTTCAGGAATGCTGCAAGGGATGTGCCACTCTCATGTTCCACTTTTAACCACCCTCAGCTGATGCCGCCGCTAACGTGCGGTTGGCATATGTATTGCGTTATTTTGCCGGACTCGACAATACGCGCTCAAGCAAAAGGCGATGAACCCATTCGCATACTCCGGCTATCAGGCGATGGCGGACCTCACGCTGCCGGTACGCCACGACGCGGCACTCGTCAATCACGCGCTCGATGCGTGGCCGGCCGTTTCTCGCCGATACCCCTCGAGGCCGGTCACTGCGAGCCGCGTGCGATCTGCTGACACTCTCGGCGCTCACGCATAGCCGGCGTCCATTTGCTATCGACTCGGTGGAGCTGGAAGGTAAAAGCGTGCCCATCGTCGAGGAGATCACCCTCGCCACGCCGTTCTGTTCGCTGCTGCATTTTGCGAAGGAAGGCGGACCAAAACAACCGCGCGTGCTGGTGATCGCACCTATGTCAGGCTACTTTGCCACGCTCCTGCGCGGCACGGTGCGCACCCTGCTGCCTGACTGATCACGATGTCTACATCACGGACTGGATCAACCCTCGCGATGTCCCGCTGATGCAGGGCCGCTTCGGCTTTGATGAATACGTCCAGCATGTAGTCGACTTTATCGTCGCGCTGGGACCCAACACCCACTTGCTGGCTAGCTGCCAGCCGACCGTGGCGGCCCTCGCGGTGGTCTCACTGATGGCAGCAGACGATCATCCGCTGCAACCCGCCAGCATGACGCTGATGGCCGGTCCTATCGACACGCGCATCAACCCGACTTCGGTGAACGCGCTGGTGAAGAGCAAGCCGATTGAATGGTTCGAGCGGAACCTGATCAGCGCTGTGCCGTGGGGTTTTGCCGGCGCAGGCCGGCGCGTTTATCCGGGCCATACACAACTGATGGCGTTCATGGCGATGAGCCCACGTCATTTCGATGCATTCGAAGACATGGTGTATCAGCGCGCGAAGGTCGACCCCGCGAAGGCCGAGGCAATCCGCGTATTCTATGAAGAATACTTCGCGACCATGGACTTGACGGTCGATTTCTATCTCGAGACTATCGACACCGTCTTCCAACGGCACGCGTTGCCGTTGCATGAACTGGAAGTGCGTGGCCGCAGGATTGATCCGTCATTGATCTGGCGAACCGCTCTGCTCACCGTTGAAGGCGAGCACGACGATATCTGCGCGGTCGGCCAGACGCTGGCCGCGCAGGAACTGTGCAACAAGTTGCGTCTGTACATGATGAAGACCCATCACGTGCAAACGGGCGTTGGCCACTACGGTGTGTTCAACGGCAAACGCTGGGAGCGTCATATATCCCCGCGTGCGCGCGATGATCCACGACAACGAACCCAGCCCTATCGTCATCAACGCACATGCCCAGCCATTGCAATCATTGGCGCCGCTCGCGCGCCCCGTCAAAGCGCGCATGAATGTGAATGCGCAGTCCGAAGGGCTGTGGTGATAAGCCCTACGGGGGTTGCTGGCTCTTCCAGAGAGGGTACACGCGGGAACGTCGCAGGGTCCCTTTGCCTCGATGGTGGTGAAGTTGGCAGGACCGACTATTTCTAGATACTCCATATCCTTGGAGTAATCGAAGAGGTAATGCACAATGCCCGGCGCCTGAGGACGCAGTCTCCGGTGGCCACGAGCGTCTCCTTGTCGCCGTACATGAAGCGCACCCAGCCCTTGAGCATGATCACAATGTGGAATTCGGCCTCGTGACGGTGCCAACCCGTACCTTGCTCTGGTGCATTGTTCGCCTTGACGAGTTGCGCAATCACCTTGCCGCCGGTCCCCTCTGCAATGCCTAAATCACGATAAAAAATCGCGCAACCCCTGATTCTCATAAGGGGTGTCTTGTGGCCGGATATGCGAAAAGCGAGTGGCAAGTTCGAACGTTTCGGATAACATTGGCGCGCTCCGTTAGGCAACAAATTAAGCAGCAAATAGGCAACAGAACTGTCGAATGAAAAAGCTAGCCACTTTGCTATGCATCAAGTGTTCCAACTTGAAGGAGCCAAGGGAATGGCACTCCTGCGGACAAAGCCAAGGCAAACACGCGATTAAAAGCGGCATTTAAAAAACACATTCAATCGCTGGCGAAACGCACGCAAATTCCTCTAAAGACATTAACATTAGCCATAACCGCGACTGTATTGCTAAGACTGTATTGCTAAACTTGATTTCGTGGCGGGTTGCAGCGCGAGCCATCCTGGGTACGTTCACTGGGGAAATCGATACCATGTCCTACATCAGCGTCGAGATCAAAGCCTACGATGAAGCGCGAAAAGTGGTCACGGTCGGCTTCAGTGAAAAATGGCCCGTCAAACTGTCCTCTGCCGTCATTGCGGAGTTGACACTTGAGGACTGCGACACCATCGGGCATGACGGCGATTCAGCCGAAGCAGGTCTGACCGATGACGAAGCATGCGTTCTCAAGATGCTGTTCGAGGACGAGGAAACCATTGAAGACTTCCTTGCTAATCCTTCCAGGCTAATCGGTTGCACAAACGAGCTCGACGATTAAGCCCATAGCGCTTACCAAGAGCACGGTTTATCTCAATCACCCGCAAGAAGCCTGACTCACCCCCGACTTATGCTTTGCACGTTCAGGCAAGAATGCGCGAGGATCGGTCTATCGTACGGGCATAGCATCGTGGTTCCATGAAGGTTCAATCAACAAAGGAGCCAATGATGCAGAAAACATGATTTATTACGGGTGCAAGCCGCAGCCTTGGTGCCGCTTATCGTAAAGGCTGCGATTCAGGCTGGTAACCGGGTTGTCGCCACCGGGCGCAAGCGGGAAGATATCGTCAAGAGCCTGGGACAGGACAACGACCAACTGCTTGGCGTTGGTTGCACTGGATGTAACCGACGCAGCACAGGCGAACGCCGCCGTTCAAGTCGCGGTATCGTGTTTCGGCGGGATCGATGTGCTGGTGAACAACGCGGGATACGGCCACCTTGGATTCTTCGAAGAGAACACGATCCAGGACGCGCAAGCCCAGTTCGCCACCAATCTGTTCGGCGTTTTCAACGTGACGGGAGCCGCGCTGCCGATCATGCGCTCTGCTCGCCACGGACGCATCTTCAACATCTCGTCGCTTGCCGGCATCCTTGGCTTCGAAGTGTGCTCGCTTTACTGCTCCAGCAAGTTTGCGCTCGAAGGTTTCTCGGAGTCGTTGGCTAAGGAAATTGCCCTGTTCGGCCTCTTCGTGACGATTGTCGAGCCCGGTCCTTTCCGCACCGACTTCCTCACCCGCGAATCGCTTCGCTTTGGCGACAACGTAGTGGCCGACTAGGACGACCGCCGCGAGCGGCTGCGCTCGTCCTTCGAACAACGCAATGGCCAGCAACCGGGGGACCCCGAAAAACTCGCACGAGCGATGGTGGAACTGGCAAACGAGGCCGAGCCGCCAATGGTTTTACCGCAGGATCGGTCGCCGTGAATGCCGCAGATGCGAAACTCACCGGCATGCAAGCCGAACTCGACCGCTGGCGCCCGCGTTCAGTCGCCACTGACGGTAACTACGCCGCCTAGTGGTTTCGTCGGCCTTGTCAACTTGGCGAAACTCGCGAAAACGTTCCGATGGTAGGCTTGAAGTCCGATCAGCCGAACCATAAAGGGAACAGACAGATGACACGGACACACCGGACTTTCGCGAGGTTCGTCTGGCCGGCGCTCACACTCCGTTGTCATGCGTTGCCGGAGCATCGGACGCGGGGACAAAAGACCAGCAAGCGAACAAGGCAATGGCTGCGCTATTTGCGCCGACGGGAACATTGCGTGCCTCTATTAATCTGGGCAAGCTGGTCCTGGCCAGCCCCGATCCGTCCACAGGAAAAGCCGTTGGCGTGTCAGTGGATCTTGCTACCGAATTTGCGCGGCGGCTAAGCGTGCCGCTGGAGTTGGTCGTCGTCAAGTCAGCGAAACAGTCGGTGATCAACGTGGACAATGATCAAGCTGATATAGGCCTTTTCGCAGCCGATCCGAAACGCGGTGAGGAGATTGCCTTCACAAGCTCTATGTTCAGATCGAGGGTTTTTATCTGGTCCGCGACAGCTCGCCGATCAAGTCGAACGAGCAAGTGGATCAGGCGGGCAACACTGTCGCCGTCGGTAAGGGCAGCGCCTACGATCTGTTCCTGTCGCGTGAGCTGCATCATGCGAAGATCGTTCGTTCGCGTTAACACTTCGCCGGCCGTAGTACAGGCATTTTTAGACCAGAATCTGACCGTTGCCGCAGGTGTCAAACACCAACTGGAAGAGAACGCGCGTCAAACCAGCGGGCTGCGGATCCTGGATCAGCGCTTCATATGGTGATTCGCCAAGCAATGGGGGTTCCAAAAAGCCGCGGTGACGCTGCCACGGGGTATCTGACGAGCTTTGTCGAATGCATGAAGGCTTCGGGCTTTGTCGCCGGGTCGCTTGCACGGCACAACATCAAGGGTGCCGAAGTGCCACCGATGGATCACTCTTAGCAGGCTGCGCGTCGGATTCCAATTGAACACGACGCGCTAAATTCCGCGTGCTGTAGCGTTGATCGCCCGCCTGACGAACCCTGGAAGCGCTAGCCGCCGTACTTCCTGGAACTCCGCCGCGCTGAGCGAGCGGAAGCCGGCTAACGCCACGTCCTGCGCAGCATCCCAATCCTATATGAACGCCTTCCGTTTGCGAAGGGTTTTTCGTGTGTTCTGGTGGACAGGATGGGCTGCAGTACTATATATCG
>CALNPU010000218.1 GCA_940588625.1 uncultured Caballeronia sp.
CGTACCATGCGGACTGCACGTTCCCGGACCTCGGCAGAAAACTGGTTCGACTTGTTCGCGGCTCCATTCTCTCAAGATGTAGGGTCTGTATTGATTTCAGTGAACGCACTGCGGGAAATACATGAGAGCAAAGACGGTTGTTGCAATGAAAACCGGCATGATGAGGTAAATTTTCTGGAATCTTGATAATTTCAATCGAACGCTCGAGTGAGGAATAAATGTGGAAGATAATACGCTGGCTGAGCCGATTTGCGTTGCAGGGCATCTCCAGGCGCAGCCCGTACGGAGTGAGGACCGTTACAAAGCTGTAGGTAATTAGCAACCCAAATGGCGAGATTTTTTCGCGATTTTGGGTGTTCGGCGACAACTCTCCTTTGGGCCTGACGCAGCGTGGTGATCCGTTGGACAATCCCGAGCCGCATCGAGTCCTTCATGGAAATTTCGCCTGATGCGCGCCACATCTGCAGATCTGCGTTGCCCAGTTCGTAGCTAGCCGGTTGTGGCTACCCATCGAAGGGTTCGTATTGCGATACCAATGCACAGATCGTCGACAAAGTAGGTGGACCGCAACCCCGTCCACGTCTAAAATCGTGAAACTTTTTTCGAGAATTTGCTTTATATGCGCAAGAGCTCAACTGTAAGCGCGTTGTCGGATATCGCGGCAGCGACGCGACGTTATTCGCTGGTCAGAATGCTCGGCTGGCAGGATGTTCGCCAGCGTTATCGGCGCTCAGCCCTTGGGCCACTCTGGCTGACCATCAGCATGGGAGTGATGATTGGCACGATCAGCATCGTGTTCGGTACCATCTTCAAATCTCCGATGACGGAATTCCTGCCGTTCATTGCAATCGGTATTATCTTGTGGGGTTTTATCTCAACGGTTATTACGGAGGGGTGTACCGGTTTCATTGCCGCTGAAGGGATTATCAAGCAGTTGCCTATTCCGTTGTTCGTCCACATTCTTCGAATGATCTGGCGGAATATATTAATTCTTGGACATAACATCGTCATCTTTCCCATTATCTTGCTGGCGGTCGGGAAGCCTCTGTATTTAACGGCTTTTCTCGCTATTCCGGGTTTTTTATTGTTGCTGGTTAATCTGACCTGGATCGCGTTGATTCTCGCTCTCCTTTGCGCACGGTATCGCGATCTTGCGCAAATTGTCGGAAGCGTTCTTCAAGTGGTGTTTTATTTGACGCCGATCATGTGGATGCAAAAAAATCTACCTAAGGCGGCAGGCCTGTATTTACTCGACCTGAATCCGGTATATCACCTGTTGGAAATTGTTCGCGCTCCGCTGCTGGGCGATTTCCCGACAACGATAAATTGGGTCGTTGCCTGTGCGATGGCTTTGGTGGGTTGGCTAATCGCAATTGCGCTTTACGGACGTTATAAGCGGCGCATCGCTTACTGGCTGTAACCAAGACGGAAACTATGGCATTTATCGAATTTGAGAGCGTGTGCGTTGATTTTGCCATTTACAACGCAAATGGCAGGTCGCTGAAGAAAAGACTGATGCAGGTCACGACAGGAGGGCAAATCGGTGCAGACAAGGATGGCCGCGTCGTGGTTCGTGTGCTCGAGGGTTTGAGTTTCGTCTTGCATGACGGCGACCGTGTAGGCCTGCTCGGTCATAACGGCGCCGGCAAGAGTACATTGTTGCGGCTGCTCGGCAGCGTGTACGAGCCATCATCTGGAAGTGCCCGTATCGAGGGCGAAATCGGTTCGTTGATCGATATTTCATTAGGCACTGATCCCGAAGCGACTGGTCGTGAAAACATTTTCATGCGTGGAGCGTTGTTGGGCATGCCGCGTGCACACATCAAGAAGCATATCGACGAGATCATTGATTTCTCGGAGTTAGGAGATTTCGTCGATATGCCGATGCGTACGTATTCGACCGGCATGCATTTGCGATTGGCGTTTGCCGTGTCGACCATTGTGCGTCCCGAAATTTTGCTGATGGACGAATGGCTGTCAGTCGGCGACGAGGGCTTCAAGCACAAGGCGGAGCAGCGCATGACGGAATTGGTCAAGGCAACCAATATCCTGGTGATCGCATCGCATTCGCGAGAGCTCATCACGCACACCTGCAATCGCGTGATCTGGCTAGAGCACGGTAAAGTCAAAATGGATGGTGATCCGCAAACTATCCTGGATGCTTACTTTGGCGTGGAGGCAAGTAAATGGCTGAAACCCATCGCCCAGCTCAGGTAGGGAAACCGTCCCTGTTGAAACGTATAGCCCGAAGAATTGCTCGAATTGTTTACAGAATGGCTCTTCCGGTTCTTCGGCCGCTCGCATTTCGGACGTGGCATTATTTGATTCAAGGTTTCCAGGACGAGTTAAACCATTCCCTCGTTTCAACGCAGCGCATGCGGGATGACCTTGTTAACCTGAAAGACGCGGTTCATGGCGTGCGCGCTGAGCTGTTACACGAGATTCACCATACTCACGCGTTAGGGCTCGAAGTACTGCAGAAGACGGCAGTGAGCGTGCAACATGAGGTCTTGAGCAGTGCGCACCATTGGCACGTCACTGAGCGACAAGAAGCACAAGTCTCGTTTTCCGATCTACATCAGGCGATTCAATTTGCGCGTGAGTCGGTGCGGGACGATGTGCTGCGCACCGCATTAACTACGACGGTCGAGCTGCGCGAAGCAGTCGCCGACATGGCGTCCAAACAGCAGTCAGAAGCGCACGCCCAGCAGTTGGAAGCACAGGCACATAAGCTGGAAGAGTATGCCCAATCGGCAGCTCACGCTCACCAATTGGAAGGGTATGCTCAGCAGTTGGAAACCTACGCAGCAAGTACTTTCACTCGCTTAGACCGTATCGAGCATCTCGGGCACATTGCTGCGCGCCGAATTGCGGTCCACGGAGAAAGCGGAATTGTGTTGGTAAAGACAGAGGTGGGCTATGTACTTTGCTCGGACTCTGATCACGCGATGCTTGCATGCCTGTTGGAGACGGGCGAGCTTGAGTTCGGGACGCGGGTATTGATCGAGCGCTTTCTGAAACCGGCGATGTCTTCGTCGATGTAGGCGCACATTGGGGCTTATGTCGCTTGCTGCAGCACGGGCCTTGCGAGGCGAAGGCCGAATCTTTGCCTTCGAACTGTTCCCGCAGACGCGTAGTCTTTTAGAACGCTCATTTTGGATCAATGGCCTGACTCACATGATTCAGATTGGTGCGGCCGCAGTTTCGAATATAAGTGGCGATACCACGGCTCTTTCTCGGCGCAAATAGCGGCGGGCACCATGCCATCTTTGCGCTCAACCTGCCAGCCGGCTATTCGCCCATGCAAATCACCGTTTCAACCATCACACTTGACGAAGCGCTGCTGCAGGGCCGGAAAGTTGCGTTGATAAAGATTAATGCGGAAGGGACCGAGATGCACGTCATTCAGGGTGCCAGATCGCTTGAGGCAAATAATCCCGATATGGCGTACATCGTCGAGTTTGGTCCGTCCCATCTGAAGCGGGTGGGTCACTCAATCGAGCAATGGCTCGCCGCTTTCACTGATCTCGATTTGACTTATAAGGGCGATTAGTCTGGAAACTGCCGCTTTAGAAGATATCTCCATCGACCAATTAGCGGTCGCGGAAAGCGTCAACCTGTTCTTCGCGTGCGCCCCGGCTCCAGCGCCTGGGCCAGACTGGACTGATCACATGGAAAAGGGAATCGTTGTAGTGGGGGCGGGCGGACACGCGAAAGTGTGTATAGAAAGCTTGCGTGCCATGGGTAAGCAAGTGGATTACTGCATAGGGAAAGCGACCGATCATGAACTGTGCGTGGGCGTGCCCATTTTGGCTGGTGATGAAAACCTCAAGCGCCTGCGCGACGAAGGAATGGCTTTTATCGCAATTGGATCGAACCGGCTGAGAAGGCGGTTGGGGGGCTCGCGATGGATATGGGATATCAGCTAACCAATGCCATACACCCCAGCGCCGTCGTCTCTCCAACTGTCAGGTTGGGAGCAGGCGTCGCAGTCATGGCAGGAGCGGTCATCAATGCGGAGGCGTTGATCAGCGCTCTTTTGATCGTGAATACCGGTGCGACTGTTGATCACGATTGCATGATTGGCGAGGCGGTGCATATAGCATCCCAATGCTGATTGGCGGGCAATGTCAAAATCAGCGATTTAAGTTTCTGGGAGTAGGGACCCGGGTGATCCCAGGCATCCATATCGGTACCAATGTCACGGTCGGCGCGGATGCGGTCGTACTATCCGATATAGACGATGGAAGGAGCGTTGTCGGTGTTCCAGCTCGATTGATAAAATAGTGCATAAATCGGCCAAGCCGTATCTGTTTGGCCAAGCTAATAAGTTACGAGGGTGACCATGGATCGGATTTCTGCCGCGCAACCAGTGCTGAATGGCACAACGAGCGCAAATATGTGTTGGACTGATTTCGTCTGTCGGCAAATATATAGGCGCTTTCGAGGAGACGTTCGCCACGTTCTGCGGCGTCAAACACGCAATCGCGACGAACAACGGCACGACTGCACTTCACCTCGCGCTTGTCGCGCTCAACTTGCAGCCGGGTGACGAAATGATTATTCCGACCGTCACCTACATTACCACCGCGAATGCGGAGCGTTATTGCGGCGCCAAGCCGGTACTAGTCGACGTTCAGGCAGACACAATGAATATCGATCTGGCAGAGATCGAGAAGTCATTGGCTGATCGTGCGCTGTTGGCGAGTTGGTACGCGGAAGCGTTGGCGGGACTCGAAGATCAGATTATCTTGCCGAAGGGCTCGGCCTGGATCAAGCAGGTCCACTGGATGTACAACATCTTTCTGCGTGAAGGTGATGCTGCGTGCCGCGATGCCGTTATGCGAAACTTCGACCAGGTGGGTATTGAAACGCGCCTGGTTTTTTTACCCGATGCATGTCCTCCCGCCATACAAAGACATGTATCCGGTCGTCGAATTGCAGGACCAGCTCAGTTCCCGCGTGATCGAGATCGAACATCTGAAGCCGACGATTGCGAAGCTGCG
>CALNPU010000219.1 GCA_940588625.1 uncultured Caballeronia sp.
AGAAAACTGGTTCGACTTGTTCGCGGCTCCATTCTCTCAAGAGTCCGAGCCTCCACCAAACTCGGAACGGTTCATTACCGCTTCGCGATACCTGCTTTAATGTGTTCAATCCGGCTACGTTGCCCCGTTTCCTGACGCAGGGCAACGCGCTCTTCTTTTTTAATCTCTCTCAGGTCTAGTTGCGCTTGCGCATCACTTTCGTTGCGCATCGCTTTCTTGCGCCGATACCCACCCTGCTTCGCGAAGTATATAACGTTTAATTATCAAACAAGGGGTTTGGGAGACCGCTTACTGGCCGATGCTATGATTCACGGATGCATTTCGAGTCCGCCGCCATGGCAAAAAAACACCTTGTCGATACCTTATTTCCGCTTCCTGAATTTCGCTCAGGCGGTGCAGGCATTGCCGTCCTTTCCGAAACTCGATGCCGCCGAAGGCGGCTACCCGAGGCGCCGACAGTGGCCTGGCATGCGGGACGTACGCTGACCGTGACGGAGACAATGGCGTTATCGGGGTCGCGGGCGCGACGGCGAGAGCCTGTTCGCCTTGGACGATACCGTCAAGGACGCGCTCCAGGCGCTGGATGACGGCGACAGCGTATCGCGCTTGCCGGCGCACTCACGCCGAAGACCTGGACCGACCAAGCAAGGTAACGCAAAACCGGCGGCGCTGGACATGGTCGTGCATGCGGTGCTGACATGCCTACCATGTGGCAGCGCAAACGTCGCGTTGTACGCGGTGAAGCGGGACAAACGGACCCGCAAGGCTCCGACGATCTGGACGAGGACGAAGTCTGAGTTCACCCTGGCGCTCGCGACGGCTTGCCGGCTGGGCGGAAGCACCTCGGGTTGATCGAAGAAAAACCGTCAGCCCGTCGGGCTGCCGCGTCCGTCAGCTAATTCAATGCCTGAATCAACGGATGATCGCAGTAGATCCGGTTCTCATAAACCTGGACATTGCTGTGACGGACGCAATCCACGCCTTCGAAGCGCAACGGCACATCACCGTGCGTGCCTGTGGCAATCCAGCGGATGAAGACTGTATCGCCACGGCTCGCGTAGTCAGCAACTTCCAGCCTGAAATCCGGAACGCGACGCAACCAGTTCATGCAGCGGCCGCACATAGGCTTCCACCCCCTTCAACGGCGCCTGCAAACCCGGCCAATATCCTTCAATATCCGACGCCAGTTCATCGCTCGGCCGACTGCGCGGCTCAGCGCGACATACTTCTCCACGACCATGCCGGGCCCATCAGCGTGCTGTCGGGAAAACCGGTAATGCTGGCAAACCGTCCATCGATGGAAATTCGCCTACATCCGTCCCGCTCGCCAGTTGCCGGCCGCCGGCATTGACCAGACGCCAACTGAAGCGGACCATTACCCCCGTCGCATCGATTCCGCCAACACGCTCGAACTTCAACCCCGGCATCTGCGCCTGGAATGCGCCGATCATCTCGGCGAAGCCTTCGGGCCCGTACTGCTCATCATCGGATCCGTGTAACGGGCGCCATCGAGCAAAACCAGCTGAGAGCGCTACGGCGCGAAGAATCCGTCTCGTTCCATGTATCGATAAACGGTTCGCCAGAACATCATGCTTAGTCATGATTCCCTCCTTCGATAATCTTCAAGGCTATTGGCCGGACTGGATTAGCGCGGCCTGGGAGCAATATTCGGGACAAGCATGTCGTGCGTCGATTACCTGGCAGGTAATGGAGCAACGTGCGCCGGTTTGATAAGGTACAAACATGAACACACTGACTGCGACGGCTGTGGGTATTGGCCCAATGTATCAGGCACTGGCGCGAACGACGCCGCATGAGCCAGCTTTATCTGGCCAGCGAAGCGGCGGAGATCTCGGGGGCCGCTGCGCGAACGTAATGAGTTGCTGACCGCGGCAGGGTTCGCGCCAGTTTTCCAGGAACGTTCACTCGACCACCAATCGATGCAGCTCGCGCGAACTGCTGTCGAGCAGATCTTGAAGGGGCACGAGCCGTACCGGCACTGGGTATAGACCGGCATTGGAACTTAGTGTCGGCAAATGGTGCTGTGGCTGCGCTTATTGCCGATGCCGATCCGTCGCTGCTGGAAGCGCCGGTGAATGTGTTGCGGAAGTCTGCATCCGCGGGGGGTGGCGTCGAAGATCGTGAATCTCGGGCAATGACGCGCACATTTGCTCGAACACCTGGAGCGTCAGATCGCACTTACGGCCGATCCGCAATGGTCGCATTGCGTGAGGAGTTGAAGCGTTATCCGGGGGAATTCGATTACGACAACGTCGTTTGGTACGCGGTACGCCGATCAATATCACATTGTCAGAGCTGGCAATCGAGCTGTTTTTCCCGGCAGATGAAGCGACGGCGATGGCATTCAGGCGTTGAGATGTGACCACGCAGTCCTGATTCATTAGTCAACCTGACCGCGTCCCAAAAAACAACCCCGTAAGTCGTTAGACCTACGGGGTTTTGCATTCTTCTGGCGGAGACGGAGGGACCCAGGATCTCCCCGCAAGGCCTTGTGCCACGGGCTTCGGGGCGAAGAACGGTGCGTTGCCTACCCATACTCGTACGCATACCCAAAAACGCCCGCGACAACCCCGATATACTGACCATTGTATCGCACAGCACCTTGGCCACTCACCGTAGCCACCCGTTGCACCCTTTGATTTTACCTTGTCGCGAATCGAGTCGTCGCCCGCCCCAAGGAGGCAGGCCGATGCAGAGTGATCGAGCCCCGGTTGATTGCTTCGCGTGCTGCTGTGTTGACAAACTAATCGCACGAAATCTCTGCGCCGACTCGTAGGCGACATAGCTCCCCGCCGACCGTCGAGTCGACTCGTGCAAAAAGTGGAGCCGTCGTCAAGGGGGAGCTCCTCAATGCCACCAGGCAACAAACCATATCCGGTAAATGCTCGGGTTGCCCGTGTCCTGAAGACTGTATGCATCGGTTCTCATCTTCGATGATGGCTGCTCAGGCTACGGATCGAAGTCTTCCCGGAAATAATCGATCTGGTGCATTCGCTCGTGCAGGATTGCGCGATACCGATATCGCCATTGGAAAGCAGGCGCCAATATGCCAAATTTCCGCCGGAATGGAACGCGAGGGTATTTGGTGACTGGCAATGCCGTCGAAGGCATCGAACAGACCTGTAATCTAACGGTCAGCCTGCCGTGTGCCCAGCGATCACGTGTATAGCGATAGATTTCATCAAGCCGAAAAGATACGGCATCCGCATCCTGTATGCGGACCTGAACCGGCATGGCCTATCAGGTCCGGTTGCGCGCGATCACACCTCAGCCGCCGTCAATGGCTTGTACGACGATTCCGGAGTAGCGTAGACATGGGTCAACTCAGCCTTGAGTCGCTCGAATGCCTCTGCTTCCTTGCGCTCCTTGTGCGGCGAATCAGGTCTCGAACACACTCGCTGACATTCTCGTAAGCACCATGTGCACCGACATTCGAGGCAACGAAGCCGCTGAGCGGGCCGCTGAGGTGAACCGTCTAGTCGTAGGGGTCGTCCGGGACATAGCCCACTTCTGATATTCAATATACTTAAAAACGAATACAAATACAACCACGAAGATCATGGAAGCTGGATCTATGCACTGCATGCACCGGAAGTCGAATGTCTGGCCAAGGGCAAAGCTCGCCCACCGTACGAAAATTCGGTGTGAAGGTGTCGAGCGCGGCGACTCGCAAGAAAGGGCTCTGGTAGTCGGCGCGCGCTCGATGCCGGGCAATCCGTACGACGGGCGCACACTGGCCGAGGCGTTGGAGCAAGCGGCCATTCATCGCTCACGTGACGACGGATGGCAGACTTGATCGAAACTGGCTCCAAGGCGCGCTGGGCGATGCGATGCACGCGGGTACTGTGCGGCGCGGGCCACAACCTGCGAATGATCCTCGGGAAGCCGCGGTTTTTTTACGCCTTTATGCTGGCTCTGCTGCTGAACCCGGCCGCTCGCGTGTGAGCCTAGCGATTAGACCGCTCGCCGCCAACCAATTTCAGGGTCAACTAGGTAATCGGCGTGTTGTTGTTGAGAAACCCGAGGTTAGCCGCGTGTGCCGCGCCGCTGGCAAGCACAACACAGCTTGCTATCGGTTGCACAGAGGGTTGCACAGAGACGCGCTTGAGCGCGCGAGATGGGTATGACATGAAACACTTTCCCTCGTTGGTATTGATATTGAATTGGATTTCGGCGGTATCAACAGCATTCGCGTTACACCATTATTCGCGGCAATTGCAAGAATCGCGTGTCAGGAACAGTCGGAGCCTGCTGATCAATAACCATCATTTGGCGTCGAGGATAGGGATATCAGCACTTTGCAAGCGTCCAATGTCCGCCAAATGACCATAAACGTGAATGTCTGATAGAACCGTTGGCGACAGAAAACTAATATCAGAAACTTGTCGCCCCCGCTTCAAAACCGATCATGGACACCCTTCTCGCTACCGCCCAGACACCTACGTTCTACCAGTGGCTGTGCATCGCCATTATCACGTGCGCAATGGCGACGCCCAAAGGCTTGATAGTCATAGACCGGATGCTGGCCAGACAGCCTGAACGCTCAGAGCGCTCAGGACGGTCGTATATCCCCCACGTGCAGGACGCAACCCAGCCGTCAATCTGGCCGCGCGTCACGACTGCTATCGGCAGTGCATTCTGGATTGCCGCGTTGCTCACATTGGTGTTGTTATGCTGGCAACTCGCACCATAGACTTGTTGCAACCCGTCGTGAATCAAGGGCAGCTTCGGCTGTCCTTTTTTATCGTCGAACGCTTTCGCATGTCCGTTTCGCGTGTTCCGTCATTAGTTGACCCTGAACAATTGGTTTTGGCGATTGGTTTTGGTGGCGAGCGGTCTAATCGCTAGGCTCACACGCGAGCG
>CALNPU010000220.1 GCA_940588625.1 uncultured Caballeronia sp.
CAAATTCTCAACGCCGCAACGCGCAGGAAGCAAAAGGCCCGCACTCCGAAAAACGGTTATGCAGACCTTCCTTAGCACGCGCATTTATCGCGCGTATGACCGTCTCTCATTGCCGGGTGGCTGCCATGAACAAGACCTGAATGTCAGGCCAGCAAATCCTCGACTTCTTCCAGCGAAGGCGAATGTGCCCCCGCCATCCGGCATGCCGCCGCACCTGCCGCCAGTGCAAAACGCAGATGGTCTGGCCAACCGCCGGCGCGTGCCATCAAGCTGTAGAGCAAGCCGCCAATGGATGCATCGCCGGCGCCGACCGTATCGGCGACATCGACTTTTGGCGGGTGTGCCTGCCAGCTTTCGTCGCCCACATGCAGCGTAGCTTCGGCCGATCCTCGTGTGACAAGCACGGTGGCCTGAGGGTTCATCGCACGGATTTCGGCGATGGCGTCGGCTTCGTTCGGGATGGACGGGAAGAGCTTTTGCAGGTCTTCGTCCGAGACTTTGATCAGGTCGGCAAGCGCAGCCATCTTGCGCAAGGTCGGCTCATAGCCATGCTCCATCAGGTTTCGATAGTTCGGGTCGAAGCTGATCTTTACGCCGTGCTCGCGCAGTTGCGCGGCGAGGCGCGCGAGCGTGTCGCCAAGCGGTTGGCGAACGAGGCTGATACAGCCGAAGTGCGCGCATTTCACCGCGTCCATCCATCCGGACGGCAGAAGGGCGGGGTCGAACGCGAGATCCGCGCCGTTTTCACCTATGAAGTAATAGGTCGGCGGCTGCATCTTATGGACGATCGCCAGCAGCGGCGGCCGCTCGACGCGCTCCATGAAGCGCATGTCGAGGCCGGCCGCGACACTCGCGTTCCAGAGGTCATCGGAGAAATTGTCCGTGCCGAGCGAACCGGCACATGCCGTCGGCAAACCGAGACGCGCGACCGCGCGCGCGACGTTCCAACCCGCGCCGCCCGGGCGCGATAGCCAGTCGGACGGGCCGGTGCGAATCAGGTCGGTCAGGATGTCGCCGGCGGAGACGAATTGGGGGAAGGTTGAATTGGAGGTCATCGTGCTCACCGTTTAGCTCGTCTTTTTCGTTGCGTCGCGGCTTTGCCGGGGCGTGTCGACTGCGTTTATCGCGTTCAGCACTTCGTAGCACGCACCCATCGTGTGGTAATCGGTCTTGCCGGCAGGGCTCTTTTCGTCGCCGTACTTGCGGTTGTCGCAGGTCAGGATGCGGAACCACGCACCGTATTCGTGATCGACGAAATGCGCCCAGCTATACCGCCAGAGCTCGTCGTAGCAATCCCAGAATCGCTCCAGGCCGATGCGCTTGCCGAGCAGCGCAGCGGTAGCGAAGGTCTCGGCCTGCACCCAGAAGTATTTGTCGTGATCGCAGATCGAGTTGTCGGGGCCGAAGCCGTAATACAGGCCGCCATGCTGCTCGTTCCATGCCCGGTTGACGCCGGCGTCGAATAGTTCGATCACTCGCGGCGCGAGCCACGGCAACGCCCGAAGCTGCTCCAGGATCAGCAACAGCTTCGCCCATTCGGTCTGACGCCCGGGCTGGAAACCCCACGGGCGGAAGATGTTGGAACTGTCGGATTCGTTGTAGTGCCAGTCGACCGACCAGTCGGCGTGGAAGTGCTCCCAGACCAGGCCGTGGCTCAACCGCGCCTGATGCAACGTTGTTGCCAGCGATTTTTTCCGCGCGATCCAGATACAGCACGTGGCCGGTCGCCTCGTATGCGGCCAGCAGCGCTTCGGTTGCGTGCATGTTGGCGTTCTGCCCGCGATATGGCTACAACTGCCAGTCGGGCGTGGCTTCATCGGCGTACAGACAGGCGCCCGCGTCCCAGAAATGCTTGTCCATCACTGGAAGGTTTCATCGATCAACGGTTTGGCTTCGTCATACCCGCCATTGCCGCGTGCGCACACGCCAGCAAAACGAACACGTGCCCGTAGCAATGCCACGTGCCGTCGAGCGTGCGTTTCGCGCCGTCACGCCATTCGATTTCCCAGTCGCAGCCTTCGTTTACCGCGTCCCAATGTGCGTTGCGCAAGAACGCAAACGCGTGACGGGCGTTGTCCTGATGCTGCTGTCCACCGAAGTGACGGAAGGCCATCGCGTGATTGAAGACGAAGCGCGTGCTGCTGACAAGGTGACGTGTGGTGCGGTCGTAGACCGTGCCGTCGTCCTCGAGAAAATGAAAAAACCGCCCGAGTCGTCGCTGGCGGCTCGTGCGTAGAACGCAAGTATGTGACGAACGTGATCGAGGAGGAAATCGCGGCTGCGAAAGTCCGGTTCTGCCGGACCCGCCACGTTCAGAGCGGTTGAGTTCATACCGATGTCTGTGTCCGTGTTATGGCCGAGCTCGCGCGAGGAGGAATCAGGTGCACGGGCACGAGCGTGTTGGCGATATTCGCGCCATCGTGGCTCTGTGCGGTTGTTTCCAGCAGCAATTCCACCCCGCGCCGCCCCAGCGCTTCCTTGTCGACCGTGACCGTGGTGAGCGGCGGCGTGCTTTGGGCGGCGGCGGGTATATTCGTCGAAACCGACAAACGCGATGTCTTCCGGCACCCGCAAACCGTGCGCAAGACAGACGCGCATGGCAGCGAGGGCCGCTGCATCGTTATAGGCGAAAACGGCGTCGGGCAGCGGTGCGGATTGCGTACGCGCTTGAGCGATCAGGCGCTCCATGGCGTCGACGGTGGCCACGTCGGCGTCGATAGCCGGCTGTGTGGTGACCTCGAGCGTCGGATTGAAGAGTAAACCTGCTTCGAAGTACTCTAGCCGGTAACCCATTGCGCGCTGCGAGATGCTGTAGTACGCCAACGATCCGCCAATGAACGCAATCCGCTTGCGCCCGAGTGCGAACAGATGTTGCATGGCGAGCACGCCGCCGCGGGCGTTGTCGACATTCACGGAGCGGAAACCCGGCGCGCGCAAATCAATCAACACGACCGGCCGGTTCATGGAGCGCAGATGAGCAAGCAGCTCCGGCTCGATAAATCCCGCGACCGCTACGGCGTCCGGTGCGTGAAGGCGCATCTGCTGGGCGAGATCGTGCGTTGGGCCGTCGGTCAGTACCGACGGAACCAGACGTCGCTCGCGGCACGCTTCATCGAAGCCATGCAGCACGTGCGAAAAGAATGGGCTGACCGCGAAATTATTGTGCTGGCGATGCAGCAGGAACGTGACGCGCCGGATTCGGGTGCGAAGCTGGGCAGCGTCATAGCCAAACTGCCGCGCCGCGTCCACCACGCGTTCGCGCATAGTTTCCGACATGCCCGGCTGGTTTTTCAGCGCTCGCGATACTGTGCCGATCAACACACTGGCTGCGCACGCGCCATCGCGAATGGTTGTGGCCATTGGGTTTCTCGTCTCCGCACATTGCCTGGATTGATTGTTAAGTTTATAGGCACCGAAGCGTTTCGCATGCGTACGTTTACTAACTAACGAGCTCAGATTTGCATGACTTAGTGAGTGTATGGTATAAAAAAATTCCCCCGGGAATTCTTAGAGAAAACCCGTAAAAGCCGGTTTATCGATAAGGCTTTCAGTTGTCTTTATTGTTTAGTCAACGCACCACAATAATTCAACTAAACATGCCTGAAGTCATATCAGCACGACCTCGTAGAGCCGGGTGAGACGTTCGAGCACATGGTCGGGTAGGATCGGTGCACGACCTGTCGAGCTGTCGGCTTCGATCTGGCTGCGAAATGCCTGGATTGCGTGAATCTCTTGCGGGCAAGCGTGGGAGGGGAGTAACAGCATAATGGGCGCGACTCCAGGGTACGCGTGAATCCTTAGGTGTCGCCCAATGCCAGGTCCACACGGGGACTTCCACACAGGGCAGGTCAAGCGTACCCGCAACCGCGGTCACGGCCCGGCCGACCGATTCGTGGTCGGGATGGCCGTCGAAAAGACAGGTTCCGAACACGATGTCGCCTGGTTCAAGGTGCGCTTTCAACGCTTCCGTCAGTTGCGACTCGAACGTTTCTCCGCCGCCATCTATCTGGAAGGTGCAGCCGAACCAGCGCAACGTGCTTCATGCACAGGCGCTGTAGCGCATCCCGTGTTTCTTGCGGACGGGTGGCGGCGAGTCGCGCTGCCGGCCATTCCGGCGAATCAGGATGGCTCGCGGTGCCGTCGGTCACCGCGATGATCAATACCTTGCGACCGAGATCGGACAATTGCGCCAGCAGACCGCCCGTGCCGAGAATTTCGTCGTCCGGATGCAGCACAACTATCACGGCGCGAGGATCGCCGGATCGACTTCGGGCAAGCTCGAGAGCAGTCCGGAGTTCTGCCACGCGGCTTCCGATGTCCCATTTCCCTTGATAGCCCGGTTGTCTGCCCAGTGAGTTACTACAGGTTCCATGTGCCGCCGCCTATTGTATTAGTCGTTCAGCAAGCGATTAGTCGTTCAGCAAGCGCGGCTTCATCCCGTTCGGCGTAACTGAAATCCGGCAACTCATGAACGCAAGTGTGGCAAGGCACGTGCCCGATCACCAGCCCGCCGAACGGCATAGGGGCTATGAAGAAACGAAACGCGTTTGCCTGCTCGGCACGTCAAGTCATAGCCCTTTTGGCTGAGTCGACAGAGCGCCTGAACAAGCTCCAAATAGCAAAAAAGCCGCACAGGGCGGCTTCATGCTTGGGGTAGCTTTGGCCAGGAGAATCAGTCATGCAAGGTGTTTCTACAAGGGCTATCCACTTAGCGCCAACTGAGCGATCATGTCGGCGTGAGCGAATCTCAGCCTACCCCTATTGCGGGCGTCGACTATCCTCGGACGTGTGTGGTGGTCTAATTTCCTCGGACAGGTCGATGGGAGGACAATCCTGAGTCGACGGGGAAAACATTAGATGACGAGA
>CALNPU010000221.1 GCA_940588625.1 uncultured Caballeronia sp.
GAATCGATATCGCATAACAGTGAAAGATGAAGTAAGACGCATTGAAGAGTAGGTAGCCGGGATCGTTAACATCCGAGGCTTCTCGGATATTGACGACCCCGTCCAGCCTCTCTCTTTGCCAGGTGCCGACGCGGCGTAACTGACGGGTTTTTATCCGTCCCTATCGCTAACTCTTATTATCGATAGGGATGCGTTTTCTGCCAAAACTGCCAGTTTGCGAAACGCGTCACACCCGGACGTCACGCCGTTGTCATTCTGGAGAATATAATCTTCGGATGCCTGATCTTCGGATTTCGCCGCCCTTTCCTGACTCCGCGATCCTGTCTGCGCTCCGCGCGTGGTACGCGGGCGTTGGCTCGCGCAAGGCGGTCGAGCGTTATTACCCATACGCGCTCGAAGGCGGCCAGTCGGCGCGCGGCGTGATCGGGCGCGTTCGCCGGCAGCTAGTTGGTTTTGCCCTCAGCCGTCATCGCGCGGATCTGGCGCAGATTTTTCAGTGCGCGGCCGGCGAGCGCACCCGTCACCGCAAAGCCGCGACCCGGGCGCTGGACATCCTGCCGTCGCTGCCCGTCCCGGCAACCACGGGTCAGCCGATGTCTGGTTGCGGCCTCGCGTCGCACTGGTGGTGCATCGGCACGGCATCCGGACACTGGCCGATCTGACCGTCCGGATTCCCCGTCGCCGACGCTGGTGGCTCACGATTCCCGGACTCGGCATGCGAAGTGCACGTCATATCGAAGCCTTCTTTGCTGCTCGCCCGGAACTGACCGAGCGGGCCCGCGCACTGATCCTGGTGGCGACACCGAAACCCGTGATGCCGTGGGAAAATATCCGCGTGCCGCACAACGTCGACGGCTCACGCGGGGTCTTCGGCGCGCCGAAGCCGATGTGTGTGCTCGAGGCCGATGAAGACTATCAGGCAATCGGCGCCTGGCTTGAACGACACGAGGCCGCTGAAACGCAGTGCGCCTATCGCCGGGAAGCGGAGCGCCTGCTGCTCTGGGCAATCGTCGAACGCAGCAAGGCGCTGTCTTCGCTGACCAGCGAGGATGCCACGGCTTATCGCGCCTTTCTGCGGCATCCGTTGCCGCGCTGGGTCGCACCCGCACGACCGCGGTCGTCGCCGGAATGGAGGCCCTTCACCAGCGCGTTATCCCCGGACTCCATTGCCTACGCACTGTCGGTCATCGGCGCGATGTTTCGCTGGCTGATCGAGCAGCGCTACGTGCTCGCGAATCCGTTCGCCGGCCTGAAGGTACGTGGCGCGCAGCGCCTGCGCTTCCTGCTCGATTTCGGTTACGCGACCGGTCTGCGTGCAGGGGAGCTGGTCGGCGTTATGCTCGGCGGCATCGAAAGCGGTGCCCGCGGTGAGCGATGGCTGCATCTGACCGGCAAGGGCTTAAAGGCCGGCAAGGTAGTCCTGCCGCCGCGCGCGCTTTGCACTGGACCAGTATCTGGCGCAGCGTGGGCTGCCGGTGACCCCAGCACGCTGGGCACCGGACAAGCGGCCGCTGCTCGGGCCATCTCGAATCGCCACACCACGCCTGAGGGAGGTCCTGCGCCGGTTCTTCCAGACCGCTGCCGACGCCATTCCAGGCCGACCCCACCCGGCACTCGCCGGCAAGTTTCGGCGCGCAACGCCACACTGGCTGAGGCATACGCAGCAATACACGCGCTGGCCAACGGCGCGACGCTGACCTGTACGCGACAACCTGCGTCGCGCGTCGATCACAACCACGTCGATCTACGGACGACGAGGTCCAGCATACCCGGCAGATCGAGCGGATCTTCGCGAGACGGCCACGAGCATGCGCACCGTCCACGAGACCATCTACCCGGTCCTGCCCGCCGAACCGGGCACGGCGGAACTGAAGGCGGCGTTCACCCCGACCGCCGCGGAAATCCGCTTTGTGCGCCGGCAATCCCGGCAGGAAGCTACCGCCGTGCTGATCATGGTCCAGTTGAAACTGCTGCAGCGTCTCGGCTACTTCCCGATGCTCTCGGACGTGCCGCCGGTCATCGTCGATCACATCCGGACTGCGATGCGAGCCTGGGCGTTGTCCCGGACGGCGATCGCGCGGTACGACATATCCGGCACTCGCATCCGGCACCAAAAGCTGCTGCGCGCCTGGCTCGACATCCGGCCGTTCGACGCGGACGAGACGGCGTGGCTCGCCGATCTCGCGTCGGGGGGAAGCAAAGACCAAAGTCGAGCTGCCCGACATCATCAACGTGCTGGTCGAGGAACTGGTCCGCCCCGTTACGAACTACCGCCACTGTCGACACTTCAGCGCATCGCCACGCAGGCGCGCAACGACCTCAATGAAACGATCTGGACGACGATCTCCGGCGCACTGGACGCGGCCATGATCGAAAGGATCGATGGGCTCCTCCTCATCAAGGCCGGCAAGTCGGGCTGGGACGGTCTGAAGCAGGAGCCCAAGAGGCCAGCTGCGCGGGCGATCGCGAGCTTCCTCAAGCATATCAACGGGATCAGGAAACTGGCGGAAGGCTTGCCGGCGCCGCCCGCGATCCTGTCCGTCAGCAAGCGGGCACAGCTAGTCACTGAAGCGCGAGCGCTCGACGTCGCGGAACTGCGTTCACTCAAGGTATCGAAGCGTCACGCGCTCGCGGTACTCTTCATCCAGGCGCAGTTGCAGAAGGCACTTGACGATGTCGCCGAGATATTCATCAAGGTCATGCGCAAGTTCGAGACCTACGCGAAGGTCCGGCTTCAAAAATACCAGCTTGAACACACCGGCTTGCTGGAGGGAGGGACTGGTCGGGCAGTTCCGGGACGTCCTGCAGATCCTTCAGGACGAAGGGGTATCGGAACGCCAACGGCTGCCGAAAATCCGCGAGGCGCTCGGCGACCCCCGCAGCACTTGCACAATGCAACGAGCACATCGCCGCTGGCCAGTTCGACCTGCCGTTCATGCTCGTGCTGTACCGGAACCAGCGCTCACCGCTGTTTCAGTGCCTGGACGTGCTGCCGTTGCGATCGAGCTCGCAGGACCGCGCGTTACTGGTCGCGCTCGCCTGGCTACAGGGCTCCCGGAACGCCCACCGCGAATACCTGCTGCTCACGGAGAACGACCTCGCAAACCTGCCGCTGGACTGGCTACCGGATAAGTGGATGCGTGCGGTATTCCCGCACGGTCGGGACAGCCGGATGCTGCATCGTCGATTCTTTGAACTGGGCGTCTTCAGCCAGATCATGCGCGAGCTGGATTCCGGCGATCTCTACGTCGAGGGCAGCGATCGCTTCGACGACTACCGCATGCACCAGGTCTCCGACGAGGACTTCCGGCGTGAGCTGCCGCGCTATTGCGAGATCGTGGGGTTGCCCACGGACGGCAAGAGCTTCACGAAGGATCTGCGGGACCGTCCGAACACGGCGCTCGACGAGACCGATGCGAACTTCCCGGCGAACGACAGCATCGAGTTCGTCAATCAGGAACTCGTCATTCACAAACCGGGCAAGGAGTCCGAACCACCGAACCGGACGCTGATCGATCAGGCGATCGCGGCATCGATGCCGCAAATCAGCATCCTGGATCTCCTCGCCGAAACCGCGCAGTGGCTGGACCTGCATAAACCTGTTCGGCCCGCTGTCCGGGTTCGACGCGAAGGTCGACGATCCGCGCAAACGCTTCATCACGACGCTATTGTGCTACGGCTGCAATCTTGGCCCCAGCCAGACGGCGCGCTCGGTGAAAGAGCTCAACCGCAAGCAGGTCGCTTGGCTGAACCTGAAACATGTCACCGAGAAGCGGCTCGACAAGGCGAACGTGAAAGTGATCAACGCGTACAACCAGTTCGCGTTGCCTAAATTCTGGGGTAGTGGCAAGCGCGCGTCGGCGGACGGTACCAAATGGAGCCTGTACGAGCAAAACCTGCTGTCCGAGTATCACGTCCGCTATGGCGGATACGGCGGAATCGGCTACTACCACGTGTCCGACATGTACATCGCGCTGTTCAGCCACTTCATCCCGTGCGGCGTTCACGAAGCCGTCATATCCTCGACGGGCTGATCCAGAATGGCGCCGACGTCAAGCCCGACACGATCCACGGCGATACGCAGGCGCAGAGCGGTCCGGTGTTCGGCCTGTCCTACGTAACGGGCATCAGCCTGATGCCGCGCATGCGCAACATCAAGGATCTTGTGCTGTACAAGGCCGACAGGCGTCGCAAGTATGAGCACATCGACAGCCTTTGTCGCCAGTCCATTGACTGGACGCTGATCGAGCGACACTATCCAGACATGATGCGCGTCGCGGTGTCAATCAAGGCGGGCAAGATGACGCCCTCGACAATCCTTCGCCGCCTCGGCTCGGAGAGCACGAAGAACAAGCTGTACTTTGCGTTTCGGGAACTCGGGCGCGTGATCCGGACACTGTCCCTGCTGAAATATGAAATATCTCAATGACCCGGAGTTGCGCCGCACGATTCACGCGGCGACCAACAAGAGCGAGCAGTTCAACGACTTCCCGCAGTGGCTGATGTTCGGCGGCGAAGGCATCATCGCCGAAAACGTCCGGCACGAGAGCGCAAGGTGATCAAGTACAACCACCTCGTCGCGAACATGGTGATCTTGTACAACGTGCAATGGATGTCGCGCAGGCTGAAAGAACTGCAGCAGAGGGGGCATCCGGTCGACGCCGATGTTCTCAAGGTGCTGTCGCCATACCAGCGGGAACACATCGACCGGCTTGGCGACTATCTGCTGGATCTCCAGCGCCCCGTGCCGCCGCTCGATCCGACCATCGATTTCGCATTCAAATCAGCAGCTTAGGCCGAGATGCGGCGGATTTTTTGCGAATCCCGGCCGCCCCTCAAA
>CALNPU010000222.1 GCA_940588625.1 uncultured Caballeronia sp.
CTCCTCCATTCACTCCACTGCGTCCCACGATAGTTCACACGAACCCCAATGCCAGGACTTTTGCAGAGTTTCACTAGCTTGGTGGAATATTTTTGTTTACCTACAATCATTATCCCGACTCGCGAAACGTTTTCCGCATTGGCTGCATAGCCTTGCTGTACAAGCCCCGGACCCATGCGACATGCTGGCAGCCGAATACTCCGGCTGCTGTTGCCGGCAGTTCACCATTGCCCGCAGTTATACATTGAGCGCTTATGTCATTCATGTGCCACGTGAACCCTGCCCCATGTTGCGCCTATGGCGAGTTGTCCCTGTGTTGTCCCCCGCTCATCCACCGGTTATCCCATATATGCTTCGCAGCGCTGCAACAATGCAAGAGCCGGTGCGTTTTTTTGACATCGACTCTCCAGTGTCATTCGACTGCGGGCGCTCAAATGCCATACCTCTCTCTTACTAAACGATGCGCACCGGCATCCGTTGACCGGTTATATCCGCTAAATGGAGATGGATTTAAACGGTAAAAAAGGCACTCGTTAGAGTGCCTTTTTTTGATGTAACCAACGCGCATGAATGGTTTTTGCGCCGCTGTCACCGTGCGTTGGAATGCCGCGAAAATGTCATTCCAGCGTCAGTTCGATCTCACCTGTGCGGTCAACCCGACCGCTCACCACGCTTGGGCCCTCGACCCGCCGCGCACCCGTGTAGGAGCCGGTGGTGATGGTCCAGAACGGCTGGACCGTATGACCGTGAGCGTTGCAATGATTGACGAACCACACTAGCAGTTCGCGAGGGTCTCCTGCCAAATTACCGGTGCTGGGCGGCATGATCGAGACGCAGTCGACGGACAGTTCGAGCAGCAGTGAAAGGAAATCGAAGTTCGGAGCGATCACATCGTACGGCTCCATCTTGCCAACGACCAACGCGCCATTGTTGTTTTGCGAATCGGCAAGTTGTGCCAGCGTTGCCAGGTTTGGCCATTGTGCGAAGCGGCTATCGACCACCTCCAGCGCCACGCCCATGCCGCCCAGGGCCACTTGCTGCGGCTATACGGTTCGCTAAGGGGCGGCAATGCGTACGAAAAACGAAACGCGATCTCCAGTTTGATCAGCACGCGAAAAAACGACGCATGCGCAATGCGCGCAGGCGATGTGTGGACAAGTTCCGCATCGATAGGCGCTGTGTTCCCCGGCGCGCCGACCTTCCAGGCGCCGATCCGCGCGCCGGAGAGGGTCAGAACTTCGTGCTGGATGGCGTAAGCCGCGCGTCGTCAGCAGGGATATCGGACTCGAGGTCTTCTATCAGCGTGCGCTGGTGGTGGGCCTGAACGAGTTGCGCGCCAAGGGTGGATACGGTCATAGCGAGCATCCGTGGGCATCGAAAACGCGTTCTAATCCCGTAAAGATAGGAGGAGGATGAACGAAGTGCGCTACAGTGTTACATATGGGTAAGAGGAAGATTGTCCCAGATCGCGAGTTCGGGTCTGGAGAATGGGGGGGGTCTGGGGCAGCGATTGCCCGGCGGTTCTTGTGTTGACCGGAAGCTGGGCCCACGCCCGAGGCTGCGCGCGAATCTGGCCCTCAAATTGGACCCTAATCGCGCGCTCGGAAAGCGGGGAACCTCTTTGGGACGCGTCAGTTCTCAACGAGGCCAATCGGCAAGGATGAGGCGGCAGTGAAAGCGCGATCAATAAAAAACACGCTCCACGAACCCGGTTCGCGGAGCGTGTTCGACTCAGTAGACCCGCGCAGCCGATCAGAAGGTTTGCCAATCGCCGGCTGTCGCAGCCACCACCGGCCTTGTCGTACAGGCGCTTTAGCCGATGCCAATACCGGTGCCACACGTCGCGGTTTTGCCGGACCGGCCAGGTTCGAGTTGAAACACCACCACCGCTTGCCGCAGCTTCGCTGCCTGATCCTCCACCAGCGCCGCGTTCTGCTGCGTCACTTCGTCCATCTGCGTGACCGCGCGCGCCACTTGCTCAATGCCGCTGCTCTGTTCCTGCGAGGCTGCCGCGATCTCGCCCATGATGTCGGTCACGCGTTGTACCGCGCCGATATCAGGAGAGGCCCATTTCGTCGCGTGAAGTGGGGACGACCTTGCCGCGCAGATCGCCGGCGGCGATTGCGTCGAAATGCTCGAGTGCTTCGTCCAGCGGTCGGCCAATCGCGCGGCGCAATGCGAACCACGAAAACGCGGCGGCGAGGCCTACCAGGATGGCGGTCAGGCTCAGCATGCGAAACGTCGCTGCGGCTGACTGGGCAGCGTCGTAGCCCTAACTGGCGCCGTCGAACTGGAATTTGCGCAGCGCGTCGTTGGCCGTGGGAAAGCTCGCCGTAAGCGACTTGCATCACTTTGGCTGTTTCTATGATCCGCGCTTGGTCCATTGGCCCTGACGGCTTCATAGCCGCTGTCGATCACCTTTTGCAGCGCGAGGCGCTTGGCGTTGGAGGTGTCGGCGAGTTGCTTTTCGTTCGCCTCTTCCGGCAGCTCGGTGTACTTTTTCCAGTAATAGTTGGCGCGGCTGCGCATCATGCCGCCACGTTCGATAGTTGCCGCTACCTCCGGTGTCCCCGTAAGAAACGCCGCCTGGTCGAATATGAGCCGCTCACGAGCGATATAAAGCTCTGCGTTGCTGACGGCGTTCGCGCTTGGCATCTGGTCTTCGAACGTGTCGCGATAAGCCTGGTTCGCCTGATTCATCCCGTAGAGCCCCAGTCCCCTGATCATCACCAGGAGCAGCCCCAGAAATGCCATCGTCAGATCGAGACGTGCCTTGATCGTTAAGCTCATGTTCATGATTTCCTCGGAGCTGCTGATAAAGAGAAGTCGGCACGGCGCGGTTCTGGAATCGCGATTTCAGAGCAAGACCAGATTCGCCTGCTTAGACATCTTTTACGGCGTGTGAACGGTGCACTTGAGGAAATTCATGAAATGTTACTTCGTCTAATGACTTACCCTAAGGACTTTAGATGCGTATCTGTATCTTTAAGCAAAGAAGCGCATTAATGCGATTGTTGTAAATGTTCCAGGGTTAACCGTACCGTGGCATCGTTCGCGCCTGGCAGGCTGATGTGAGGGTTGATTCGGAACGCGGCCGGCGGAAGGGAAATGACGATGCCGGCAAAACCCTGAATGCACATCCCCCTGCCTGCTTCAGGCGTTCTGGGTATTACCGTGATCCTGCGCCACGTAATGCGGAGCAGCAGAGCCAACAGCCGCGTCTTTCCGATACGCTTGCGGCAACACTTCCGGTACGACGGCCGTTGATTCACGCAGGATCATGTGCGGCGTTACCACGCGCCGCCGCGTGGTCGCCGGCACCTTGCCCGCGATCCGGTCGATCAACGTCTGCGCCGCCAATTCGCCAAGTTCGCGCACCGATTGCCCGACCGTCTACAGCGCGGGGTAGGTGTATCGGCTCAATTCGATATCGTCGAAACCGATGATCGAGCAGTCACGCGGCACGTTGATGCCCCGCTCCCCCGCCGCCCGCAACGCACCCACGCCCATCATGTCGTTGCACGCGAAAATGCCGGTGGGCTTGAGGATATCGAAGAGCTGGGACGCCGCCTCGTAACCGCCGGTCGCCGAAAACGTGCTCTGCGGGGGATAGCGTTCGGTTCGATCTCGATGCCACGCTCCGCCATCGCACGGATAAACTCGTGGACGCGCATTGCGCTGACCGCCGTGGCAATCGGGCCGGTAATGCAGCCTACCCGCGAGTGGCCGAGTTGCAGCAAGTGGCGCGTGGCCAGATAACCGCCCTTCTCGTGGTCGATCTGCACCAGATCCGCCGATACCCCTTCAATATTCCGGTCCAGGATTACCAGCGGCTCACGCGATCCGGCTTGCGCCAGCACCGCATCTTCCCCCGCCGACGCTATCACCAGGCCGTTAATGCGTTTTTCCTGCACACACGCAAGTAGCTGCACTGCTTCGCGGGGTCGTCGTCGGAATTGCAGAAAAACATGCAATAGCCTTTCTTCGCACACCAGTTTTCCACGCCGCGCGCAAGTTCGGCGAAGTATGGATTGGTGGCGTTGGGCACCAGCAAGCCGATAGTAAGCGTGTTTCGCGCCTTGAGTGAACGCGCCACTGCCGAGGGCACGTAATCAAGCTCCAGGATCGCGCGCTCCACCTTCAGCCGACACAGCCGCGAGTTGTTAACAACATGAGACACCGTTGTGAACGATACGCCTGCAATGGCTGCTACATCTTTGATCGTCGCCATACTTGGTCCTTCTCTCTGACTTGGTCCTGCTTCTTGCTCTTCTTGATTGGCCCCCGCAAATGCGTCCCACCGCGCTGCCCTCTACGCCAGCGCTCCCGCGGTTGCCTGCTTGGTCTTACTGTTCCACTACGTGCCTGTTTGCGGCCGTCATGACTGCCATTACGACCGCGCTATTACGAAGGTTCAGCCAGCGTTTCCCCGCGCCGGCTTTCATGCCTGGCAGACGCCGCAGCTTTTTGCTGCTTTGCGCCTGCCTTTAACTAACTTCGGTGATTTCACTAACTTTGCTACCTTCACTGCCTTGATTCAACTGCTTTCAAAAATTTCCGCCATGCTGTGTCAGCGGTCGATTGCTGGCTGAGCGGCTTGCCGGCGTGCCTTAGCGTCCGGCAAGATCGGTTCCTGGAGTATTTTATCGTGGCCTGCATAACCCGCGAACGCGGCAGCCAGCAACGCGTCCTGCGACCAGTTATCGCG
>CALNPU010000223.1 GCA_940588625.1 uncultured Caballeronia sp.
GGCCTGCAGAACAAGATCGTTTCGCATTTCCGATCGGCGCCGCCATCTGGCGTCGCTCTCTGACCGCCCGTTCACACGGCTGAAAGCTCGCCGCGGTGCTGGCTGGGGTGGCCAAGAACTGCTCAGCAGCTACGAAACCGAGCGCCGGCCTGTGCATCGGTGGGTACTCGACGAAGCCGCGCTCAATCACTCGACGCTAGGCAACCAGTTGCTTGCCGACGGCATCGAGGATCCTGGCGAAACGGGTGCGCGGGCGCGGCTTGAAGTTGGCGAGCAGACCCACAAGATGCGCGAATTCGCGACACTCGGCGTGGTGCTCGGCTATAGATACGATGATTCGCCTGTAATCGTGCCCGATGGCAGCACGCCTGTGGCCCAGGACTTCGTCAACTACATGCCGAGCTCGCGCCCGGGCGCCCTTGCACCGCATGCGTGGCTGCACGACGGCAGCTCGCTGTACGACCACTTCGGCACCGGCTTCACGCTGCTCGTTTCGCAGTCCGCCACCGCTGGAAAGATCGACCGCGCGCAAGCCGCGGCGACATCGTGCCGGCTGCCGTTGACAACGATCTAGCATCTTGAGGGTGGCGTCGCCAATTTCTATCCCGCGCATTTCACGCTGATACGGCCCCCAGCACGTCGCGTGGCGCGGTGATGCGGCGCCGGACGCTTGCGTGTTTGGCCGCGTGTGCGGCCGCTGGCCAACCATGAGGCACGAGCGATGAATACGCGTATTAACCCCGCCGCATGTCCCCTCGGCGTTCATTCGGTGCATCGCGTCGCTTTCTCGGTGCCCGACTTCGACAGGTCCGAGCACTTCCGCACCGCGATAGGACTCGAAACGAAGCGCGAGCGCGGTCGACTCGTTCTTTACACGGCCAGTCCAGCATTGCTGGACACACATGTGTATACAGTACAGGCGGCAAGCGCAAACGGCTCGATTACGTGAGTCTCTGCATTTACGCGGAAAATCAGCACGAGGTGCGATCAAGCATCGAGCGTGTCGAGCTGGCGATCAGGCAACATCCGCTCGCCGATGGCACTGGTCTCTGGCTGCACGTGCTGCACCGAATGCATGGTTGCGATCACCATCTTGTCGCATCCGCGAAGTCGTCGCATGCCAGCCTGCATTACTCGAACTGGGACGCGGCAGCATCGACAAGGTTGGCTCGGGCAGCGAGCAGATGTGCGAGGCCGGCTAAGCAGAAGGTGGGGCGTCAGGCGTCACCTGCTCGGATCGAATACTTCCACTACGTGCGCGATCCGTAGGGCGGCTTGGCCGAGCAGTTGGGCGACATTGACTTCGTGCCGCGCGAATTCGCTATACATGTGGGGACCGCCTGTGCCGAAGTGGTTTTCGTCAATACCGAACCGGCTTCGCCGTGACCCACACGCTGTATATCGCCGCTAAACGGCTACGCCACAGACCGTATCGAACACAACCACACGCAGGAGACATCCCATGAACGATCCCGACATGCAGCATGCGGACCAGGCGATCACCCGATTCCGTAATCGGGTGCTGCCGCTGCTGTTCGCCGACTACGCGCTCAACTTTCTCGACCGCACCAACAGCTACGCGCAGCTGCAGATGGGCACGGAACTCGACATCTCGCTCGCCGCGTACGGGCTCAGCGTGGGCCTGTTCTTCTTGGGCTACATGGGGTCGTGAGTGCCGGCCAATCTGGCGCTCAAGCGCTTCGGTGTGCGGCGGTAGCTCGCTTTCTTCGTCGTCTCGTGGGGCGTCGTCTCAAGCATGATGGCGACCCTGCAGGGCGAGAAATCGTTCTACGTGCTGCGCTTTATGCTTGGCATGATCGAGGGCGGCTTCATTTCTGCCGTCAACTACTACTTCGCAAGCTGGGTGCCGCCGCGTTTCCGGAGCCGGATCAACGCAGTGTTCATCATCGCGATTCCGTTTGCGACGATTTTCGGCGGCCCACTCGCGGGTGCGCTGTTGCGCATCGACGCGTGGATGGCGGGATGGCGCTGGCTGTTCCTGATTGAAGGGCTGCTGACGGTCGTGCTCGGTCTGCTGCTGTTGCGCAGTCTGCCCGCAACGCCGGTCGCTCGAAGCGGTGATGCACGGCGAAACCAGCACCGACGGCAATCCGCCGCCCTTGTGGAAAGCCGGCTTTGCGTTGTTTCGCAGCACTTGCTCTGGGGCCTGCTGATGGTGCTGCTCGCCGCCTATGCAGCGACTTTCGCGCTCGCGTATTTCCTGCCGACAATCCTGCGCAATCTGTATCACATCACGCCGCTGCAGATAGGCACGCTGTTGGTGATTCCGAATCTCGTCGCGCTGACCTTTAGGTATGTGATCGGGCGCAGCAGCGAGAGGTACAGCGACATTCGCTGGCATCTCGCTGCCGTCTGCCTGATCGGCAGTTGCGGATTCTTTCTGCTGCCGACGGCAGCGGCGATTTCGCTCGGCGCGTTCCTCGCGGTCGTATCGATCATTACCGGCTACATGATCACGTTACGGCCCGCTTAATGCGGCGATCCAGAACTTCATCGGCGCGAACGCGGGACCGCTCGCGCTGGTGACGACAATCGGCTCGGCGGTTTCTTCGGGCCGACGCTAACCGGCTGGGTGATGCAGGTGACCGGCGGCCAATGGGACATGGCGGCTCGTGTTTTCGCGATCGCGACACTCGTCAGCGCTGGACTGGCGATCATCTGCGTGCGCAAATACGTGCCGCTCGCCAAAGGCGCTGACGGGCTCGGACACGTGAGCGCCGCCGCTCCCGTCGAAATGCATCGGAACACATCGCAACGGAAAAACACATCATGAACGCCACACAACAGCGCACCGCCGTTGTTACCGGCGGTGCCAGCAGTATCGGACAAGAATGCTTACGGCAGTTGCGTCAGCAAGGATGTCGCGTGGTCGTTTGGGACTATAGCGAACACTGCGATACTAAATCAGTTGACGTTTCGAACTACGCGTCGGTGGCCGCCGCCGCGCGGCTCAACGGCATTGATCTTCTCGTCAACGCGGCCGGCATCGCGGGTGGACACGGGCCCGTCGCTGAGAAGGCCCCGTCCGAATGGGACACCGTAATTGCCGTCAACCTGAGCGGAACGTTTTATTGTGCGCATGCGCTGTATCCGCAGCTGCGCCAGCGACAGAGCGTGATCGTCAATATCGCCTCGGTGGCCGGCACGGTGATGATGAAAGGGAGGGCGTGCGCACTACGCGGTATCGAAGGCGGCGATTGCAACGCTGACGTGCTCGCTGGCCAACGAGTGGGCGTGCATGATCGCAGTGTCTCCAGGCCATGTGAGGACACCGCTGATCCAACGTTCGATCAACGCTGGCGAGCTTCGCTAAGCTCGCGGCAATGCATGCGCTGAACCGGCTCGCTACGCCAAAAGAGATTGCCGGCGCCATCATCGCGCTGTCAGGGGGGCCGCCGTTCCTTTTCATGACGGCTCGGTCGTCGACATCGACGACGGCATGACGCTTGGCAAATGAAGCGATGAAGCTCACGCTCGACGAACGACGGTTCGCCGTGTCGTGTTCCGTTCGCCGTCAGCGGCGTTATCGATGTCGTCATCGCGGGGCTGGCGTCGCTGGCGAACGACTGGGATTATCGTTGGGATGACAGTGCGCAAGCGTAAAGACATTCGATCCATCCAAATTCGCAAACAGTAATCCGGACATGCGTTTCGTGACTTTTTTGCAGGACGGACGTGCGACCCTCGGCGTGCGCGATGGCGACGACGTGCTCGTGTTAGGAAACGAGCCGCTGGAAATGGGACTGTTGCGCCTGCGTTTGATGGGTGCGAGACCAGACTGACCATTTCAGTACACGGTTGATCGGGTAGCCCGTTCCATAAACGCCGGCAGGGTAACCTGTGAATCCCCTTAACGCTTGGCGGCATCGCACCTTCAGTCGTTTTACCACGCTTTGGAGGCGTGACAGGGACAGCACGCGTGAGCGATGCAAGGGTGATTTCTGCCATTAGCATGTACTTGCGGAGCGCCTCAACGACATCCTCAAAGGTGAATTCTGCTCAAGTGCCCTGCACCAAGCCGCCGGGATGGTAGGGCAATTGGCTTGCATCCATTTATGGTAGCCAGGTGCGGTTATATAATTTCTCGATGCACAGACAGTAAGTTTTGTCAATCCACTCCCGCAACCACGCGAGCCCTTCGCTGGTGTCTCCCTCGGGCCGGTATTCACAGCCTACCCAGCTGCTGTAGCCAAGCTCATCGATAAGGTGGAACAGATTCGGGTATTTCAGCTTGCCCAGGTTCGGCTCATGACACTGCGGCACACTGGCGATCTGGATGTGGCCGATGCCGGCAAAATCCCGGCGTAGCGTGGTGCTCACGTCGCCTTTGACGATCTGGCAGTGGTAGAAATCGACTGCACCTTCAGGTTGCTCGTCCCCGCCGCCGCGAAGATAGCTTGGGCATGGTCCTGGCGGTTAAGGAAGAAGCTCGGCATGTCGTGAGTGTTGATCGGCTCGATCAATATCGTGATGCCCACCCTGGCCGCCTCGGCCGCGGCGTAGGCCAGGTTGGCCTGGTCATCGCCTGATGCGCGGCGCGCAGGTCTTCGGAAGGCAGCAGGCCGACCATCACGTGGATGCGGTCATTGCCCAGCACGGGGCGCACAGACAGTATGACTTTCCGTAAGGCTGCGGCTGGTCTCGGGTGGAGCATCTAGGCGGGTTAGCATTGCTGCCAGA
>CALNPU010000224.1 GCA_940588625.1 uncultured Caballeronia sp.
GCTGAACCCGGCCGCTCGCGTGTGAGCCTAGCGATTAGACCGCTCGCCACCAAAACCAATTGTTCAGGGTCAACTCAGTAATCGATGACGCTTCCCTAAACTGCCAGCTCTGCTGAGCGCAGTCGGATCGAACACGTCAGCCACGAAATACGGGCATCAAAAAAATTTGCCTTGGTTCGCTCGTTTAAGATAAATTATGCTCTATTGGATCGATCAGATACTTCCTTGCGGAGACTGACAACATGCAAAGAACCCGGCGTGACGCCGTAGACGCGTTGCTTCCCGACGAGCGCGCAAAGCTAATTCTCGACAGGCTAGGAACGCATGGCCGCGTGCTGGCGGTCGAACTTGCGCTCGAATTCAACATCTCCGGGCACACGGTTCGCCGCCATCTGCGTGACCTGGCGGACGCGCAGGCCATTGCAAGCGTGTGTACGGCGGCGCGCTGCTAATCTCGCCTCCTGCACCGGCCGCGGGTCTAGGGTTTATTCACCTGCGCAAAGCGGTTGATCGGAAGGCCCAACTGGCTGTTGCGGCGGCGTCCATTGTCCGGTCGTGACAGATCATCTTGCTCGATGCCGGGTCGACCAACGTCACTATCGCGGCGGCACTTCCGGATAACGCCGGCCTCACTCACAGTCGTGACGAATTCACCCGATGCCTGCTCGCGTTTGCTCGATCATCCCAGCTTCGACGTCATTCTGATCATCAGCAGCAGGATGAGCGCGCGTGGCGTGGGGTTGATCAGCTCCACCGCGCTTTTGCAGGTCCAGCAGATCAAGGCCGACTTGTGTTTCCTCGGCGCGTGCGCCATTGACCCGGACGAGGGCGTGGGTGTGTTCGAGGCGGAGGAAGCCGAGCTGAAAAGTGCGATGGTCAAGTCAAGCGGCCAGGTCGCCATCGCAATGACGTCCGAGAAGTTGATGACCGCAGCGCCCTTTTTCGAGGTAGGGGCGTCCGGCATTGAGCACCTGATCGTCGAGCCGGATGTCTCAGCGCAACGGCTTAGCGAGTTCGAAAAAATCTGCGGCCGCGTGATCGTGGCTCACGCGGGGGCACGATCATGAAACCGGTTGCCGAACGCATTGCCACCACGGCTGTGTTTCTCGCTAACGGGCTGGGCATAGGCGCGTGGGCCGTCGAAGTCCCGCGGATCAAGGAAGCTTTGTCGCTAAGCGATGCATCGCTCGGGATCGCGCTGTTCTGTTTTGCGTTGGGCGCGATTGTCGCCATGCCGCTTGCCGGCCGGCTCGCACCGCGCTTTGGAAGCGGCCGCGTCACCGCACTCCTGGGCGTTGCATTTGTTATCGCCCTACCCTTGCCTGCGCTGGTTCCGGACTTTGCTTTGTTATGCGTCGTGCTGTTTGCGTTAGGCGCCGCGAACGGAGCGTTGGATGTATCGATGAACGGACACGCCAGCGCGATCGAAGGGGAATGGCGAGCACCGATCATGTCGTCGTTTCATGCGGCCTGGAGCATGGGCGGTCTGTTGGGGGCGGCGGGAGGCGCGGCGTTTCAAGCCAACGGCATCGGCATGATGGGTGGATTGCTGCTCCCAGACCTTGTGATCAGCGCGCTCATTGTGACAAGCGCTTTACTGGCGCTGCGGGAGATCGGACCGCGAGTATTGGCGTCGGCTAGTGGTTTTGTATTGCCCAGCGCGGGTGTCATGAAACTCGCTGCCCTTGCCTTTCTCTGCATGCTGATGGAAGGCGCGGTGGCGGACTGGAGCGCGGTGTTCCTGCGCTCGGCACTCGACACGCAGGCAAACGCGGCGGCGCTTGGTTATTCGTCGTTTGCCTTTGCGATGGCGGTATGCCGCGTGGTCGGCGACGTATCGGTTCGACGTCTGGGCTCTAGCGTAGTGGTTGCGTCGGGAGGGCTTATTGCGGCCCTTGGTCTGGCGCTGGTGCTGGGCTATCCAAACGTGGTGACGGCTTGCGTGGGGTTTGCGCTCGTGGGCATTGGCCTTTCCAACATTGTGCCGGTGATCTTTAGTGCGGCGGGCCGTTCGACGAAGACGCCGGCTGTGGGCGTTTCGATGGCTGCCACGGCGGGTTATGCCGGCTTTCTGATGGGACCGCCGCTGATCGGCCTGGGCGCAGGTTTCCTGGGCTTGCGGTTGGCGTTATGTGCGCTCTTGCTAGCTGCTCTGCTTGTGTGTCTGGTAGGCGGCAAGGCGGTGAGCCGGGGAGTGTCGAACAGGCGATTTAAATGCTAGCTTGGGGGTGGGTTTGGCGTGCATTAACTCTCCGACCGCTAGGCACCCCATCCCCCCCCAGCCTCCGCGAAAATCACTGTGACGCTGGCATCAAATTTCCATCCGCCTGACGCTGAAGATCCTGCACCTTTGTCTGCAACGCGCGCAATTCAGCTTGAGCCGCGTCCTGCTGCACCCGCAACGTCCGAATAGCTTCCTGCTGCTGCGCCTGACGATCAACGACCTGGCTTTGCTGCGCGCGCCACATCGACATCCGCTTGCAAGCGGTTCGCCCGGTTCTGCTGCAATGCAATCAGCCGATCCGCGAGGGCGTTCTCAGACTGCAACTTCTCGCGGCGGATTTCCGAATCGGCGAGCTGGGCCGTGGTCTTCGCGAAGTCCGCATACACCGCTTCAGCGCGGGTATCAGTCTGCGTCTTGATCACGCGCCAGAACTTCTTTTGCTGGAACAGCGCAACGTAATACGTCATCTGGTCGGGATAGAACAACATGCTCGCACCATAGCTGCCGTTATAAGTAGCGCGCATTTCTATTGCCTTGCCGTCGCGGATCATCTGCTGCAGCTCTGTAATACTTCCATTCCCCGGAGCTTGCGGTTCGTCAGCCACGCCGCGTGCTCGCGTTGCCAAGCGCATTCCCCGATGCCGACGACGAATCCTGCCCGGCAGGCCCTGCCGCTATCGCATTGGTTGCCGTGGTTGCGGCGCAAGCCTCCGTGCAGACCACCGCACCTGCTAATAGAACTACCCCACGCCGCCATTTATTATTGGATTTCATGAAATTTCCGAGTTCTTTGAACAAAGCGAAACCGACCGGATTATGGCAAATAGAATGCCCCGATATTTATTAGCTGCGTTCAAAAACAGTGTTCTTTAAATGGACATCGAAACAACCGATAATCTCTATGCCCAATGACCGGTCGCGGCATGTACCGAACTGCCCGGCGGATGTGCTCGCTCCCACGCAGCGCCGGATGCAGGACCATCCAGACATCCTGGTCCAGCTCCTTGCTATGCGGTTCGATGCAGACAAGATCGCTGGTCGTGTCGCCCGCCAGTTGCGCGAGCACACCCAGGCCCGAGCCGCCCAGCACGCCGTCGAACACGTCCAGCACATAGCACATAACTGCTCCGAAGGCTCGACGCAGGCGCGCCCGGCAGTGTCCTGAGCCAGCGCGCCGCGGGATGATTTCCCCGGTGCTCGTCATAACCAACGAAGGACAGCTTGCTCCATTCCTTCTTCTTGATGGCCACCTTGTGGCGAATAGTCCCGCGACGCATATAAACCAAAGCGGACCTTACCGATCCGGCGTACATACAGGTCACCCTCGTCCGGGCATTCCGACCAGATGGCAATGTCCGCTTCGCGCCGGGCAAAGTTATACGGTTGCTGCGAGGTCAGCACTTCAATGGCCAGTTCCGGAAACCTTTCCTGGAAGGAGCCCAGCAGCTTCATCAGGATGTAGGACATCCACTCGACCGCATTGATCCTGACCGTGTCAAGACCATGAGAACCCGTGACATCCCCTGCCCGCTCAATCTGGTGCGCCAGCACCTCCATCTGCTCGGCCCATGCAAGCACACGCTGCCCAAACGCCGTGACTGCGCAGCCGGAAGGCACGCGGTCAATCAGGGGTTCACCCAATCTTCTTTCAAGCTCGGTCAAGCGGCGCGACAGCGTGGCTGCGCTAAGATCGCACGCCGCAGCGGCTGATCTCATTGTTCCTTCTCGGGCGATGGCGAGTAAAAGCCGCAGGTCGTCCCAGTCAACGTGTTCTATTTTTGAAACGCTCGCTTTCGATTTTAGAGGTAGATTATCGCGAATCGCGAGGATAGCATTAGACTCTGATGGGCTGGTTTGCCGCTCGTGGTCGCCGTTCGTAGATTGTGGCTCGATACGCGCCACGGCTCATGCATCGGGTTTTCGCGTTTCAGCGTTAAAGCAAGGCGGCAACAAGAAGGTCCTTTCAAATTGATTATCCGGCTAACTGCCTGACCGACTAAACGACTTGCCGACTACTCCTCAGTAGACCGAAGAGCAAACTAATGGAGACTTTATGACCCACAAGGCCAATCCAGCACGGCGCTGTGTACTCGCTGCAACCGCCGCAATCGCAGTAGCAGCCGCATTCTCGCTGCTGCCAGTCTCGTCGGCATTCGCTCAAGCGGCGAAAAAACCCACCGTCGCGCTCGTGATGAAATCGCTGGCGAACGAGTTTTTCCTGACAATGGAAACCGGCGCGAAGGACTATCAGGCGCA
>CALNPU010000225.1 GCA_940588625.1 uncultured Caballeronia sp.
AAGGCCCGATATATAGTACTGCAGCCCATCCTGTCCACCAGAACACACGAAAAACCCTTCGCAAACGGGAAGCGTTCGGCGTTCATATAGCCGTGATGGAACGGCTTGCTGGTGAGCAGCAGCGTGAGCACTGACCAGAAGATGCTGAACGCCGCGAACAACGCGCCGCCCGTCATCGATGCCTCGCGCAGTGCCGGCGACTCGACTACGAGATGCCACATCGACGCGAGCAGGCGGCCGTAGGGGAGTATGGAGGTCGGCTTGCTGCGCGGCAGGCGCATTACCACGAGTACGGCGAGCGCGATGGTCGCTACGATACCGAGCGCCAGGCTCGCGGCGATCAGCACGCCGAGCGCGACCAATTGCAGAAGAATAATCAGGCGGCGGTCGAAGTGATAGCCGAGTTGCGTGACAGCCGGCACCGCGCCGATCATCCCCGCGCTTTCCGGGAACGACGCGCGAAATGCTGCGAGCAGCGGCTGATTCGTATAGATATTAGCGACCGATACGCCTGCGATCATCACCAGGACGAGCAGCGTCGCCCGCGAGTAATGTGGGTGAGGCGGATGATGCGGGGCGGGGGAATTTGAATCGGTGGCGGCAGCGGACATGGGCGAGCGCTCGAGGATTCAACGCATAAAGCGAGCCGCTGATGATACTAAAGACGACAGGAGTCCGCTGACGGCGGCGTCGTAGTGCCTGATGCAATTTGTGGGCGTGTCCGGCATACATCATTTACGGGCCAAGTCCACGCTTTCGTTGATGCGTCCACCTGAGCGCGTGTTCCGAACTTGCCGGAATGCAATTTACTCCGTGGCGCCGGTGCTCGGCTTCAGCGGGTATTTTGCGGCGAAATCCGCCGGTGTTAGCCACTGGAACGTCTTTGAGATTACTGCCTTCGAACGTGCATTCGACGGCTACCGGTATCGGCACCGATGTTACCTTGATGGGGGTAACGCTCGCGGGTGGAATCTTTTTGGTGTAGCTACCTTCGACCACGACATGCGTGCCTTGATAAGCGACGCGGGGCGGGTCATAGCTCAGCTTGGACTCGGAGGCCCGACCATCCTGGCCTTGCACACCTGGCCGTTCCGGTACGCGGTCGTGCAGCCTGCGGTGCAAGTAAGGACGGCAGCAGCGGCCATTGCATAAAGGGTTCGATGTTTCATGATGGCTCGCGCTAGGTAGGACGCGCAGTCTACTGCAGTCGGTTAAGCGAAGACAGGATGACTGGCGGCGGTTTCGGCATCGATAAAGCGGGCCAGCGTCATACGGTGCGGCTTCTCTCGTTTCCTTTCAACCGGGACAAATGAAATCCGGGCGCGCAACAACGTTGATACGTTTCTGTATGAATATCCAGTGATCATTGCACTGATCTGCATGCGGCAGAAAAACATCCCTTTCGTCCAGCGGACGCTCAGTCAATCTGACGCTGGTAGCGGGGACCGGACTTGAACCGGCAAGCCGTTAGGCGGCGGATTTTAAGTCCGCTATGTTTACCAATTTTCATCACCCCGCCAAGTTCATCACCCCGCCAAGCAGACGCCATTCTACCATCGGACGGCCGACGGGCCAATCCAGACAGGCACTAGCGTCCCGCGGTGCAGGGATGCACGGCATTGCAGGCATACACTACCACGTTCTTTCTCTCGCTCACGCTAAATCGACAACGCCAGGTTGCTCGCGCATAATTTGCTGCCGCGACCGGGGTGTGGCCGTGTCAGGGCCACTCAGGCCGCCCACGGACGCGCGCAGCCACCTGCCGGCCCCCTAGCGTCGCAACGAGCAAGCACAAGAAAGGACGAAGATGGGCACGAACCGGATCGAGGCATTCAGCGACGGCGTGATCGCCATCATCATTACGATTATGGTGCTGGAACTCAAGGTGCCGCATGGTGCCGATCTGGCGTCACTCACCGCGCTCGGCCCGGTGTTTTGTGCCTACGTGCTGAGTTTCGTGTATTTCGGCATCTACTGGAACAACCATCATCACCTCATGCACGCAGCCAAACGCGTCAACGGCAGCGTGCTGTGGGCGAACCTCCACGTGCTTTTCTGGCTGTCGCTGCTTCCGTTCACCACCAACTGGATGGGCGAGAACCACCTGGCACCATGGCCCACTGCGCTCTACGGCTTTGACCTGTTCATGACGGCGGTCGCGTGGTACATCCTCGCGCGTGCGTTGATCGGCCTGCACGGAGCCAACTCAATGCTGGAGCGCGCAATCGGCGCGGATCCCAAGGGGAAGATTTCCGTGGTGCTGTATCTCGTCGCCATCGCCGCATCGTTCTGGGAGCCGTGGGTGGCTGCGGCCCTGTATGCGCTCGTGGCCATGTGGCTCGTGCCCGACCGGCGCGTGGAGAAAGTTACGCTTACTGAAGAGCAATGACCTGCGCCGCGGTGATTTTATCGGCATGAACAGTGCTACGCTCGGGCCATGAAGTCCTGCGAGCGAAGCCCATGTCATCTGTCATCCGCATTGGCATCATCTCCGACACCCACAACCTCGTGCGCCCCGAGGCGCTCGATGCGTTGCGCGGCTGCGAGCACATCATTCACGCCGGCGACATCTGCAATCCCGCTGTCCTCGACACACTCAACGAACTCGCCCCCGTCACCGCGGTCCGCGGTAACAACGACTCGGGCACGCAGATCGACGACCTGCCTGAAGCGCTGACGTTTCATATCGGCAATACAGCGATTCATCTCGTCCACGACATAGCCGATGTTCCGAAGCAACTTGCCGGTATCGACGTGGTCGTGACCGGCCATTCGCATAAGCCTTTGATCGAACGCCGCGGTGCGACGCTGTTCGTCAATCCGGGAAGCGTCGGGCCGCGTCGGTTCAAGCTGCCGGTGACGCTGGGCATCATGCTGATCGACAAGTGCGAGGTGCAGGTGGAGATCGTTCGGCTGGTGGAGTGAAAGCAGCGTTAGCGGTTGGCGTGGCTGCGACTGAAAGGCAAAGAGGCCGTTCCACGTCACGTGGAACGGCCTCTTTGCTTTTTTGCTCTGTTTTCGCTGTCGACTGAACGAATCAGAGACTGTCGATCACCTTTGCGCGGCGCTACGCGCGTGCGGTCGCTTCCGGCATCCGGTCATCCATTTCGGCTGCCTGTCGCACACCGCGCATCACGGCATGCGCTTCCGGGCGCGAACCCACCAGGGCGGCGAGCCCTTCAGTGGTTTCCTGGCCGTCTCATGAAGCGCGAGCACCGAGACAATCCCGATCACCGACGCCCCCATCAGGTAGTACGCGTCATCATATTGCCTGTCGATGAAACCGCCACGCCGTCACGAGCGGCGTCGTGCCGCCGAACAGTGAAACCGAGACGTTGAAGCCGATTGCAAGCGTGCCATAGCGGATCTTGGTGAGGAAGAGCGCGGGCAACGCGGACGGCATGGCGCCGGTGAAACACGAAAGCAACACGCCGAGAATCGGCATGCCACCGGAGATTGGCAGCACGGTGCCCATACAGATCAACGTCAGCGCGGGTATCGACAACAGCAGCAACCCGACGCATCCAAACATATCACCGGCTTGCGCCCGACCTTGTACGACAGATGGCCAGCGCCAAGCGTCATGGGCATCGCATCATTAGCACCATCACGATCAGGACGATGAAGAGCCCGTGCGTTTCGTTGAATTTCAGCGTGGCGGTCAGATAAGACAGCGCCATGTAATCGGTCACGTTGAAGATCAGCACCAGTCCGACGCATTGCAGCATTAGCCTCCACTGCTTGACCAGAATGTCGAGGAATTGTTCTTTTGGCGTTGTTGTGCGCTTCGCTCTCACGTTTGTCGGCTTCGCGCTGGAAGCCGATGTCTCTTCAAGCTTCATCCGGATTACAAGCCGATCAACCCCATCGGTCCTGCGATCAGGAACGGAATGCGCCATCCCCAGGAGAGCAGCGATTGCTCGGACATCGTCGCGGTCAGCACCGCAACGCATCCCGCGCCCAACACATACCCCACGAGCATACCGAACTCAAGAAAACTACCCATGAACCCGCGCTTCTTGTCCGTCGCGAATTCCGCGATGAACGTCGCCGCGCCGCCATACTCGCCGCTCGTTGAAAAGCCCTGGACCAGGTGTGCGACGAGCAGCAGGATCGGTGCAAAAATGCCGATGCTTCCATACGCTGGACTGGAATCAAGCCGATACAAAACGTGCCGATTGCCATCATGATCATGGTCATAGCAAGCACGCGCGCGGCCAATTTGGCCTACGGGAAGAAAAATTTGCCTAATATTACCGCAATATAGCTGAGGTGACTTTCCGTGTCAAGTGGGATGCTGGTTTTGGGTTTTTCCGTTCGTTGCTGAATTTCCCGAGG
>CALNPU010000226.1 GCA_940588625.1 uncultured Caballeronia sp.
CGCCGAAGCGCGGGCGAAACGGATAGCGAACGACGACATCGTCGCCTTGATTATGGGCAATATGTTGCTGGTTCGCCACTTTAGAGCAGCACTCATTCGACCCCAAAGTGGTACGACAGCCGCCGCAACCGTTTGCCCGACACTCTCGGGCACTGCGAAGCGCAAGTCCATCTTAGCGCGGAGGATGGAAGAGCTTTAAGCGCGCGCTTCGGCCAAGGATTCCTGAATGACGGCCGGAGAATAAGGCGCGGCGCGGTGCAGATCCCAGTCCATCGAATGCTCGTCTCGTGCGAGCCGGGAAAATTCGAGCTTGCCTCGCTCGGTTACCACCGCAATGTCCACTGGAGCGTGAAAACCAAGAGCAGGTGCTACGGTGCGTTGCCGGACCAGTTCCAGCAGGCCCAGGTCGCGTAGATGGCTAAAAACATTTGGGCGTCTTGCCCACGGAACTTGACGATACTGAGCTCGCCGGAGCGCTTCGAGTACGGTTTCGTTTGAATACGTGGTCATCTCGTTATGTCTTCCAGTGCAGCCGTGACGGTGCCGCTGGCAGTAACTGACTGCCAGCGGCACCGACTAAACGCGGCACGCCCCGAAACCAGTCAAAACACCGACTTCGCGGCCCCTGATCGGAACTCGCAGCCGCCGCTTGCGCTAGATGCTGCTTACTTCTGCTTACCGCTACTTATAATTCCGAGCGCCCGTTAAACGCGCACTACGCAAAGCGTTCCGCAGATCCGGCGATGCATTCTCACGAATGCGACGACCACGAAGCGAATTATCTCGAAAACCTATACGTTACATCAAAGCAAATTGGTTCTTGTAACTTTATTGCTGCTTTTCTTTGCACTGTTCGCAGTTTGGCGATAACGCCGGCGCACTGTCGCGGTTGTTTGCGTCGTGCTGTTCTGGGCGCGGGCTGGCTTTCGGCGCCGTTGTTGCACCTTGCGCAGCGCGGTTTCGAAGCCAGGTCGACGCCGCAGGACATGCATTTCGCATCGCAAACGACTTTTATCTTGCTGGGTGGCGGCACGCGTTAGCGAAAAACATCTTGTTCCAAAACGCGATGCGTTCACGCGTAATCATAAGCGGCGGCAATCCGCAGCATCACGAACAAGCTGAAGCTGACAATTACGCCCCCTTCCTGTTTGCTCGCGGCGTGAGCGCCTCCGATCTCGTGATCGAGAACGAAAGCCTCAATACGTACCAGAACGCCCGTAACGTGGCCAGCATCGTGCAGCCCGAACCCGACGAATCGCTGATACTGACTACCTCTGTTTATCATATGGAACGGTCACTGCTGGCCTTCGATGCTTTCGGCCTCGATACGCAAGCGTTCACCAGCAACGTACGGCAACCTCAGGCCACCTTCTTTACCGGCTCGTGTGGTTTCATCGATGCGGAAACTGCGCTTCATGAACTGGTCGGCCTCGCGCGCTTTCGGGTGTACCGACGCCTGGGACTCTATTAAATCATCTCGATTTTACAAATCATGCAGAAGCACCGCCAATTATCTCAAAATTCAATACTAGAAACCAAAACGCCTCGCCAGTATCGGTATTATCGCCGGCTCAGTCAATCGACTGGCCGGGCTGAAGCTCTGTTAGAGTCGAACTGCAGTGCTATTGCTGAAATGTAACGGCACTGTAACTATAATATGTAACGATTCGCGAGCAGGATCGGTATTTGCTAAATAACGTGTAATGTCTCGCTAATCGGGACAGGCCAACCCGGGTTCAACGAGTCATGGAGGTAACAATGAAGAAAGTGTCCCTGGCAGTCTTGTTTTCACTGAGCGCAATGACCAGCGCAGCATTCGCACAATCCGATCAGGGCGTCACGATGAATACCGATCCGGCCAAAATCTCCGATATTGAGCAGCGCGCGCAGGACCTGCAGGCACGCCAGTCGAACATGCAGAACGAAATGCCGATGCACAAGGCCACCAAGCATCACAAGAAGTCGGGCATGAAGCATTCGAAGGGCACGGTCGAATAAGTGATCGGGCGTACGCGTCGCAACGGCGCGCAAACGTTAGCTGTTCGTGGACGACGACTTCAGGCCACAATGCCGGCAACGATACATCCGCCGGCGCGGCGTAGCTACATACTTCGTGCTCCACAGCCCGCACCCAATGTACACTAGGACGCTTGCCAGATAAGGGATTCAGGCCGAAAATGTTCCGCATGGACGTACCAAAGCCAGAAGAAATCTAACGACAAACGGACCTGAGATGGCACAGCACTTAATCCGCAGAAACGGGGGTTATTCGTACCGCCGCCGCATCCCCGCCGACCTCGTACAGGCGTATAAAGGCAAGACGGAGATTGTCCGGGCTTGGGTACGGCAAACCCCAAAGAGGCGAGCAGGGCCGCTAACAAGCTGGCTGGTGAGTTGGACGACGAGTTTGAACGCGTGCGGAACGGACCAAAGCCTGTTACCAAGCCGGGAACGTATTGGGGCCCTGCCCGCCGAACAGATTGACCTGGAGGAAGAACACAAGGAACGAGAACACAAGGAACGGCTTGAACGGGCCGTGGAGAGAGTCTTAGCTAGGCAGGCTCCGGGGGCCGCAAGCGTCGAAACCCCGGCAGGGCCGAATATGCCACCCGCCCAGCAGCCCCCGACCAAGGCGTCCGGTATCGGACTTCCTGAGCTTGTCCGCGTGTGGGAGAAAGCGAAGAAGCCACGAGCAGCAGCGCAGCGAGAATGCACGGGATTGTGTCGGGGTTCTTTGAGGCCGTTGGGCGTCACCCGGTCAAATCAATCACCCGTCAGCACATGCTAGCGTATCAAGCTGCGCAATTAGCCGCGTTACGCCGTCCAGCACGCGCACCAAACTTGCCATGCTGCGGGCTTTGTTGGCAATGGCCGTGCAGGCCAAAATCATAGCCACAAACCCGGCGAGCGGAATCAAGACTGAGGGTAACCGAGAGCGCGAAGTCCAGACGCCAAGCTTCAGCAAGAGCGACCTCGACGCGATCTTTTCCGCGCTCGTCTACTCAGAAGGCAAGCGACCTAAACCAGCCGAAGGCGAGGCCGCGTATTGGCTGCCAATCCTCGCATTATTCACAGACGCACGCCTGGAGGAGCTAGGCCAGTTGTCTCCTAACGACGTCAAAACCGAAACTTACACCACAGTGAACGAAGTGGAGGTCTCCGTCCCGGTAATATCTACCTGACCGACGAGGGCAGAGCCAGGAAGTAAAGAATCAGGCGTCTCGGCGGCGCATCCCCGTACACCCTGCGCTCATTGAACAAGGCTTTATAAAGTACGTAGCGAAGCAGGCAGGGGCACGGTTATTTCCGGCCCTAACCTTGAACAGGTTCGGTAAGGAGACAGCTAGCTTTAGCCGTTGGTTCGGTATGTACCTGCGAGCCGAGTGTGGGATAACCGACAAGCGCAAGACGTTCCATAGCTTCCACATACGTTCAAGGATGCAATGCGGGAAGCTGGCGTAGCTGAAGACATTAGCGGCACTCTCAGGTCACACGAACGGGTCTGTTAGCCGGAACTACGGCAGCAGCTAATCCCGCTGCGCCCGCTCGTGGAAACTATGACAAAGTATCGGACTAGCGGAATCACGCTGCCTAAAAAATAGGCACGCTCCACAAACCCTTATTTATTCCACGTGGGCCGCTATTATCTCGATACGGCCCGCTAAAGTGCATTCGAACCTCTCAAAGAGGCAATTAAATCTATTTAATCGCGTCATAGTATAATAATTACCATCATTTTTAGAACTTTATGCATTTTATTCCCGGCAGAATATAGGATAACCGGAGAGTAATCTACTATTCGTCGCGGGCCGGGTGTGAATTACCATTCGGAGCGAGCCGAAGGCGTAGCGGCAAAGCTTGCGCCAGCCGGCCGAGGAATGGATTAATATGCGAAGGTAGCCGGGTTCATCCACGGACAATTGCCTGTACCCTGCTGCTCTAAGTGTTTTGCTTACAGCGTAAATTCCAATGAGGGCTTAGCGTGTCTAACTCTGGATAGCCTGGATACTGTTCCTTTGTCAAACCAGCTACAAGTTCGGTAACCTTACGATACAGGCCGGGATTAGCAACCTTTAGCAGGATATCGTAGCCTTCTTCGTAATCCTTCAATTTAAATATCAACTCAATTTTCGTTTGAGTTAGTTGGTCATCCAGCGTTACCGGATGTTCGTCTTTAGCTAAGAAGTTGACCCTGAACAACAAAATTGGTTTTGGTGGCGAGCGGTCTAATCGCTAGGTTCACACGCGAGCGGCCGGGTTCAGCAGCAGAGCCAGCATAAAGGCGTAAAAAAAACCGCGGCTTCCCGAGGATCATT
>CALNPU010000227.1 GCA_940588625.1 uncultured Caballeronia sp.
ACAAATTCTCAACGCCGCAACGCGCAGGAAGCAAAAGGCCCGCACTCCGAAAAACGGTTATGCAGACCTTCCTTAGCTCAAGTAAATCGTTCATGCCCAAAGTGGGCATCGTTAAGATGAGTCATCTTAACGGGGACGGGAGACTCGTTTGCACGAACATGGGCCGCACTTTTGTTCGTCGCGTTAGCACTCGTTCCCCACTCGACACTTGAACATACACCCGCAAGGCAGGAGTCTCCGATGAATGTTTTCTGGTTCGTTCCGACCCACGGCGACAGCCGTTATCTCGGCACGACGCAAGGCACGCGCGCCGCTGATTACGACTACTTTCGCCAGATCGCGGTGGCCGCCGACACACTCGGCTACGAAGGCTTCCTGCTGCCGACGGGTCGTTCCTGCGAAGATGCATGGGTGGTTGCATCCAGCCTGATTCCTGCGACGAAGCGCCTCAAGTTCCCCGTCGCGATCCGCCCGGGTTTGACTTCACCCGCGTTGTCCGCACGCATGGCGTCGACCTTCGATCAACTCTCCGGCGGCCGCCTGCTGATCAACGTGGTGACGGACGGAGATCCGGTCGAACTGGCCGGCGACGGCGTGTTCAACGACCACGATACGCGCTATGAAGTCACGGATGAATTCCTGCACATCTGGCGCAGTCTGCTCGAGTCATCGCATGAAGGCGGTATGATCGATTTGGACGGCAAGTATTTGAGCTCAAAGGGCGGCAAGGTGCTTTATCCGCCCGTGCAGAAGGCGCACCCGCCACTGTGGTCGGCGGTTCGTCGCCGGCTGCGCACGAGAGATTGCGGCCGATCATATCGATACCTATCTGACCTGAGACGCCCCCCACCGAAGTTGAAAAGAAGCTCGCCGATATCCGTCGCCGCGCAGCCGATAAAGGCCGCGAGATCAAGTTCGGCATTCGCCTGCATGTGATCGTGCGAGAGACAGAACAGGAAGCGTGGGCCGACGCGGACAGGCTCAGCAGCAAGCTCGACGATAAACCATCCAGCGCACCCAGGCGTCGTTTGCAAAGATGGATTCGGAAGGCCCGCGGCGCATGGCCGCGTTGCACGGCGGTCAGCGCGACAAGCTCGAGGTATATCCGCATTTGTTGGCCGGCGTCGACCTCGTGCGCGGCGGTGCGGGCACGGCGCTGGTGGGTAATCCGGAACAGGTTGCAGGCCTGATGAAGGAGTACGCGACGCTTGGTATCGACACCTTCATCCTGTCGGGTTATCCGCATCTCGAAGAGTCGTACCGGTTTGCCGAGTCGGTCTTTCCGCTGCTGCCGCGTGAACAGAAAGAGCGCGTGTCTGGTCCGTTGTCGGGACCGTTCGGCGAAATCGTCGGCACGTCGTATCTGCCGCGCGCTTCGCAAAGTTGAACCCGGAGGTCCGATGAACGTGGTCCCGTTTTTCCGCCGCGCCAGTGTACAGGCCGCGCCGTGGCTCGTGCCTATCCTGCCTGGTCGCATGGGAACTGGCCGTGCGCACGGGCGGTTTGTCGTCGTGGGTATTGCCCGAGCCTCTGGCCGTGGTCAAGGCCGCCTGGGAGCTGATCCAGTCGGGTGACATGTGGGCCAACGTGAAGGCCAGCGCATGGCGCGCGCTGACGGGCTTTGCGATCGGCGGTGACATTGGCTTCGTGCTCGGGCTGGGGACAGGGCTCTTAGCCGGCTGAGATCGCCATTGACTCGACCGTGCAGATGATCCGCAATATCCCCGCGCTCGCGATGATTCCGCTTGTGATCCTGTGGTTCGGCATCGGCGAGGAAGCGAAGCTGTTCCTGGTCGCGTTCGGTGTGTTTTTCCTCGTCTATACGAATACGTATCACCACGGTATTCGTTCTGTCGATGCAGACCTGATCGAGATGGCTCGCAGCTACGGACTCTTGGGCTTTGCGCTGTGTCGCGACGTGATTCTGCCGGGAGCATTGCCCTCCATTCTCGTGGGCGTACGGTTCGCATTCGGCTTGATGTGGGTGATGCTGATCGTCGCGGAGACCATCTCGGCGCAATCGGGGATCGGCTATATGACGATGAACGCGCGCGAGTTCCTGCAGACCGATGAGTGGTCGGCATCCTGCTTTATGTGCTGCTGGGCAAACTCGCCGACATGCTGGCCAAGTCGATCAAGCGTGCAATGCTGCGCTGGCATCCTGCGTATCAGAAGGGAGCAGAACCGTGACATCGAGCTATGTATCGTATGCATCGGGGAACGTCGTGCTGGAGGGCAACGAACCGGAAGTTGCCGCGCGCGAGCGTGCACCGGCGGCAGTTGCGCCCCATACGCACCCCGCGGACATGGCCGTCGCGCTGCAAGGTGTCGACAAACATTTCGGCGAGCGCAAGGTGTTGTCGAACTTCGATTTCGCCATCGAACGCGGCAGTTTTGTATCGACAATCGGACGCAGCGGCGGCGGCAAGTCCACGTTGCTGCGCCCGATCGCGGGCCTTGAAAAAGCGACTGGCGGTGCCGTGCAGCGCAATCCGGCGGCGGGAGCCAGCGTCCTGGAGACCCGTATCCTGTTCCAGGATGCACGTCTATTGCCCTGGAAAAGCGTGCTGCAAAACGTCATGCTCGGTTTACCGCGTTCGTCTCATGAAGACGCTCGCGCGACGCTGGCTGAGGTGGGCTTGAGCGCACGGGAAGGCGATTGGCCAGCGCAATTGTCGGGTGGTCAGCGGCAACGTGTAGCGCTTGCACGCGCGCTGGTGCACCGGCCGGACCTGCTGTTGCTGGATGAACCGCTAGGGGCGTTCGACCCGCTGACGCGCATTGAAATGCACGCGCTGATCGAACGCTTGTGGCGCGAGCATCGCTTCACCGCGCTGCTTGTCACGCACGATGTGCAGGAAGCGGTGGCGCTGGGTGAACGGATTTTGTTGATCGAAGCGGGGAAGATTTCCTTCGATGCCACCATTACCCTGCAGCGTCCCCGTTTGCGCACGGCGGAAGGTTTCGCCGAACTGGAAGAACAGGTGTTGTCGCGTGTTCTCAGGAACGGTGCGCAGCCGGGCTAGATCTGGTTATCGATTCACTCATTGCCGTTGTCGACCGGCCCCGGCACTATTCAATCAATACGGAGCATCCATCATGGGCATTACGGCAATCAACGTACGCAACCAGTTCAAAGGCCACATCAAGGAAATCATTCGCGGTTCGGTAGTCTCGGAAGTCGATGTCGAAACGCCTTATGGCATTGTCACGTCGGTGATCACCACGCGTTCGATCAATGAGCTCGAACTGAAGGTGGGGAGCGAGGTTATTGCGTTTGTGAAGTCGACGGAAGTGTCTATTGCGAAGCTTTGAACCTGCATTGAAGAGGCAGGAGCGGTCTTAAGCCGCAATTGCCCCCAGGCCTTCCAGCAATTCGCCGCGCAGGCTCGCGAGCAAGACGTCTCGACGATCGCGCGGCCGCGCGGCGCTCACCTCGATCTCACGCGCGATCCACCCCGCGCCGGTTGTACCCGATGGTGTCATCAGCAGCACGCGGTCCGAGAGATAAAGCGCTTCGTCCAGATCGTGCGTGACCAGGAGCGCTGCCGTCCCATGCGAGCATACAAGCGATAGCGATAACAAAAGGTCCTGCAACCGCATCCGCGTCCTTGCATCGACGGCGCTGAAGGGTTCGTCGAGCAGCAGATCAGGCTCGGAGAACAGGCCCCTTGCGATTGCCACCCGCTGCGCCATGCCGCTGGACAACTGCTTGGGAAAATAAGCGCGCGCCTCGGCAAGACCCACTTCAGCCAGCAAACTACCCACCCGCGGATCATGTCCACGACGCGGGCCTGCCGGAAACGCAACGTTGTCCGCCACGCTCAGCCAGGGTAATAAACGCGGCTCCTGAAAGATTACCCCGATCCTGCTTGATGGACTTTGTTGCGGTCTTCCATCCAGCAGGATCTCGTCGTTGAAGTCCCGGTCGAGGCCCGCGAGAATCCGCAACAGCGTGCTATTGCCGCACCCGCTCGGACCGACAAGAGTGACAATATCGCCGCGCCGGATCGAGAGCGTCAGGCGTTCGAGTATGGTGCGCGTGTCGTAGGTTTGTCAGAGACACGCAGGTCGAGAAGAGGGGTGCTCATTGGCTGCTTCCGGTGCTGGTGTCGCGCCATTGTCGATAGCGGTCAGGAACCGCGCAAATCCGGCGACGCGCAGTTGACGTGATGAACCGTAAGTGCTCGATTTTCGGCGTTTATCGGCAGCGGTACGAGAGGAGGAGCAAGGGTTGAATCAGCGCCAACCTGTTGCGCAAGTGGATCGGGAAGTGTCCGATGGAACGCGAGAAAAGCATCTCATCGA
>CALNPU010000228.1 GCA_940588625.1 uncultured Caballeronia sp.
CCCCCATCCTGCCGCCGCTACCACGCTCTGCACGTCCCCGAAACATGCTCCGAGGGGCGTCGTTCGCCGACCTCATATGCTCGAAGCAAGCGAATGTACTCGGGAAGTGGTGAGGGATATTAACGAATGCGTCAACGCCCAGTGTTGCAATGAAACCGGCCAGCGCACTGATTCTTAACGCGGGCGTAGATTTGCTGCCAAACTGGGCGCAAACAATGCTCGGATTCGAAACGCTGGCGCCGCTGATACGCTGGGCGCTGAACAACGGCGGTCCAAGCGAGCCCGGCGCCGCGCAGCGATGAAGCCCGATTAGCGCGGCACTTCCTTGAGGTCGTCGTCGCTTCCGGGGAAGAAAGATGCTCGACGTCACCCCAGGACACGACCTTCGCCTGACCGTTCTCAAAGTCCACCACGTTGATGCTGGAATTGAGCAGCGGCCAGTCGTGTGGCATGTCGAGCGGCAATCCACGCACGAACCGGTAAATGTAGTCGAGCACGCCCCCGTGAGCGACGACCGCGATACGTCCGCGGGATGCGCGGCCATGATCGGTTCGACAGCGCGCAGCACACGTTGTGAGAATGCTCGTTGTAACTCCCCGCCAGGCGGCGTGAAATCCGGGTCATGACTCTGCCAAATCGCGTATTCGGCCGGATACCTCGCGCGGATCTCTTCACCGCTATGAGCTTGAAAGTCACCGTACAACCGTTCACGCAGACCTTCATTCAGGTTCAGCGGTAAACCAAGTGCATCCGCGAACGGTTTGGCCGTTTTTTGGGCACGTTGCAGGTCACTGCAATACACCGCATCGAGCCGGGCGACGTTCGACTTCTGCAAGAGACGCTGCGCAAGCTGCCCTGCTTGCACCACGCCACTCTCAGCCAGCGGAATATCGATATGCCCCTGAATGCGCTTGATGCGATTCCAGTCGGTTTCGCCATGCCTGATGAAGAAGACTTGCGTGGTCATGGGATACGTGACACTCCGGAAGATGCACCCAGCCGACAGATGCGGTGACAAAATTCAGGAACGTCTCGGGGACGTCTCAGGAACGTACTTGCAGCCAGAACGTGACCGGTCCGTCGTTGACCAGCGAGACCTGCATGTCCGCGCCGAACTCGCCCGTCTCGACAATGGGATGCGCGGCGCGCGCCTGCGCCACAAAGTAGTCGAACAGCCTGCGGCCTTCCTCGGGCGGCGCGGCCGGCGTGAAGCTTGGCCGCAGTCCGCTGGAGGTATCGGCCGCGAGGGTGAATTGCGACACGAGCAACACCCCGCCCGCGCGCCCGTTGCCGTCCATATCCCGCACCGGCAGATTAATCTTGCCGGCAGCGTCGCTAAAAACGCGATACGCGAGCATCTTTGCCAGCAGCTTGTCGGCAGTCGCGGGCGTGTCGCCACGCTCCGCGCACACCAGCGCCAGCAAGCCGGCATCGATCGCACCCGTTACTCGCTCACCCACGCGCACGTCGGCTCACGCTGGATGAGTGCGATCACGCGCTTACGCCGCCAGCGTGACGCGCGCGAAACGGCGTTTGCCGACCTGCACGACAAACTCGCCCGCTTCGATCTTCAAGCCCTTGTCGGACACCGTCACGCCGTCGATCTTCACACCACCCTGCTCGATATTGCGGAGCACCTCGCTAGTCGAAGGCACCAGCCCGGCTTGCTTCAGCAACTGCCAGATGGCAAGCGGTGCGCCGCTGAGCGTCACCGACGGAATCTCGTCCGGCAGCCCACCCTTCGCACGATGGTTGAAGTCTTCCAGCGCCCGTTCCGCGTCGGCAGGCGAATGGAAACGCGCGACAATTTCCTGCCCGAGCAGCACTTTAAAATCGCGCGGATTACGACCGCCCTCGGCTTCGTTCTTGAAGCGCGCAATCTCTTCGATACTTCTAAACGACAGCAGCTCGAAGTAGCGCCACATGAGCGTGTCGGAGATGCTCATCAGCTTGCCGAACATGTCGGTGGGCTTCTCGCTGATGCCAATGTAGTTGTGCTTCGACTTCGACATCTTCTCGACGCCATCCAGCCCTTCCAGCAAAGGCATGGTCAAGATGCATTGCTGCTCTTGGCCATATTGCTTTTGCAATTCGCGTCCGACCAGCAGATTGAATTTCTGGTCCGTGCCGCCGAGTTCGAGATCGGCGTTCAGCGCAACCGAGTCGTAACCCTGCATCAGCGGATACAGCAGCTCATGGATCGAGATGGGCATGCCGCCCTGGTAGCGTTTCGTGAAATCCTCGCGCTCAAGAATTCGCGCGACCGTGTAGCGCGACGCGAGCTTGATCATGCCGTCGGCGCCCAGCGGCATGGACCATTCACTGTTGTAGCGAATCTCGGTGTTCTCACGATCCAGCACGAGGGCTGCCTGCTCGAAATAGGTCTTCGCGTTTGACTCGATCTTCTCACGCGTAAGCGGCGGACGCGTGGCGTTACGCCCCGACGGATCGCCGATCAGCGACGTGAAGTCCCCGATCAGGAAGACCACCGTATGGCCGAGATCCTGCAACTGACGCATCTTGTTCAGGACAACCGTATGGCCAATATGGATATCAGGCGCGGTCGGGTCGAGACCAAGCTTGATGCGCAGCGGCTTGCCGCTCGCGGCGCTGCGAGCGAGCTTCTGCGCGAACTCAGCTTCGATCAGCAGCTCGTCACAGCCCCGTTTCGCGATGGCAAGCGCAACCTGCACTTCGTCGGTGAGGGGCAAGGTTTTAGCAGCCGAAGCCGGAGAGTCGTTCGGTTTAGTGGTCATGCTTGCAACTTTTTCGGGTGATTTATTCGGGGCGCTAGCAGGCGCGTATCAGGCAACAGCCACGGCTTCCAGTCTCGTTCACAGTCGTGTTCGAACACGGAAAATCGGGCGGCATTCGCTTGTTCAGGCAACGGATTTTACGTGATGTCGCCAGCCTTCGCCCCGTTTTCCCCGTGTGTTGACCGTTTGGTCATGTTTCGACCGGCCTGGCTCCGTAAGCGCAGCGCGAAACATGGCCAGGTCGCCAGCGACTTAACTAGCCGCCGATGCGTGGATAATCGGTTCATCGCGGCGTTTTGGCCGCACGAATTACACCAATGCCTCGAACAACGGTCATCGACGACCCCGCATCGAACAGGAGAACAACGTGGCGCGACGGACCGAGGCGATCAAAACAGGCGACATGGCGGACGGCGTGTACTTTGGGCTGATGTCGGGTACGAGCATGGATGGCGTGGACGGTATTGCTGTCCAGTTCACGGCTGGCAAACCGCCCGTTGTGCTCGGCGAGGCCCACGTCGGGTTCTCGCAAGGCCTGCGCGACGCGTTGTTTGTTTGCCCTTCAGGCTCCCGGCGACAACGAACTGGAGCGGGAACGCGCTGGCCACGCGCTACAGTTGTCACGAACTCGCGAGCATGAGCGGCTACTCGTCGGCGAAAATCCGCGTGATCGGCGTACACGGGCAGACGGTGCGGCATAGGCCGGAAAAAGGCTACACACGGCAAATCGACAATCCCGCGCTACTCGCCGAAATGACCAACATCGACATCGTCGCCGACTTTCGTAGCCGCGATGTTGCCGCCGGCGGTCAGGGCGCCCCGCTCATTCCGGCGTTTCACGCGACCATTTTCGGCAGCAAGGACGAGACGCGGGTGGTCGCAATCTTGGCGGCATCAGCAGCAATATCACCATTCTCGTGCCCAACGGCAGCGTTCATGGCTTCGATTGCGGACCGGAGAATGCATTGCTGGACGAATGGGCGCATCGGCACCTGAAACGCCCCTTCGACGAAGGCGGTCGTTTCGCGGCGCAGGGCCAGGTGCATCGTCCGCTGCTGAATGCGCTACTCAACGAACCATTCTTCGAACAGCAGCCGCCTAAAAGCACCGGCCGAGATCTATTCAATCCCGCGTGGCTCGACGCCAAGCTCGTCGGTTTTGAAAAGGTATCGCCCGAAGATGTGCAGGCCACGCTTGTTGCGCTGACGGCCATCACCGTCGCACGAGAAATCGAACGGCACGCATCCGACTGCCGTGCGGTCTATGTGTGCGGCGGCGCCCGCAATCTGGTGCTGTGATGCAGGCTATCGAGCAGGCGCTTCGGGAAAGCGGCGTGGCCGGCGTCCCCGGATGACCACGGACGCGCTCGGAGTGCCGCCACAGCAGGTTGAAGCGTTGGCGTTTGTATGGCTCGCAATGCGCTGCGTGGCCCGTAAGCCGGGCAACATCTCGACGGTGTTATCGGCGGTGCAAATCCGAGACATCCGAGACATCCGAGACACTACTAAAAAACGGCGGCGTTGGGTCGCGCC
>CALNPU010000229.1 GCA_940588625.1 uncultured Caballeronia sp.
CTGGCAACACGGCCATGTGGAAAGGCATGCGCCGTTTGGCCGACATGCAGCCAAGCTTCAGTCTTGCATGCAATAGAAATAGATATGCGTAACCGAAAGACCAGAATCACTTCATCGCGTTTTTGGTGAACCACGGACCATCGGCGAATTCGTTGTACAAGCCATCGTCGAAATTCGCATCGGTGACCGGGTAGAACAGGACTTGGTACCGCAGCGCTGGGCCACCCTGTTCCTTCGCCATCAAGGTGACCGCCGGGGCCATGTTGCCGCCGACACTGTCGCCCGCCACGGCCATGCGCGTGGCACGACATTGAATTGTTTCGCGTGCTCCGCCACGTAACGCGTGGCGGCGTAGGCTTCTTCCGTCAGCACCGGGAATTTCGTCTCGGGCAAGTGATTGTAATCCACGAAGACCACAGCGGCCTGCGCACCGTTCGCGATCTCACGGATCAGGCGGTCGTGCGTATTCTTGTCGCCCAGTACCCAACCGCCGCCGTGGAAATACATGATCACGGGCAGCACACCCTTCGCGTGTGCCGGTCGCACGATGTGGATCGCGTATTGCCCGTCGGCCCAGCCTCGATCACGCGGTCTTCAATCTGCGCCGCCTCTTTCGACACCGGTTGCGACTGGGCGCCAGCAAAGACGTTGCGGGCGTCGGCGGGGGACAGGGTGTAGATCGGCGGACCTTTTTGCGCTGTGAGTGCATCGATAAACTGCTGCGTCGCAGGTTCGAGCACCGGCGCAGTTTGTGTCATGGTTCGCTCCTGTTAGTGAAGGTACGGCGGGTTAGGGCCCGGTGCGAAAAGCGGGTTGCTGCGGTTGGGGTAAGACTGGTATATTTAACTTACTGGTTAAAATGAGGCACGTTGAAAAGCTCATCTAAAGTGATAATCTATCTACTCATAGATACATTAGTCGATAACGTAAACATAGAAAAAACTAACCTCTTTGTTAGTTTCCTTTCTCGCGACAGCAACGACGACAACATCAATGCGATCCAGCACATGCCGGATTCACGCGGACGCTTGACCCATTAACTGCATCAGCCCCAATTCAGGGCAAGCCAGCCTGATTGGCCAAATCGCAAAAACGCCGATGCCGATCTTTCATTTGCACACCGGATCGCGCCCTTGGCTCTCCCGTCGATGCCTGACAGGCAAAATAACGTCAAAATAATGCGCTTATGCATAAAATCGGCAATCAAAATATACTTATCTGAAGATAGATAAATCGATAAGTGCTAGTTTTGGTAAACGCCTAATCATTCTTGACAATTATCTCAACGACGACTGGACGGCGGCAACCATGCCCTTTCAACTCATTCGCAAATCGTTTCCCCCCCACATCGTGAATTAACGCTTCACCGTTTGCGTCACTTCATCCAGGCGCACCTTCGTATGAAACAAACGGCAGACCAGCAAACTTCCCTGATACGCCGCGAACAATGCACGAGCCGTCACTTCCGGCTTTCCGTTCACTCTTAGGGTTTCTTGCTTCTCACCTTCGGTCAGCACCTTTGCCAGCCAAGTTTCGTTAGCTTTGAAGAAAGCCTGGACCGCATGGCGGACATCTTCGGGAAACGATTCAATATCTGCGGCAAGCATTCCGCAAAGACAAACCTGATCGCCCTCGCCCACGATTTTTCCGAACAGCTTTACATACCGGTCGAGCTTTTTCTCGGCGGAGGCAGAGCTATCGATGGCGTAAATAGACGACATCACGTCCGCGCTGTACGTATTCACTGCTTCGAGCACCAGATCTTCCTTCGACGGGAAGTAATAACGAATACTCGATGTCTTCACGCCCACCAGCGCCGACAGATCCCGATAACTGAACCCGTTGTAGCCGCGAGTCATCAGCAAAACCTGGGCGTGATCGAGCAATTGCTCGCGCACAGTATTTTTGTCGGGGGGGGGGTTGTCGATATTCATTTCGGTTCTGGCTCGCTATTTCCACGGTATTGTTATGCTGATGCTGCGTAGTTGCCGCAGCGTTGCTATCGATCAACTTCTCTTGTCAAGCTGATGCCGCCAAACTCATGCAGCAAAACTCCATGGCATTAATTTATCTATTAGAAGATAGATAATCAAGAGCTTTCAACATGAATTTCGCTTTGAACCTTCAACGCACAGGGTCGAATTTTTTCCCTCTGGACTGTTCAGAGCGTCTCAAGCCTCATCGAGTATGTCCCGATTTTTTGTGAATTACTGATTTAAGCGCGTTTTCTGGCAAATTCAGCGCAATAAAAAAGCGGGCCGCAGCCCGCTTCCAACCAGTGCGATGTACTGAGAAACGCCTATCGTACGGTCAGCAGCGCGGCTCTCACGTCTCGGCGCATAGGCTGTGCAGTTGCCGCCGATTCAATGATCCCGCCACCCAGACACACATCGCCCTGATAAAGCACGGCCGATTGTCCGGGTGTCACGGCCCATTGGGCGTCGTCGAAGCGGAGTTCAAAACGACCATCCATCGGGCCCGACGCACCCATCACGCAAGGCGCATCCGACTGCCGGTACCGCGTCTTGGCAGCGCAAACGGTGCCTTCGACCGGCGCGGCGCCCGCGACCCAACTGGTATTGCCGGCCACAAGCGAGTACGACAGCAGCCACGGGTGGTCATGCCCTTGCACCACGTAAAGCGTGTTGGATGCCATGTCCTTCCCCGCAACGAACCACGGGTCACCGCTACCGTCCTTGCTGCCGCCAAGCCCGATGCCTTTTCGTTGACCGAACGTATAAAACGCCAGCCCGACATGCTCGCCGATCACCTTGCCATCGGGCGTTTTCATCGGACCCGATTGCGTGGGCAGATAGCGCTTCAGGAACTCGCGAAACGACCGTTCGCCAATAAAACAAATACCCGTGGAATCCTTCTTCGCCGCATTCGGCAGGCCGATCTGCGCCGCGATTTCGCGGACCTTCGTCTTAGGCATCTCACCCAGAGGAAACAGCGTCTTCGACAATTGCGCCTGATTCAGCCGATGCAAAAAGTAAGACTGATTCTTGGTCGAATCCGTGGCCTTCAGCAGTTCGAACAGCCCGTCGCGCTCACGCACGCGGGCGTAATGCCCCGTCGCGATGGTCTCGCCGCCCAGCGACATTGCGTGGTCGAGGAAGGCTTTGAACTTGATCTCGGCGTTGCACAGCACGTCCGGATTCGGCGTGCGGCCGGCCGAATATTCCCGCAGGAATTCGGCGAACACGCGATCCTGGTATTCGGCCGCGAAGTTGACCGCTTCCACGTCGATGCCGATCAGATCGGCCACCGACACCACGTCGATCCAGTCCTGCCGCGTCGAGCAGTATTCGCTGTCGTCATCTTCCCAGTTCTTCATGAACAGGCCGATCACGTCGTAGCCCTGCTCCTTGAGCAGCCATGCGGTCACCGACGAATCCACGCCGCCCGACATGCCCACCACGACTTTCTGTTTTCCGGCCTTGCTCATTTTGCTCTCTACGTTACTTGCCTGAATTAGGTACCTGAAGCTGAATTCAAACCATGAACCTACATCGGCGCGACCGAATGCGTATGAATGAAGTCGAGCGGCACGCGCCGCCCGGCGAGGTAGTGATCGAGACATTCCAGCACGACCGGCGACCTGTGCCGGTCAGCGTAGGCGCGCAATTCGGTAAGCCACATGGCCCGCACAATGCCCGAATCCAGCGCCCTGCCCGGCACTTCGCCCGACGTCGTGCCGCAGAACGTAAACCGCAAATACGTGATCGACCTTCCTGGCCACCCGAAGTGGGTGAGATACTTGCCGACAAGCGCTTCCAGTTCGAAACGGTGTGCCGCTTCCTCGAGCGTCTCGCGCTTCACGACATCGACAAGTGTTTCTCCTGCTTCCAGATGCCCGGTCGGCTGATTAATCTTGAGCCCGTCCGACGTGTGCTCCTCGATCACGAGAAAGCGCCCGTCCCGCCCCACAATTGCCGCGACCGTCACGCGCGGTGTCCATCGTTCTGGTTTCATGGGACGGTATTTTACCGTTTTGCGCGTTTTTACGTCGCCCGCGGGGTTCGTGCAGGTTGTTGTCCAATGGCGTCATTTTTCGCGAATGTTTCGGTTACAGTGACGATCAGTCGCAAATAACAGCTTAATCACGTGCACAGGTGCCTCCCTTGTGTCGACCAGAGTTGGCGCTTTGGCACTTACTCTGGTACCATACAGGATTGTTGCTACAAACACGCGAGCGACTGCACACGTTCCAGACAGTATCAAAACGCGTGGACACGGGAATAACGAAATCGGTCGCATCGGAGGTTGCAGGTTTTC
>CALNPU010000230.1 GCA_940588625.1 uncultured Caballeronia sp.
GGCCGCATATAAAGCTGCAACCTATCCTGTCGAAGCAACACGCCAGAAAACCTGCCGCATCGGGGCGTTCATATAATCATCATGGTGACGTCCAGCTACATGCTGTCGATTGCCGACGAACTTGAGCGCCAAGGTGTTCACACTGCCGATTGCTCGCTGCGCATCGGCATCTTCGGTGCGGAACCGTGAACAAACGACATACGCGTGGCTATCGAGAAGCGAATGGGTATCGACGCGGTCGATATATACGGACTATCAGAAGTGATGGGGCCAGGCGGGCGTGGCGTCGGAGTGTGTGGAGACGAAGGACAGTTCGACGATCTGGGAAGATCATTTTTATCCCGAGATCATCGTGGAAAAGATCACGGGGCGTTCAGACGACATGATGATCGTGCGCGGCGTGAATGTATTTCCCACGCAGATTGAAGAGATGCTGCTCAAACAACACGCGCTCGCGCCGCATTATCAGATCGTGCTGACGAAGGAAGGTCCGCTCGATGTGCTTACGCTGAATGTCGAGCCCTGTCCTGAAACGGCCCCGTATGCGAGCGTTCTCGATCAAGCCAAAGCCGCGCTCACTTATGACATCAAGGCGTTGATCGGCGTCAGTGCAGTGGTCCAGGTGCTTGATGTAAATGGCATTGAGAGGTCCGTCGGAAAGGCCCGGCGGGTGATCGATCAGCGGAAAGCGGCGAGCTGATTCTGCATCCGCCGGTCGGAGCCAGCGCGTGTTACGCGAGCGGTACCCGCATTCGAGATTCCAGCTTATCCGGCTGATCCGCGATTGATCGATCCGCCGAAAGCCTCGGGTCGATTGGGCAAGCGCCGGCCAAAGCCGGCGCTTGCAATTACCTTCGCATTCAACATACCTGGCTACGAATTCGGTAGCAGCAGCCACATCCTGCCGGCCTGCTTCATCCGGCCGGCGAGATCTCCTGCGTCGTCGCCCAGACCCCAGAAATAATCCGCGCGCACACCGCCCTTGATCGCGCTGCCCGTGTCCTGAGCGAACACCAGCCGGTTCATCGGCGCATTGCTCAATGGGCGAGTGGTCTGCAAAAAAACCGGCGTACCAAGCGGGATAGACGACGGATCGACCGCAATAGAGCGCTCGGGCGTAAGCGGAACACCCAGCGCGCCCACCGGTTCGGTGCCCACGCCGACCGCCAGCGTTTCCGTTTCAGGCATCTCGCGGAAGAACACAAAGCGCGTATTGACGTCGAGCAACGCATCGACACGCGATGGGTTCGCTTTCGCCCACGCCTTGATACCTTGCATCGTGGCCTGTGCTGACGTGAGTTCACGCCGATCCAGCAGCTCACGTCCGATCGATTTGTATGGCTGGTTGTTAGTCCCCCCCAATCCGATGCGCATCGTGGTCCCGTCTTCCATCACGACTTGTCCCGAGCCCTGGATCTGCAGGAAGAACGCTTCGATAGGATCGTCGACCCACACCAGTTCGTTACCGTTCAACACGCCCGAACTTTCAAGCTGCGCGCGCGTTGGTAACAACGCGGTGCCGGGTTTGAACCGATACGGCCATCGATACAACGGGTACTGATAAGGCCCGTGCCGAGTACGCGCACCGCGCAGCAACGGTTCGTAGTACCCGGTCACGAGACCGTCGAGCGTGCCATCGGTGTTGGCTAGCTGGAATGGTGTGAAGTACGCCTCGAAGAATTCGCGGGCGGCGTTCATGTCAAGATCGTCGAGCCGTTGCGCCGCCGCGCACGCCCGGCGCAACGCTGGCTGTTGCGCGAGACGGCTGCAGTTCTGGCGCATTGCGGCAGTCGCGCCGAGCAATGAATCGTCTTGCCAGCCGGGCACTTGCTGCCAGCGCACCGCAGTCAGGCGGTTGGCCACGCGTTGTCCCGTGATGATCGGCGCACCAGTCGGCGGTGCAAGATATCCGGACTTGGTGCCCCCCCCGCCGCACGAAGCGAGCAGGACGGCTGCTGTGAGCGACGCCGCCCATCCTGCCAATCCGGCAAGCGAGCGAGTGAAACGCATACAATGTTCGTTCTTGACGAGAACCGCCATGTCTTATCTATTCGACGAATACCCAATGCTTATTTTTGCTTTTGCGCTCGAGTCTCTCGTGGCGCTGCTTCTGCTGATCTTTATCGTCGTGTGGACGGCTTCGGGCAAGAAGAAAAACAAGCGCTAGGAGAAACGCAAGCGGCATAACGGCACGTCCTTTAGCGCTGGTTCAATGCAGCGTACGCGGCATGTGCAGTGCAAATTCAGCAATCGGCGCCTCGAAACGCTCGCCGTCTTCGGCCACCCAAAAATACGAGCCGCGCATGGTGCCGACGGGGGCGTCGCAATAACCGCACAGCTCGTGTACTCGAATTTCTCGCCCGGCGGCAGCAACGGCTGGTTGCCGACCACGCCAAGTCCCTTTACTTCCTGAACCACTTCGTCGCTGTCAGTGATGATCCAGTGGCGCGAGATCAGTTGTGCCGCGACCTGGCCCGTGTTCCGGATGGTCAGAGTGTAGACGAACGCAAACTAGTGGGCATCCGGATCCGATTGTTCAGGGAGATATTGCGTCTGGACGGATACGCTGAATTCATACTGACTCGTCGCTTTTCCAATTCAAAAATGTGCTGCGCGGGTTCTAACCCCCTAACCCCTGGCCCTCTCAAAGACAGAGGTCCAGCACGGGTTGCGCGAATTTGCGTGAACGTCAGGTGACGCATTCTGCTTGATGCCGCCGGTGCCCGCAACAGAACGCCGCTGTCTGCAAGGGCTTTGTCAAGCGCGCGAAACACCCGCAGGAGGCCGCAGGACGGGACGGCAGCCATTTGGGTGGCGGTCAAAAAGGTCGTCTCACTGTAAAATGCATTTTCCGCTTGCAACCGGTCGACGTCATGACGCAATTTCGCCTGTCCCCCAGTATTTTGTCCGCCGACTTTGCCATTCTCGGCGAAGAAGTCCGCAACGTGGTCGCCGCCGGTGCGGACTGGATCCACTTCGACGTGATGGACAACCATTATGTCCCGAACCTGACAATCGGCCCCATGGTCTGTGAGGCACTGCGCCCGCATACGGATGTGCCTATCGACGTGCATCTGATGGTGCGCCCGGTCGATCGTATCGTGCCGGATTTCGCAAAAGCCGGCGCCAATGTGATCAGCTTTCATCCTCAAGGTTCGGATCATATCGATCGCACACTGTCGCTGATTCGCGATCACGGCTGCAAGGCCGGTCTGGTTTTTAATCCGACCACTTCGCTGAGTCATCTCGACTACGTGATGGAGAAGGTCGACTTGGTGCTGATCATGTCCGTGAATCCGGGCTTTGGCGGCCAGTCGTTCATTCCCGAAGCGCTGAACAAGCTGCGCGAAGCGCGCTGGCGTATCGACGAATACTGCGAGCGGACCGGACGCGAGATCCATCTTGAAGTGGACGGCGGCGTCAAAATCGACAACATCCGGGAAATCGCGGAAGCCGGCGCGGATACGTTCGTGGCCGGATCGGCCATTTTCGACCACCACAATTACCACGACGTTATCGCGCAAATGCGGGCCGAGCTGGCCAAAGTGAATACCGGAGAAGCGCGATGAGCGAACTCACGGCGGAGCTTTCCGGCGTTCACGAACAAAACGCTGCGCGCGGCGATCATCGACCTGGATGGGACAATGATCGACACCGCCGACGATTTTGTCGCTGCGCTCAACGGCATGCTGGCGCGTATCGGCACAAAATAGGAAAGGGTTCGGAGAACCTGATCCGCAGCGTGCTGGCCGTACGGTTTTCAGCGCTGGAAGCAAGCACGAAGTTCGAAGACGCCCTGGCGATCTATCAGACGGAATACGCACGTATCAACGGACAGCGCGCTACTTTGTATCCAGAAGTCACGGAAGGCCTGAAAGCGCTAGGGGATCTCAGTTTGCCGCTGGCGTGCGTGACGAACAGGCCACACAGGTTCGCTGTCGAATTGCTGGCGAAATTCGGCTTGGCCGAATACTTCAAGGTAGTACTCGGCGGCGATTCCGTCCCGCAAAAAAAGCCGGATCCGGCGCCCATGCTGATTGCCTGCGAGCGGCTTGACGTGTTGCCGCGCGAAGCCGTGGCTATCGGGGATTCGGAGAATGACGCGCTGGCGGGCCGTGCAGCGGGCATGGCGTTTTCGGTTAAGCATATCTATTGCATGCAAGACTGAAGCTTGGCTGCATGTCGGCCAAACGGCGCATGCCTTTCCACA
>CALNPU010000231.1 GCA_940588625.1 uncultured Caballeronia sp.
CCCTCAATAGGGGTGGGGTAGGCCGAGATTCGCTCGCGCCGACATGATCGCTCAGTTCGCGCTAAGTATAGCCCTTGGTTTTACACAGCCGTCAATAGCAATCCGATTCTCGCTAACAAGGACGCTGTGACCGGCGAGCCCGTCGGTATTTCCATCGACCTGGCGAGGGAACTCGGCAAGCGCTTGGGGCTGCCGGTCGATCTCGTAGTCTTCGATACCGCCGGAAAGTCCGTTGAAGCGGTCGGCGACGAACACGCGGATATCGGCTTCTTCGCAATCGATCCAGCGCGAGGAGCAAGCATTGCGTTTACCGCGCAGTATGTGCTGATCGAAGGCTTTTATATGGTCCGGAACGACTCTCCGATACAGCACAACAGCGAGGTCGATAGCGCCAACACGCGCGTCGCGGTCGGTAAGGGCAGCGCTTATGATCTGTTTCTATCGTGGGAATTGAAGCACGCGGAAATTGTTCGCGCGCCTTCGTCGCCTGCCGTGGTGCAGACGTTTCTCGAACAGGAGCTGGAGGTCGCGGCAGGGGTAAAACAACAACTCGAAAGCGACGCCGCGAAAACACCGGGCCTTCGGTTGCTCGGCGAGCGCTTCATGGTGATCCAGCAAGCAATGGGATTGCCTAAGAGCTGTGGCAATGTTGCGGTTGATTATCTCAGCCGTTTTGTAGAGGAGATGAAAGCGTCGGGCTTCGTTGCGGACTCGTTGGAGGGGCACAAGACTGGCGGTGCCTCGGTGGCACCCGCATCCTGATCAAGCGGGTGCGACTGCTTGGTCGTTGACAGTACCCAGCACGCGAAGATAAAGCGATTCAATCACGTGCATGCCTGCGACTGACGGATGAATCAGCGAATCATCAAGCAACGGACGGAGTCCTGAATAATCGCCGAAAGCGGGTTGGCAATCGATATGACACAGCGCCTGATCGATCGCAAGTTGCCGCGTCTCCGCCATATACAAACGCATGGGTCGGCCGGGCCGTGGCTCGGTCAGGTCGTCGCTTTCCGGTGATGTCCCCAACGCGATATCGACATGCGGCGCGGCCGCTCTAAGCGAATGCTCAAGCCTTGCAAGGCTTGAGCCGTACTCTTGCGGCGTGATTCGCTTCTGATCGTTCGTGCCGAAGAATGTCAGCGCTGTGTGCAGATCAAGCGCTGCTATGCATGCTTGCCATGTTGCTGCATCGACGCTTGACCAATCCAGCGCGGTACTTCCTTCTGCCCCGAGATTGTGAATCCGGATGCCCGGATTGTCGTTCCTGTGTTCGATACCGGCGAGTTCCACCACTCCCGACGCTACCTTGATATCGAGCATCCATGCACCCACGCTCGGAAACCCCGTCAACTCCATGACATGGCCTGCGACGAACAGATCGAGCCGTCTCCACGAACCCTCGTTCCATCGATAATCAATCGATCCACCCGGCACGTAATGCAGCCTCACGTCACTCGTCGGCCCTGACGTGTTGGTGACGTGAATGATATCGCCTGGCGTACCGCTCACACTCGTACAAAGGTCCACTACGGGATGATCGTTCTTGCTTGTCGACCAGTCATCGGTACCGGATTGAAAAAGGCGGTCCGGGTTCGCCGAACCGCCGCGCCTGTCACTGGACGTTGTATAGGAAAGCCCGCACCAGCCACCGCCGGCATCACCGTAGAGCCGCTGAAGCGCGGCCGTCAGGCCCGGCTGCGGTGAAGACGGCCCGAGGGCTCGAATCGCGGATCCCGGAGAAACGTGATGTGCGTCCGGGATCCGAACGCACATCAAGTTCCGCACGTAGAAAATCACGTCGTAGGTGCGGAAAGCTTGTCTAGGCTCTTCAAGAACTTATCCGCCAACTCGTACCCCACGACCCGCACCACTTCGTTGCCCTGCGCGTCGAAGAAGATGATGCCCGGCGGCCCGAACAGCTTGAAGCGCTTGAGCAACGCCTGATCGTCGGGATTATTCGCCGTAACATCAACGCGCAGCAGGTTAAGTTGCGCCAGGTGCGCGCGTACCCGCGAATCGCTGAACGTGAGATGTTCCATCTCCTTGCACGATACGCACCAGTCGGCATAGAAATCCAGCATGGCAGGGCGGCCCGCAGCCTTGAGTGCGAGATCCAATTCCGCCGATGACCTGACCGGCGCGAACGTCTCCCCCGGCACGAATTGCTGCGTGCTGGTTTCAGCGTCGGAACCCATCCGCGCAGCAAATACGGCCAGCGGCCGAAGCGGATCAGTGGATCCCGCAGCGAGTCCGACGAGCAACGTAGCGCCCCAGATAGCGAGCGCGGCGCCGAATCCACGGCCCAGCTTGCGCCATATCGACGCCGCCGCCGATGTAAAAAGCCCCAGCGCCGCGGCCGCTATAAGCAGCCACAACGCTGCCAAAGCCATTTGCACGACAGCACTCAGCACCGGCCACACGATCCACAGTGCCGCCGCGAGCAACACGACGCCGAAAAACACCTTCACGCCGTCCATCCAGTTCCCCGCGCGCGGTAACAGCGTCCCCGCACCGAGCCCAATGATCAGGAGCGGCACGCCGAATCCAACGCCCATGGAAAACAATGCCGCACCGCCGAGCAACGCGTTGCCTGTATGCGCGATACATGCAAGCACGGCAAAGAGCGGCGCGGTCATGCACGCACCGACCACGAGCGCTGATAACGCACCCATGACGACAACCGCCACGACCTTCCCGCCCGAGCGCTTCTGCGACGCCTGGTTGACGCTGTTTTGCCAGCGCGCGGGCAATGCAATATCGACACCGGCAATCAGGGTGAGCGCGAATATGGCCAGCATCATGCCGAACACGCCGAGCACCCAGGGAGTCTGGAGCCACGCGCCAAGACTCTGCCCGATCATCGCGGCGAGCACACCTAGCACCGTGTAGACAAGCGCCATACCGAACACATACGCCGCCGATAACCCGAATCCTCGTGATCGCGTCACACGCGCGCCTTCACCAATAATGATCGCCGAGAGAATGGGGATCATCGGGTAAGAGCAGGGCAGCAAGCTCAGCACGACGCCCGCCACGAAGTACAAGCCGACGATCGCAAAAAAGCCGCCGCTTTCCAGCAGGGATTGTGCGTAATCGGCGTTGGTCGCGCGGTCGTACCAAGGCACGTCACTGGTGCTGGCCAATGGTGCCTGACCATTGGCACTGGCCGCCTGCAGGGCTGCGCCGCTTACGCGGTAAACGCGCTCCATCGGCGAATAACAAATGCCCTGGTCGGCACAGCCCTGCGACGCGACAGCAACATCGAACGGGCCGGAAGCCTGCTTCACGGGAATCCGGATCACGAGTTCGCCGCGATACGTTTCTAAATCCTTGTTAAACGTCTGATCGAAGTGAACCTTGCCCGCAGGCAATTGCGGTTCGCCCAGCGTCGCCGTGCCATTCTTCACCGCAAACACAAAATGCTCACGATACATGTAATAGCCATCTGCGACCTTATATCGCACGTCGATCTCGCCCGGTTTCTCCGTAGCGCTGAATTCGAACGCGACCGCGGGGTCAAGAAAATCGTCGGCAGCATGGCTTGGCGAGATCGAGCAGAGCAGCAGCACGAGGCACGACACCAGCATGAGAACTGCGTCGAGCGGCCGGCGCGCGGAGAAGGCAAAGGACCTAAACATTAAGAGGACGTTGAGTTTCCGCGGTAATCCATTGCCCATAAGCAGCCGATGCATCAGCCTGCCATGAGATAATTTCAGGTGTTTCATAAGGATGATTTGCTTCGATAAAGCGCGTCAGTTCGTCGCCGCGTGCGAGGCTCGTCTTGAAAAGGAGCTGAAGCTCCTCGGCAACCTCTACCTTACCTTTCCACCGATACCGCGACTTAACCGTGCTCAGCTCCGTCACACAGGCGGCAAGCCGTGCGTCTATGGCTTGCTGCGCGAGCGTTGACGCCGCCTCGCTGTCGGGCAACGTTGTAAGAACGAGGACAACTGGCGTATTCAAGAAAAGCTCCGATGCGGTGGATATGCATGCAATCCTAGCACTGGACGTCAACAACCCGCATTCAGCCAATCGGCCTATCACCCGGGTGCAAGCCGCCGACTGCCGGCAGTTCAAACGTATGAGGTCCACACGAACGACGCCCCTCGGAGCATGTTTCGGGGACGTGCAGAGCGTGGTAGCGGCGGCAGGATGGGGGGGCAGCGGAGG
>CALNPU010000232.1 GCA_940588625.1 uncultured Caballeronia sp.
ATCGATCCCGTTCGCTAGCAGTCGATCCTCTCGCGCGTCAACGTAATCCGCAACCGGTCTAGATTGAATGCTTACCTTTAGAGCACGAATGGGACGATCTCTGGTCACGCGCGCACGGTCGGTCAGTACGGCCAGTCTTTCAGCGTGTGCTGGCTCGCCTAGCAACATGTCGCCAAGCCGCGCGGCAGAAGGCTCTGCTGCATCGTGCATCGTGAGAACGAGCGGCTGGCAATGGTCTGGCCGTTCGTGACGTACGGCTCCTATGGACTTATCTCTGCCCGCTCAGTCTTGAGGCCGGGGACTACACGAGGGTACTCGTGACCGATAGCCCTTCCTCCCCCGCTCTGATTACCGGCGCGTGGCGGACGGCGTTCACGCGCGGCGGCGCGGACTTCATCAAATTGCCCTACGTGGACGAAGGCTCCGACCTGCACGCTGTCGCCTCACGCAAACGCCATGTGATGATTGCTGCACGCACCGTTGCCGCATTTGCGAAGCTCCGCAACGAGACCGAATGGGACGCGTTTTGCAAGATACTGGGCACGATGAGCGGGAAAAAACCGGGTGCGCTCGAACGTCGCTTGTCGAAGGAAGGCCGGCTTGCGGTACGTCTGACGGAGCCCGGCGACGCTCGCGAAAACGCCGCGCTGGTCGACTGGATTCTGGCGCGCAAACGCGCGTGGGGCGATCAGGTAGGGAAACGAGGCGAGTGGCTCGACTCGTCGCACTACCGGGACTTTCTCGTCAATCTGCTCTGCCCGGCGAACGGACAGGCCATGGGCCGCCTGTTCGTGGTCACGCTCGATGGCGCAACGGTCGCGGCAACAGTGGTTGGCGTGGGCACTACCTGCGTCGACGGCCTCATTGCCAGTTTCGATGACCGGTATGCCAGGTTTGGCCCCGGCTCAATCGTCGTTGAACACGTCATCAAGTGGGCATTCGAACAACGCCTGAACATAGACTTTGGCGTAGACGCCGAACGCTTCAAAGCCTATTGGAGCCGCAATAACATCACTGGGGCCTGGAGCGCGCAGATTGCCAATTCGCGCTGGGGCGTGCTCGCGTTTCGCAGCAAAAAACTGCCCGGGCACTTGCGCGGCGCATGGTTCACGTCGCTTACCTGGCCCAATTGCCCGGCTTCTCAGCCAGGCAAAGGCGTGGCACTCCAAGCTTCGCGCCCAACGATCCGGGCGCTGACCGTACGCTCGATCTCCTGTTGAATCCGTCCTGACAGTTCCGGTTGATGAAGGGAATAATTTGCCGCTGCCGTTCGTTTAGGTCACGAGTGCCGCACATCGTGCTGGCGGGTGCTGTGCGCTCGTCCGTAACTCACGGTGAAACCAAATGAACTTCAAACGCATTGCATCGACGTTGCTGCCCGTCCTGACCGTCTCGCTCGCCGGATGTCGGACTGACAGCGCAGCCCCGGCCTCAGGGTCGAGTTCGAACGGCACCACCAATAGCAGCGCCTACTGAACGCATGCTGAATGAACTCAGTTGAAACCGATTAAAACTATCGTGTCGACGGAGGTGTTCCGAGTGCCGGCAACATGAGTGATCCGCCGCGTCCCCCGGGATGCTGGAGTCTGATTTCCAGCAAGCGCTCGCAGCATTCGGGGCGATCTCGGGCCAGAACGCCGTTCTCGTGGGACGGTGCGGCGCAGCCGTATCTGGATCCGTTCGCACCCGGAGACACGCATGCTCATGAAGCGTCGGCCATTGTGATGGTGTCGGATATCGAACGCTCCGCGCCGTGCTGAGTGTGGCGAACCGGTATGGCGTACCGTTGTGGAGCGTATCGACCGGACGCAACTTCGCTTACGGCGGCGCAGCTCCCCGGCTTAAAGGCTGTGTCGTGCTGAACTTACAGCGCATGAACCGCGTCATCGAGATCAATGAGACGCTCGGTTATGCACTGGTCGAACCGGGCCTCAGCTACTACGATCTTTATCAAGCGCTTCAAGCGCGAAGCATCAGGTTGTGGCTCGATCCGCCGGCCGCCGGCTGGGGCAGCGTGGTCGGCAATACGCTGGAGCGCGGCTTCGGCACGACCCCATACGGCGATCACGCGGCCATGCAGTGCGGGATGGAAGTGATGCTCGCGAACGGCGAGATTGTACGCACCGGTATGGGCGCAATGAACGGCAATCAAGACCGGCAGGTCTTTAAGGCGGGCTTCGGTCCGTCCTACGATGCCATGTTCATGCAGTCGAATTTCGGCATTGTCACCAAGCTCGGCATCTGGTTGATGCCGAAGCCCGAAGGCTACATGCTGTGTTGTGTTGTAAATTCAGACACGACGCCGATCTTGAGAGCATTGTCGAGACGTTGCGTCCGTTGAAACTCGACGACACAATACAAAGCAACGCCATCATCGACGGTGCAGTGGGCCGCCGGCGTGTCGTCGCACAAGCAGTGGTATGGTCCGGGCGCCATGCCCGACGCTGCCATAGAGGCCATGGCAAGCAAGCTCGGGATAGGCCGCTGGAATCTACGCTTCTGCCTCTATAGTCCCGAAGCGCTGGTGAAGGCTCGCCGCGATGTCATACACCGGCGCTTTTCGTCCATCGCGGACGCAGAGTTGATCGAGTCGCCGTATGCCCATGCCGACGTCGAACCCTGAAAGGCGGCGGCGATCCCAGCCAGGTCGGCATTCCTAATCTCGACGCATTCAACCTGCTCAACTGGCGCGGCGGCTCGGGCGCACACATCGATTTTTCGCCCATCTGTGCGCCACTCGGCCGCGATGCGGCGGCAGTATCGAATGATCAGGGACAAGGCCGCGCGTCACTGCTTCGATTATTACGGCGGTTTTACGGCGGGCCCGCGCAGCATGCATCACATCTTTGCGGCCATCTTCAACAGTGACGATCTGGCCCAGACGAACGCAGCGGGAGATCTGATCAAGACATTGATCAACGACTTCAGCGCGACGGGTTATGGTCAATACAAGGTCCACACCTCGCGTTCATGGATCTCGCTGCGTCTCAGTACGATTTCAACAATCACGCGTTGATGCACATGAGCGAGACCATCAAGGAAGCGCTCGATCCAAACGGCATCCTGTCGCCGGGAAAACAAGGGATCTGGCTGAAGAGGATCAAGGAGCGCGACAGATGAAAACCGGCCGGCGTGAGTTCATCGGGGCAGCTTCTCTGGCTGCGGCATGCGGGCCAATGTCGTGGGCCACGCAGGTAATAGTGCGATCAACGACGTTATCGGACGAGCGAGTAGCGTGTGACCCCGCGCTCATCATCGTCTTCGATGAACGCGTGGCCGACAGCCGCGCTTTTGTTTCAGACCACGCACGAGGGGCACGCGCCTTGTGCCGCTGGGAAACGATCTAGGTGTGCTGTGGTTTCAACACCTGATGCCCGTGGTCATCTTATCCGGCAACATCGTCGCCGGCCTGACAAGGTACGCGGACGCGTTCCTGCTGACCCGCTTCGCACAAGGCATTGACTTACTGATCGCTCAGCGCACAGCCGGGCGCATGCAGGTCTCAACACGCTCGTTATGTGGCGGCTCACTGCCGGCAGCGCCCGGACCTGATCCTGACCGGAGCGACGAGTATGTTTCTGCAGTTCCCCGGCCAGGTTAGAGCGAGAACCGGGAAGTAATGTGGCGTGACCGCACAATCGGTAAAAAGAGCGTGTAAGCGAAGATAAGGGCACGTAAGAACGCAATCTTGACCGTTGAACAAACACTTCATTGCCCCTATCAAGTCCCTTTACAGTGCTGTTTTATGTGCGCGAACGCACCCCGTTCAAGCAGCCCTCTTTTGGTTGTGATGTAGCGCACACATCAGAAGATTTTCTCGTTGGTCCCCGTATTCGTCGCCGATACACTTTGGCTAAATCGCAAATCCGGGGAGTACGATGCAACCCATTACGGGCTTTCTGCTGTACGGCGTCTGCGCAGCAACAGTCGCCGCGATTGCAGGTAAAAGAGGGCTGAGCTGGAGCGCGTACCTGCTCGTGATGCTGCCCTTGGGGCCGGCGATCACGATCCTTGTTCCGCTGTTCACACAGGGCTCAACCAACAGACAGTATGACTTTCCGTAAGGCTGCGGCTGGTCTCGGGTGGAGCATCTAGGCGGGTTAGCATTGCTGCCAG
>CALNPU010000233.1 GCA_940588625.1 uncultured Caballeronia sp.
TGACAGATCCAGACCAAGACCAAGCCGTGTCATCAAGACTCTCCTCCATTCACTCCACTGCGTCCCACGATAGTTCATACGAACCCCAATGCCAGGACTTTTGCAGAGTTTCCCCTAGTTCTCCGCCGGCTGAAAAGCCCCGAAGAAGGCGTGCGAGCACGATCACGAGAGGTGCGGCGATACCTGTGGCCGCATACGTTGGTGCAAAGCCAACCAGCGCGGTTCCCAGCGCCATCAACATGATGGTGATCATCAAACCCGGCCTTGCGGCCATGGCGGTCGGAATAGGAGCCAAGTACGATCGCCCCGACGGGACGCATGAAGAAACCGACGCCGAACGTGCCAACTGTCAGGAGCAGTGAGGTGACGTCATTGCCGGTCGGAAAAAGTTTGGCAATGGTTACGGAAAAAAATCCATATACCGCGAAGTCATACCATTCCATGATATTGTTAAAAATTACACCAAACACTGCCTTGCGAACACCCACTTCAGTATGGCGCCTTGTAACGCTAAGAGTTCGCTCAGTCATCATCCGTTCATTGTTCATAATTCGTAATCCTGATGAAAATAAAGCTCTTTCAAGACGAACGTCGGCACACGCTGACCCGTTCATATCGGATGGGTGAGCGTGAGTGTCAGCGATTCCTCGGTGTCGATTGACTCGAGGTCCGTTTTAACGACGGGGCGGGTCGAAGCAGACGCCATAAGACTAAGAGGCGGAAAACAGGGAGTCTTGGAAAATATTGACTTGGGGCGGTACATGCATCAAGGCGACGTCAAAGGCCGTGGAGCGGCGCAAGACATATGCGAGGCACCTTGAGTACACGCACTATCGTGCAGAAACGTTGCCTACGAATTTTGTGCGGGGGCGTAACAGGAACGCCTGGGTTCGCTGCTCCATAATATGCACCACCCAGCCGGCGGTTCGACTGAGAATCCAGAGACGGTCGCGGAACCGTCCGGCATGCCGAGTGCACGCGACAGTGTTACCATTGCGATAGCCATGCCCGGATGGGCCTTCAGTCCCGCGCGTGCATTTTCCAGGAATTCGAGTGTGTTGCGTGTCCCCGCTCCTAGCTTAGGCAATCCAGCGACGAGTTCCAGGATCACGTCCGCGCGCGGATCGCCGTCGGATACATCGGATGGTTGAAGCCGAACAGACTGGCGCCGTATTCCTGGACGAGTGGCATACGCTGCGTGAGGCCCTTCGCGGTTGTGGATTGCAGCAGCGCGGTCTCCACTTTCTGCGTGGCTGTCCCGGTCGAAAAACCGACGTGGGAGCCGATCGCTGCCGTCACGCAGTTGAACAGATCCGCATTCGTCGAAGCAGCGATGCGCGGGGCGAAGGTGACGGCTCCACCCGGCTGGCTCGCAAGATGAACGCGGCAAGTCCTTCCAGCGGACGCCGCACTGCGAACCGTCCCTTCGTTTGCAAACACCCGAGGCATCCGGCCATGGTCTGGATCAGCAGTCGCGCCGCTGTGACTGTCGTGTCGTCCGATATCTCAGCCGTACCGCGTTCGCGCATGCCGAGCGCCAGGGTGACCATGCCGAGCAGGTTGCCAATGTCATTGCTTCGCAGTCCGTCAGGATACGACTGCAACAGGCGCTGCATATCTTGCGGGGTGTCGATACTGGACCACGCGGCGAAGTTGTCCTGCCACATGTCCGTGAACAGCAGTTGCGCGACCGATTCGAACGCCACGCCGGCACGCGCCATGTCTACCGCCGAACGATTTCAATAGATGGGGCCACCCGCGGTGATTTGCGTGATGGCCGAGGTGACGACCGGCGCTCCCCAGTGCATGGTGGATTCAGCCGTGGCCGACTGTGGCGGACAGCCACGCTTGCAACTGCGCACTCGCTCCACGTTCGCGCGAAAATAGAGACTCTTGCGGCCATCGGGGTGAGGCGCTGTCTTGATGAACCCGCGGCTCACATAGACGTAAAGCGTGTCCTGCTTGATATTGAGAATTTCAAGCACTTCGTTGCGTGTCATCAGGTCTTTCTGCATGGGCACTTGCCGTTGTTATCCAAAAAATCAATAAACGATTGTACCGCTAGCATGCGGTGTTTCCTTACGTCCAGATGTTCACTCAAGCCCCTAAAAAATTATCATATTGATTTGAATTATCAATCTTGAGAAATAGCTAACGCTACTTTACTGTTCGAGTGCGGGCTGACTCAGGCGGATGCGCAAGACGAGGGCCCGATCCAATCAAGGCGCAGGGAGACAAATATGCAGAATCTGAGACGTGAATTCGAGCGGCGGGAAGTGATCTTCGTGGACCGGACGGGTACCCCCCAGGCTCGCGAGAACTGGTACTGGGAGCTGGTCGTTGTGACGCGTGAGGATATTGACGCGGAGGTGGCGCGGCTTGCTGCATTGCCTGTGCCGGGCGACGGCCGCCGTCAATCACTGATCGTTCATCCGGCGGCGCGTGACGGTTCACCGGGGTTGGCACCCGGCATTCAGGTCATGCTGCAGGTACTGTTGCCCGGAGAGTCTACAGCGCCCATGCGTCACAACGCTACGAAGGAAGGTCAACTTCTGCATCCGTGGCAGCGGCAAGACGGTGGTGGCATGGCGTACGGTTCAGTTCAAACGGTATGACGTATGGAATCATCCCTCGTACGTGACCTACTCGCACCACAACGACAGCAACGAAATTCAGGTGCGCTTGACCTATTCGAACATCGCGTTGCTGCAGCACATGGAAATCTATGTGCTGGACTATGAACCACTGCTCGTTATCGACCGGGGAGAACCCGCACCGCAGCATGTGACCGATCCGAAGCGCACGAACCCGTATGGAATGTTCTTGATCGGCGATGACGGCGGCTTGCTGATGCCGTACGAAACGCTGATCAATCCGACAGCCGTGCAGTCGAACCCGCTTCATTTCCCGTGGGCGCAAGTCAAGGCCGAGCTTGACAAACTGGAAGCGCTTGGCAGCGACTATATCGGTCGGCACGTACATGATGTACAACACGGTCACCGGCCGCACCAACGGCACCACGCCGAACTTCTTCGCGACCGTGACGATCCGCCCGCTGAAGATCATCGACCGTCCGCATCGTCATGTGTCGGCCGCGATCAACTACTACTTCTCCGGGAGTGGCTACAACATGGTGGCGAGTAACCGTTACGAATGGAAAGCGGGTGACCTGATGCTGTCGGCACCGGGCTGGGCCGTGCATAACCACGCTTCGTACGATGACTTGTGTACGAACTCACTATCCAGGACCAGCCGCTGAACATCTACATGGAATCGCTGCTGTAGCAGGAGAGCCTGAAGGAACCGGCAGCGCTGCTGGGTACGGAAAGCGGTTTCAGGACCAATCGTGAAAAGGCCATGGCGTAAAGGTAATGAACGATATGACACAAGCTCTCAAGGGTTCCATTACGCCGTTCAAAAACGACGACATCGACTATGAGACCTACGCACGACTCGTGGAATGGCAGATCAGCAACGGTGGCCACGGCGTGCTGATGAACGGCACGACGGCAGAGCCAAGCACCTCTCGGTGAAGGAACGTAACCGTCTTGTCGACGTTGTGATCGAGGTGACGAACCGGCGTGTGCCGGTGGTGGCGGCGACCGGATCGCAGTCGCCGCCAAGACAATCGAGCTTACCGCGCATGCGGACAAGTCGGGTGCCGACGCACTGCTGATCGTCACGCCGTACTACATCTGACCTCCTCAGTGGGGTCTGGTCGAGTACTACGCTGATCTGGGAAGCCGCACCCAGAAACCGTTGATGATCTATCACATTCCCGGACGCGCCGGAGTCAACACGGATCTTGCTACGGTCAAGGCGATCCGGGAACGCGTGCCGCATCTGATCGGCATGAAGCATGCCGTGAACGACATTGGGTTTGTCACACAGATAATCGATGCTTTCGGAGCGGACTGGCGCATGTTCGTCGGACTCGAAGAACTGAGTTTCCCGATGCTCGCGGTCGGTGCCTGCGGTTTGATGAATGCGGTCGGCAATCTTGCACCGCACAAAGTGGCGGACCTCTAATCTTACTGTGTCGGAAATGGATGGGATCGATTGCTATTCTCCCGTGTCGAGAAGCGAGCGTAGTAGCCG
>CALNPU010000234.1 GCA_940588625.1 uncultured Caballeronia sp.
CTCAATAGGGGTGGGGTAGGCCGAGATTCGCTCGCGCCGACATGATCGCTCAGTTCGCGCTAAGTATAGCCCTTGAACCTTCTCAACTCGCCGATACCGCTCGCCAGGCCGTACGTGATGCGAAAGAGCAAAACGCCGTGGTGGTCGGTGCGGAAGGCGACGGCACGCTGTGCGCGGTGGCCCAGGCAGTACTCGGCAGCGGATGCGCGTTTGCGGTGTTGCCGCGCGGCACATCATTCAACTATTTCAGCCGTGACCATGGCATCCCCGCGGACCCGGCCGAATCCATCCGTCTTTTGCTTGACGCGCGGGCGTTCCCGGTCCAGGTCGGTTTCTTGAACAAGCGCATGTTTCTCGTGAACGCGAGTCTCGGTTTGTATCCCAAGCTGCTGGAAGACCGCGAGATCTACAAGCGGCAGTTTGGCCGCAGCCGCCTGATCGCGCTGTGATCTGCAGCCGTGACGCTGCTACGAGCGCACCGTCATTTGCGCCTTCACATCGAGCACGATGGCACAATGCATGAGGTCCGGACATCGACGCTCTTTGTTGGCAACAATCGCTTGCAGCTTGAACAAATCGGCATGGCGGAAGCACCGCAACTGGAACGTGGTTTGCTCGCCGCGATTGCGCCGCGGGCAATCGGTCGCCTTGCGCAACTCGGTCTCATGCTGCGGGGCGCGGCAGGCCGGATGAGCGACGCGGACAACGTGATCAGTTTCGCGTTCAAGCGCATCACTGTGACGCATCCGTCCAAACGTCAACGACCCGTCAAGGTTGCGACCGATGGCGAGATAAACTGGATCACCATGCCGCTCGAATTTCGCGTCGCCCCGGAGCCGTTGTTCCTGCTCAAGCCCGAGGCCGACGTGGCCAACGCCAATCGCTATGACCCTGTTGCTCCAGATTTCAGATCCGCACTTTGGCACCGAACAACCGCCTGTTGTGGCAGCGTTGCAGCGGCTTGCCAATATGCTGCAGCCCGATCTCGTTGTTATGTGCGGTGACATTACGCAGCGCGCCAGACGTGCACAATTCAGCGCAGCGCGGACGTTCGTCGATACATTCAGTGCAACGCCTTTTATTATCGTTCCCGGCAATCATGACATTCCGTTGTACAACCTCTTCGCTCGCATTGCACATCCGTATGCTAATCATCAGCGCGTGTTCGGAGACGATCTCGAGCCCGTGTTCGAATCGGCCGAGCTGCTGGTGATCGGTGTCAATACCACGCGTGCGTATCGTCGTAAGGATGGCGAAATATCTGCGCAACAGGTGGAGCACGTGGTCCGCCGCCTCGGCTATGCGACGCCGCGTCAGTTGCGGGTTGTCGTCACGCATCAGCCCGTGGTGGCGGCGCGTACCAACGACATCAGGAACCTGTTGCATGGCCGCGAACATGCGATTGAACGCTGGTCGAAAGCGGGCGTGGACCTGATCCTGGGCGGGCATATCCATCTCCCGTATGTGACGCCTCTGCATGTTGCGTATAAGGAGTTGCCGCATCAGATGTGGGCCGTGCAGGCGGGAACCGCGTTGTCTTCGCGCGTGCGCGGGCGCGTGCTCAATTCGGTGAACGTGATTGACTACGACGGGTCCAAGACGGACGCACGCGGTGCGATTCGCCGTGCAATTGTTGCGCGCTGGGATTTCAATCGGGCAAGCGCATCGTTTGAACTCAACATGCAACACGAACTCGCCCTGGATAGCGAGTCACTCAAGACTCCGTTAGCGACGCTTTTATGAGACGAGGCCGTATGCCGGCTTGTTTAAGGTAGCATAACATGCATTGATGGTGTTTGCGGTGTCCCTGGTTCTCGCGATAGTCGTGGTACTGAGTGTGTGGCAGCTCGTTCAGCGTTACGGTCTGCTGTGCGAAGAACGTGGCCCGTCGGCCAGGGTCCTGCTGGTCGTGAATCTGGCGGTGAGCTTTGCCGTGATCGTTGGCGCGGCAGTCTTGTTCGCCGCGATTGCTGATGAAATAGGCGCGGGCGAGACACTCGGCTGGTTAGACCAGGCCTTTGCCAACGGGGCATAGCGAGCGCGGTTCCTATCGGCGTGATCCGTGCATTTTCAATGGTCACGCATTTGGGCGATGCATGGTTACTCGCCGTGTGGTGCGTGCTCGGCGCGGCGATCCTGATGGTGCGGCAACGGTATGCGCTGGCCATTGGCTTCAAACTCGCGATAGTCGGCAACGGCTTGCTCAACAGTATCTTCAAGCATCTGTTTGAACGCGTGCGGCCAGTGCATGATCAATTGATCGCCACCGCCTCCGGATGGAGTTTCCCGAGCGGCCCCATTCATCGGGGTCGCTCGTCACCTACGGCATCATTGCGTATGTGCTCGTGCGGGTTTTGCCGGACGGCTGGCGCTTGGCCGTCATCGTGGCGGCCACGCTCATCGCATTCACCGCGGCGAGCAGCCGCGTATTCCTGCGCGTACATTTCGCGAGCGACGTGCTAGCGGGCTTTGCACTGGGAACGGTCTGGCTGGTGGCGTGCATCTTGAGCATCGAACTGACGCGCAGGTATTGGCCGAGGCCATCGCGGCGTCAGGGCTGAGGGTGTATCGACAGTTCGGGGAAGCCGGTGCGCGGATCCAGATCGCGTGAGAAGCGCACGCCGTCCAGGCAAACGATCAGGATTTCCGCTGTCGTCCGAACAATGCATCCTGGCGATACATGGCCGCCGTACACACGGCCTTCGGCATTCGAGACGGCCATGTGAAGATGCGCGCCGTCAGCAACAAGAGAGCCGGCCAGCGTCAGGATTTCGAGGTCGCCGTTAAGCTGGGCCGGCTGGTCGAGGCCCGCGTAACGCAGGTTCGCCACGCTCAGGCTGCCAATGCCCTGCATCACGAACACGGCGCCAATGGCCTGGTCTCGCGCGATTGTCTCAAGCGCCACACGCAGGTCGTCGCCGGGAACAAGGCGCACGGGAAGTGTTTGCATGAATGAAGTCCCAAGGCTACGTAATGCATCAATGATGGCATGATGATGATTCCGGTTTTGCGTAACGACCTCCAACCAAACTGGCACCTCCCATGACGACCGAACTTTGTATCCTCGCCTGGACGCTTGTGCTTGCCCTTATTCAGGTGCTGCTGCCGTCGGTGGTTCGCACCCGCGAAACCGGGGATATAACGGCGGACCCCGTGACCAGCCGGGGCCGCTAGTGGGCAAGCTGACTGGCCGTCTGATGCGTGCCCAGGCCAACCTGTTCGAGACCTTGCCCGTGTTCGCCATCGCCATCCTGATTGCGCACATGGCCGGCCGCGAAGGCACGCTAACGCTTTATGGCGCGTGGTTGTACATCATCGCTCGCGTGGTCTACCTGCCCTTGTTGTACGCGGCAGGGATTCCATTCTTGCGCTCGCTCGTATGGCTCGTCTCGCTTTTCGGCATCATTCTTGTTCTTGTCCTTATCATCTGAAAACATCTGAAACCGGAGTCCAGCCAATGACCGCTTTGCTTACCACTATCGACGTGGAAACCGCGCCGAATCCCGAGTTTGCCGTGACCCTGATGCACGGCCTGGGCACCGATGCCAATGATTTCATCCAGCTGGTGCCGGAGCGGCGCCTGGGCGATCTTCCCGGCGTGCGTTTCGTGTTTCCGAATGCCCCCGAAATACCGGTCACCGGCAACAACGGTTATGTGATGTGGGCGTTGATGTGGGCGTGGTACGACATTCTGTCGTTCGAAGGCGTGAATCGCAGGGTCGATGAAGCCGGATTAAAAGCTTTGTGCGAGCAGATTCGCGAACTGATCGCGCGGGAGAACGAGCGCGGTATTCCGACCTCGAAGATTTTCCTCGCAGGGTTCTCGCAAGGCGGAGCGATGACGTACACCGCAGGACTCACGCATCCGGAGAAACTGGCGGGGCTTATTGTGTTGTCCGGTTATGTGCCGTCGCCCGGTTTGATTGATGCGGCGTTCAGCGAGGCGAATCGCGACACGCCGATCTTTGCCGCACATGGTACCCTTTCAACGGGCGGTCAGAGAGCGACGCCAGATGGCGGCGCCGATCGGAAATGCGAAACGATCTTGTTCTGCAGGCCGGTCT
>CALNPU010000235.1 GCA_940588625.1 uncultured Caballeronia sp.
TTCATATCGCTCCTCCTCCGCTATCGGAGGAGAAATTCTAGCCGCTTTAAAAAAACGTTTTGACACAACCTGGAACGTAGGCGAGCCGACATTGCGCGGCACGGTGCCCGAGCTCACGCGCAGGTTCGGCGTGCTGTACAACAGCGGCGTGGCTTCACCGCAGTTTTCGGAATACGCATCGAGGATCGACGTGTGGTTCAGGTAGTCATGGCGGATGGAGGTAAGCGTGCCGTCGGCATTCGCGCCAAGATGCACGCGTTGCCGCGTCATTGGACGATGCCTGACGTTCTGGAACATCATCTTGCGGCTCAACACGAGCTTCACCGGGCGCCCTGTGTGGCTCGACGCAGCGGTGAGCAGCGAATGCGGCCAGATCGACAGCTTGCCGCCGAAGCCTGAGCGAGCCCAGATAACGCGAGATGACCCGCACCTTTTCTTTCGGCAGGCCGAGCATCTGCATCAGCGTGCCCTGATGGTTCGAGATTGCCTAAGATGTTTCGTAAAACGTATAACTATCGCCATCCCACCCAGTTTGCGACCATCGCATGAAGTTCGATCAGGTTATGCGTTTCGACCGGCGTCACATAGCTTTCGTCGAGCTTGACGGGCGCGCTGTCGAAAGCGCTCGCGGCGTCGCCACGCTCGCTTTCAACCTTCAGTTCCACATCGATTGACAGGGTGGTGCTCACATCGTGCGCGGAGGTTTCGTAACCAACCTTGACGGCGGCGGCCGCTGCACTCGCGGCTTCGAACGTATCCGCTATTACGAGCGCAACGTACTGGCCGTAATACCGAATGATGTCGTCCGAACGGTGGACATGCCTCGTCAACGTAGCCGGTATCGAGTGAATTGCCGGAGATCGGGTAGAAACGGCCAATGTTGCCGCGATGCAATACCGCGTGCACACCGGGCATGGATTCCGCCGCAGCAAATTCGAGGGAGACCAGCTTGCCGCTGGCAATGGTGCTGCTCACCAGAACCGCATGCAGCAAGCCCGGCAGGTCAACATCCGAGTATAGGTTGCTTCGCTGCTGGCCTTCAGCGGTCCGTCAATTCGGGAGTACAGCCGGCCGATGACCGCATGCAGAGAATCAAGCACAGTAGACGTGAGGTGAGTTCTTTTCGACGAGATCAGGCGGCGCTCGTCGCGAGCGCCACAGCTTCGTGCCCACGCCGCCTAAACACAACACGTGCATGGCTGACCCGGCCGCCGGTCACCGTGACAACCACTGCTGCCGACGCTAGCGCGAACTCGTACGAGGCCCGGTCGCGCAGCTTCAAATAGAGAAACGGGCTGCCTTCCGCCGGCGGCGGCAGCGTAACGTGAGTGATGAGATCGCCGGGTTCAAGCACTGTTTCGCGCTCCGGCGTGGTGTCCGGCAACAGGAAAAAATCGTCGATGGTGACACTGCGCGCACCCCGCGTTCCCTGGATATTATGAACCACCGCTTCGAACGCCGTGAGCGCGACGTTCATGTCTGATGGATTACTGGCAATGCACGCATCGCTTACGCCGAGGATCGCCAGGGTCCGGTTGAAACCGCTGATTGCTGCGCATCCCGAGCCGGGGTCACACTTGTTGCAAGCCATGGCGGTGTCGCGGAAATACACACACCTGGTGCGTTGCAACAGGTTGCCGCCCGTCGTCGCCATGTTGCGCCGACGCCTCGGCAAGCAACGCCTGCGACAGCACCGGGTACACGTCGCGAATCAGCGCATGGTGCGCGAGATCGGCATTGTGCACCGTCGCACCAATCTTCATGCCGCCGCTGGTAGCACGTCAACGCCATTCAGCGGCAGGCGGCTGATATCGACCACGCGGCCCGGCCGCTCGACGTTCAGTTTCATCAGGTCGAGCAGCGTCGTGCCGCCTGCAAGGAAATGCACGTCGGCGCCCTGCTGTGCGGTATGTGACGCCGCGCCGGCCTTGATCGCGTCCTGCACGTCGTTCGCGCGGGAAAGCTGGAACAGTTCCATGTCGGCGTTCCTCAGGCTTTGCCACGTACGATCTGGATCGCGGCAACAATGTTCTGATAGGCGCCGCAGCGGCACAGGTTACCGCTCATGGCTTCGCGAACGTCGGCATCGGAGGGGCCGACCGGCTTTTCGAGCAAGGCGAGCGCGGACATGATCGCTCGAACGTACAGTAGCCGCATTCATTGATAACCGTCGCACTTGACGAACGAGGCCTGCATGGGACGCAGCGCACTGGAGCTGCCAATGCCTTCAATCGTCGTGATCTCGTCGCCTGCATGGTTGGCGGCGAGACACACAGGCATGTATTCACGCGGCGTCCGTTCACGTGGACGGTGCAAGCGCCACATTGGCCGTGATCGCAGCCTTTCTTCGTGCCGGTCAAGTGCAGGTACTCACGCAACGCGTCCAGCAGCGTGGTGCGAGGATCCAGCATTAGCGCGTATTCTACCGTTGATAGAAAGCCCGACGGCAATAGTGATGGGTTTGATCGATTGCGTACGCGCGTGCCGAGCGGGCGCGGTGGTTTTAGGGCCGATGGTTTCGTCGATGAAACGGGTTGGGGATGATTAATCGTGCACGGCGGGAATCTCCTGACTGTGGGAACAGGGAGAAGTCGGTCACGTCGCAGATACGCTCATCAGGATGCCGATGCGGTCCGGCTATAGGTGCCGGCACCGGAGGGATGCGGATGCGATCAAGCGGGGGTCGTCGCTGACCAACAACGTAGCTCGTAACAACGCGACTAGTATAGGCAGTTGTTCCGGAGTTTGCTGAACCTGCTTTGACCACGCGTGCGGTCCGGCGTGCCCTCAGACCTTGCGTGGCGGCCGGCGAGCGCGCGTGCGATTTTTTGATTTTGATCGGTCTTGTATTCACCCCAAAGGGAGGGATTCGTCCATCACGTCAGAACCCGCGTGGGCATCCTCCCGAACCATTCGCTTGAACGCCGACAGTACGCGTGAGCACGTCAGCGTTTGATGCCAGACTATCTCCTTGAGTGGTGCAGTCGGAATCCATTGCCAAGGCAGAACAACATGGACTGTTCCCCACGCCGGGCGCCAACGTTCAGAAACAGCACGCCGCCGGAACAAGCCGAGCGTCGGGATATCGAGATTTGATGCCAGATGCCCTATTCCAGAGTCGCTTCCAATAAACCAGCTGCACTCGTACAGCCAGCACGCCAATGCATGCAGATTTTTAAATTCTGGCGCAGGGATTTGCCATTTTTGCAGGTCGTGCCAGCGCTCGCGTTCATGTGGCGCAATCACAAAATTGACGTCGTAACCGGGCTGGCGCAGGCGATGTGCCAACTTTATGAACCGCCCCGGCAACCAACGCTTGTCTTCCCTGCTCGCCTCAGGATGAATTGCGATCCGGCGCATGTGTTGACGGTGTCGCAGTGAAGGCGGAGGGGTTAGTCCATTACGTACGTCAACGTCGGACAGTCCGATCCGGTGACGGCAGAACTCGGCGAAGCGTTTCGCCATGCAACCTGAACGGTACGCATAATAAGACTTCACGCAGATTCAGGAAGCGAGGGTGAGCGCTCGTCAGGTCAGGCAGCGGCTCGTGCTGTTGTACCTGCAGGACGGTGTCATATGCAGCCAGCACTGCCTGGCTATCTGCTTCACTCAGGAGCAGGTTAATTTCCACACTGGGAAACCAATGCTTCAAGGCGTAGGCGGGGCGCCCGAAGACCGTGACCTCGATGCCGCTTCTCAAGAGGTTTTGCACGATGACCATTGATACCAACGTATCACCAATGGCGTTCGACATGACAAACGCAACGCGTTTGGGCCGCTCTACGACCGCGCTGTAAGGTGCTGAGGTGTTCATCATATAAGTCGAAAGGTCGGTGTCTGAAATGCAGTCACTTTTTCACGGTCATCGTTTTTCATTTACGATCATTAATTATACTTTGTAATAGTATTTGCCCAGAGTATCGCTTCAAGCGTTGCATCAATCCCCGCCATGTCGACGACACACTGAACCGCCCCGGGAATCGTGGAGGCTGGTTAGTGCTGGTTAGTTTAAGTCGATACCGGCACAGCAGCAGGATTGCC
>CALNPU010000236.1 GCA_940588625.1 uncultured Caballeronia sp.
AACAGACCCACTACAAGCGCTGTTGCGCGTATACGTCAGTTCGCTCGACCGACTGATTTATGCAACAACACCATCAGGATGCGGTTTATATCGTAGCGCAATGCCTGCTGTATCGCACGCGCACTCTGCATCCGACTCACTTAACGAAATGACGGAACACGCTCCCTCTTTTTGAGCTTTTGCGTAGCCGGCCTATCCCGGCTATCCGCCTAGCGAACCTGTACGCGACCCCATCGCCTTTCCCGTAAGACTGGAAACGTGTTTCGGATCACTTGACAGCAGGATATTCGCCAGATGAGCTTTACCGCCGATTCACAGAAATACCTGCGTGCCCATGGTCAGTTTTCCTCTTCATTTGGTTACTGACTGGTGCATCAAATAGTGCCATGTTCTTCATGGCAACGTAGCTACAGTAACATGCTTTTCCTTAAACAGGTTCCGAATCACGTGAGGCTCCTTCTGGCAATGCAAATGACGGCGGCCGTTCTAGATCATCTGCACCTTGTTGGTTGGCCGACTTTTACCTAACGTATTGGTCTTGACGTACTGATTCAGTAATTCATCCGGATTCAGTTCGGAGCGGTTGCGATCATCGGCCCAACTCCGCGGAGCTGCTGGAGCCGCAGCGCGACCGGATCTGACTTCGCAAGCGTTGCGATTTCCTTGTCGAGCTCTTCGATTTGCTGATCTAAAACCCGTATGTCCTCCCACAATCCGCGCAGTAGTCGGCGGAACCGTTGCGTCAGGCCGTTGCTATTGTCCTCCAGCACAAGGGGAATGCCCGGCGTAGATTCGCAATATCCTTTGGCGCAACGATTTCGTATTCTGACGTAAGCCCGCGGATCTGATTTGTCTTCGCATTGCGCTCTGTTATCAAAGCAGCGCGTACGCGATGCACATCTTGCACATCTTGCTAGTCAACCGATTTGATCGCGACAAATCGCATCGCGGGCCGACTGATCGCTTCGCAGATGGCTTCTGCATCGACCGCATCGTTCTTGTTGCTCTTTACATACGGCTTAACGAACTGCGGTGGCACGAATCTCACGGTGTATCCCGCGGCCTGCAACTGACGCGCCCAGCGATGCGCACCTCCGCACGCCTCCATGCCGATGACAGCCTTCCGCAGCATTCTTTCTTGCAGGGCCTTCAACCAGTCGGCTCTCGCGAGCCTACGCCGCCAGACCGCTTGCCAGCTTCGCTCTACACCGTGGGAAAAGCATTCTTGGCAAGGTCGACTCCAACGCGGATAAGGTTCAATTGGGGTTCCTCTCCTCATTCAACGAAGCGTAAGAAATGCAGTGTGGCACTTTCTTGCCCACTGGGTGAGGAAGAGTCCATCCCATCGAAACTGGCCGCCTACTGCCTTTCGGTGTCGTCATTTCTCCGTCTCTAGACCGATTGAGATCGGACTGAGGTTGCCCGCGAAAAACGTATCCTTTGCTGAATGTGCAAAACTCACGCAAGGAGGATTGAGAAATAGGTAACCCGAGAGCGCGGTACACGCAGGAATTCATGCTGGAAGCGGTACGCATGGTCCGCAACGGGCAGAGCATGGCGACGGTGGCAAAGACTGGATATCAGCCCGAAGACGCTGCACAACTGGATCAAGGCTGATACGGCGGGCAAGCTGAGCGGCGCAGGCAAGCAGGTTTCTCCCGAACAGATGGAGATCGCGCGACTGCGAGCCGAGTTGGCGCGCGTTAAGATGGAGCGCGTGGAGCGCGCTATCCTAAAAAAAGCCACGGCGTATTTCGCGAAGGAGTCAGCATGAAGTACGCGTGGATCGAAAGTCACAGCCGACAGTGGTGTCCCTTCTCTGTGAAGTGCTGGGTGTCACTCCCAGCGGTTACCACGCCCGCAAAGCCCGGAATGTCGATACAGACTGTCCGCGCCGACGCGTCAGCAATGATGCGCTGCTGGTCCACATCAAGGCCGTGCACGCCGAATCCAAAGGCGAGTACGGCTGGCCGCGCGTCTGGAAGAGGCTGCTCGCCCAGGGCATTCGCGTCAGCAAGGATCGGGTTCAACAACTCATGAAACCGCCCAGCATCAGGGCGAAGACCAAACGCCGGTTCAAGACCAGGACTGACAGCAACCACAATCTGCCGGTCGTACCGAATCTGCTGCAACGGGACTTCTCGCCTGCACGTCCAGATCAGGCCTGGAGTACGGACATCACCTATATCTGGACGGACGAGGGCTGGCTGTACCTGACAGTCATCCTTAACCTGTTCAGTCTCGTCAGGTGGTGGGCTGGTCGATGCAGCCGCAGATGCGCACGGAACTGGTGTCGGACGCGCTGCGTATGGCGTGGTTCCGCCGCCGCCCGCAAGCGGGGCTCATTCTGCACAGCGATCGCGGCAGCCAGTATTGCAGCCGACTTCCAGGACCTGCTCAAAGGCTATGGAATGCGAAGCTCGATGAGCCGCAAGGCCGAACTGTTGGGACACTCAGTCCAAATACGCCTCGAACGTCGGTCCAATCTGACGCGTGTTGGGATTGGCCGAGCTGCCTTGGCGTTGACCTGTCGATCAGGTTCCGGCGCCCCGAGCGTTGCCGGGCCCAGCGTCTGTGACCTGATAGGAGCTTTGTTCTGCACCGTGAGTGTCTTGTCCTGCGATTGGGGTTGGCGATGCTCCCACTACAACGGATACAGGCATGGAACAAAACGAAGTGATTCTGGGCGTTGACACGCATCTGGATAGGCATGTTGGGGCTGTGATCAGCGATACAGGCAGGCTTCTCGGAACGCGATCAGTATCGGTCAACACGGCAGGATATCTTGATCGGCTGACATGGGCAAATTCGTTCGGCCCTTTACGCCGCGCTAGGGTTGAAGGGACCGGCACCTACGGAGCGGGCCAGGCCCGCGTGCTGCGCGATCATGAGATCGAGGTGTTTGAAGTCAATCGTCCCGACCGCGCAATGCGCCGATCCAGAGGGAAATCCGATCCCACCGATGCTGAAAACGCCGCGCGTGCGGTCCTCTCCGGAAGGGCTGTTATTCCAAGGAACAGTCCAGTGCCGTCGAAGCTATGCACGCCGTCTCCGTTGCCAGACGGAGTGCAGTCAAGGCAAAGACCCAAGCGATATCAACCAGCTGTGCGCTTTGCTCGTGAGCGCTCCCCAGAGATACGTGATCGTCTTCTGAAAGCGAAGGCTGCAGAATGGGTTGAGGGTTGTGTCCGTCTTCGCTCGTTGGGCAAAACGCCAATGTTGCAAACGCTCACGACTACGCTGCGGTTACTGGCGAAGCGTTGGCTTACGCTGGCAGAAGAGCTCAAAGCACTCGATGTTATGCTCGACAGCCTGACCAGCCAGCATGCTAGGCGGGTTCGCGGAAGATTCGGCGTTGGCCCGCAGACGGCTGCGGTATTGGTCGCTGTAGCGGGCGACAATCCCGAACGCTTGAAAAGCGAAGCTGCGTTAGCGGCACTCTGCGGCACAAGTCCGTTGCAGGCGATCCGGCAAGACGGTCCGGCATCGTTTGAACAGGGGCGACGATCAGCCTGCAAATAACGCCCTCTGGACTATAGCCATGGTTCGGGATGCGCAACGATCCGCGTACGCGGGCCTATGTTGATCGTCGGACAAAGGAAGGCATGTCGAGCAAGGAAATCCATCTCTGCCTGAAACGCTATATCGTCCGGGAACTGTACCCGCTCATCCTGGCTGATCTGGCGGATTCAACAGATTCAACGTCTGCTGCTTGACATAGGAGCGTCAATGCGCCGACCGAGAGCCTGTGGGGGTTGCTCAAGCGTGCGCGCATCCTCGGACAACGCTTTGCTACACGTCGAGAAGCGATGAACGAAGTACTCGACTGGTTGAGCTTCTACAATCAGGACGTCTACACTCGACGTTGGGCTACGTCAGTCTGATGCAATTCGAGCGGGACTAGTACGCCGCCCAGAAACCTTTCGGTTAAGCATATCTATTGCATGCAAGACTGAAGCTTGGCTGCATGTCGGCCAAACGGCGCATGCCTTTC
>CALNPU010000237.1 GCA_940588625.1 uncultured Caballeronia sp.
CTGTCACCCGCCGCCTACGAGCCGAAACCGACGGTGAAAGAACCTATCGGCCTGTCCGAAATAATTTGACCACTACACAACAACGGGCCCTCGGTCACTTCGCTTCTATTCAACCCAACGCCGCCGTTTAGTGTCGGATTTGCACCGCCGCTAACAAATAACAAGATCCCCGCGATGATAGTGATGGACCGGACGGTAAACCCACTAGCGCTTTTTGAATCGGGTGCTATCCTGTTTTATCTCGCTGAGAGAATGGGGAAGTTTTTGCCTCAGGATCCTGTCGGCCGATATACGACCATGCAGTGGTTGATGTTTCAGATGGGCGTCGTCGGCCCCATTCTCAGTCAGGCGCATCATTTCCGGATTTATGCGCCGGAGAAGATCGAATACGCGGTTAACCGATATTCGAACGAAGCCAGGCGTTTGTATGGCGTGGTGGACAAACGATTGGGCGTGACCCGGTTTCTCGCCGGAAATGACTATTCCATCGCGGATATCGCGACGTTTCCGTGGACGCGGTCCTGGAAAAACCAAGGAATCGAGCTGGACGAGTTCCCGAACGTCAAGCGATGGTTCGAGACCATTGCCGCGCGGCCGGCTATTGTGAGAGGCGTTGAAGTGCTGACCTCGGCTCGCAAAGAACTTACCGGCGATAAACAACGCGAAGTTTTATTCGGCGCGCAGCAGTACGCAAGGCGTTAAGTGCGCAACGGCAGGTTCCTCTTTCGAGGAATCTGCCTGGTTACTGCACAGCGGACTACAGCCCCCTCAGCTTCGCTCCGACCGGCACCGGCGACATGAAGCGCACCTTGTTCATGCCGTAATTCACACCCATCTTCTGCTGCATCGGCACACACTGTTTGTTCCAGCCACATCGAAATCAGCGCCAAGGTCAGGAATCCTGCGCAATCGGCCCGCCAAACGGCGATTCTTTTTTCGCCCTCTCGACGTCGACATGGATCCACTGGTGATCATTGGTAGCATCGGGGAATTAGTTGACATGTGATTGATCGATTTCCAACCACTAGCTCACATATTCGTCCCGGCTCTCCGCGGCTTTGAACTCGACTGCACTCGCTAAGGTCATTGCGTCTCTCCTGGATAACGAAGGCCGAATATAGCCGATGAATCCACGGTCAACACCAGTTCGCCGTGCTGGTTATAAGCTTCCCAACGCGTGGCGATAATTCCACGATCAGGCTTGCTGGCCGATACCCGCTTGCTCAACACCCGGCTTGTCAACCGCACTGTGTCATTGACCCGGACAGGTTTAAGCCAGCGCGGATGTTGTCGAGCCCCGGCGAACCCATTGACGTGGAATCGGAGAGCAGGTCACGCACCAGGATGCCCACCATTGCGGAACAAGTGTGCCAGCCGCTGGCAACTAATCCGCCGAACGGCGATGCCTCCCCAGCCGCGCTCAAATGAAAAGGCTGCGGATCATAACGCCCGGCAAATTCGATAACCTCTTCTTTCAGAAACGTGTGACTGCCCAATTGCGCCACCGATCCAACTTCGAAATCCTCATAGCTGAACGTCATCCGCACTCTCCTTTTCTCAATGCATTGATTGTTCAAACGTCAGTGTCGGTGAATCCAGGCAACGACGCAAACCGTGCAAGGTGATGATCAACATCGCCTAACGTTGTCTCGATGATCGACAGACGCTTGAACCAATGTGCCGCTGCAACTTCGTTCGTCACACCCATTCCGCCATGCAGTTGCACCGCCTGCTGACCGACGAAACGCGCCGCCTGACCGACCCGCGCCTTGGCCGCGGAAATTGCCCGGCGGCGTTCATCGGCGTCATTGCTCGTGTATCGTGCGGCGGCAAGATAGGCTGCTCGGCGTGAATCAACATTTCGACCATACGATGCTGCAACGCCTGGAAACGCGCGATGGGCGTGCCGAATTGCTTACGCTCCCTTCGTGTACTGGACCGTCGCGTGATTCAGCGCGTCGAGCACGCCGACGGCTTCGGCGCACAACAGGAACGTAGCATAGTCGGCTATACGCTCAAGCGTGGCTGCACCCGCGTTGGCCTTGCCGAAACGATCGGCAGGCGTGGCCTTGAACGTGAGCGTCGCGGCTCGCTGACCATCAATCGTCCGATACTCGGTGACGTCCATGTTCGCCGCGTCACGCGCAACAACGAACAATGCGATTTCGCCATTCAGCCGCGCCGGCACGATCCAGTGGTCGGCCTGTGCGCCGTGCAAGACCAAAGACTTCTGGCCGCTCAGCACGAAACCATCGCCTTTCTCTTGCGCGGTGGTGTCGACCGAGAACAGGTCGTAGCGGGCATGCGGTTCGTGAAACGTCACCGCGAGCTTGATCTCGCCGCCGGCCGTGTGTTCGAGCAACACGTTCGCGTGGTCATCACCCACCAGTCGCAGCGCTTCCGATACCCACTGCCGTCGCCCAATACGGCTCCACGACGAGCACGCGTCCGAGTTCCTGCATCACGACCAGCATAGCGGCCGGACCGCCATCTAATCCGCCCTGAGCTTCCGGCGCGGGCAATGCCGTCAAACCTAGTTCAGTAAATGCCGTCCAATGTTTTGCATCGACACCATCCTTCGACGCCACGATCTTCTGCCGTGCATCGAACGTGTACTCGTTGTCGAGATACCGGCGCAATGCGTCCCTGAACTGTTGCTGCTCATCGGTGAAATTGAAGTCCATGTGCAGCTCCTCACAAGCCCAGAATCATCTGCGCGATGATGTTTTTTTGAATTTCGTTCGAGCCGCCGTAGATCGACTTCTTGCGGAAGTTGAAGTAATACGCGGCAAGCGGCGCGGCATCGTCGTCGCCGGCAAGGCTGTGTTCACGTTCACCTTCGAGATAAGCGGGATCGAACGCAGCAGCTTGCGGGCCGATGGCTTCGACCATGAGTTCGGTCAGCGCTTGCTGGACTTCAGTGCCCTTGATCTTGAGCATTAATGCTTCCGGTCCCGGCCCGCGCCCGTTTGCTTCGCTTGCCACCACGTGTTGCACGGTGACTTCAAGTGCCATCATCTCGATCTCAAGCGCCGCGATTTTCGAAGAAAACACGGGATCACCGAGTAACGAAACGCCCCCCTTCTTTTGATTGGCGGCAAGCCGTCTTAGGAACACCAGTTCTCGCTTCGATTGCCCGACACGCGCAATGCCGGTGCGCTCATGCCCAAGCAGATATTTCGCGTAGGTTCTCTTCACCGACGAGGTTCTCAACCGGCACCTTTACGTCTTCCAGGAACACTTCGTTGACTTCGTGGTCTCCGTCGAGCGTGATGATCGAGCGCACGGTAATGCCGGGCGTCTTCATGTCGATGAGGAGAAACGAGATGCCTTCCTGCTTCTTCGCGCCCGTGTCGGTACGCACGAGGCAGAACATCATGTCGGCGAATTGGCCGAGCGTGGCCAGGTTTTCTGGCCGTTGACCACGTAGTGGTCGCCCTGGCGTTCAGCGCGCGTTCTCAGCGACGCCAGATCCGAACCCGAACCGGGTTCTGAATAATCCTGGCACCACCAGTCCGTGCCATCGAGAATCCGCGGCAGATGATAGTGGGCTTTTTGCGCGTCGCTGCCGTATTTCATCAGGACGGGCGCGACCATCAATACCCCGAACGGCAACACGCCGGGCGCACCAATGCGCGCGCATTCCTCGTCCCAGATATGGCGCTGCGTCGCGTTCCAGCCGGGACCGCCTATTCCTTCGGCCAGGCAACAACGGACCAGCCACGCGTGCCGAGCAGCTTGTGCCAGCTTGCGTAGTCGTTGCGATTCAGACGTTTGTGTTCGAGTACCTTGGTCCGCAAAGCCTGTGGGAGGTTGGCGTCGAGCCAGGCGCGGATGTCGGCACGGAATGTGTCGTCGGCGGGGGAATAATTCAGGTCCATACGCTGTGTCTCCTGTCATGACCCGGGTCGTTCCAGGTTGTGTCAAAACGTTTTTTTAAAGCGGCTAGAATTTCTCCTCCGATAGCGGAGGAGGAGCGATATGAA
>CALNPU010000238.1 GCA_940588625.1 uncultured Caballeronia sp.
TCGAGCAAGCGGGAATCGGTTGGATGGGCAATCGCTTTGGGCATCACCGTCGTGTCGACGATCACGCGCTTCACGCTTAGTGAACGGGCGGTCAGAGAGCGACGCGACGAACAACTCTTCCGGGTTGTGGGTTGTGGTGCGTGGCGTCGCCGCGAAACGCCAGATCGCTCGATGCCTCGATGGCCGGCTTGTTCGCTGCACGAACCAGGTGATCGCGGGAGTACGCGTCGTAGCGCGAGGTGCCGGAGCCTTGATCGCCCGTCCAGGCAACTTGCAGCCTGTATTTGTAGTGTTTGGCCATCGGTTCGATATTCCTTCTTAGAAATGCACGGCTGCGCCGAGCAGATCGGGCAGACGTGTCAGGAATTGCTCCCCGTTGGCACGGTCCAGGTCGTACGCGGGCCGCATCAGCGACGGACTCGTGTAATCCCACGCCGAAATCGGCACCTTGAGCGACGGCTGCACATAAACGCGGCGCTGGTCGCGGTTCGCACCGTGCTCCACGACAAACATCTGCGGTCGCGGATACACGCGCGTCACCATCACGAGAACCAGTCCCGGCGACGCATCTAGAACGCCGACGGGCACATTGTCGACCATGCCACCGTCGAGCACCGACCGGCCGTGCCGACGCATGACCGGCGTGAACGGGGGCGTACAGGACGACTGCAGGATCAGGTCGGCGAGGTCTTCGACCGTCGCGCACGATTGCGCTTTCACGAATTCTGGATGGAAACCGAGGGACTGACCGAGCGTGGGATGCAGCTTCTTGCGCACCGTACTTTTCGATGTTATAGGCGATCAGCCCCGCCGCCGCGCTGCGAGCACCGAGCCAACGCGGCAAATGCGATAAGCCGATACGAATTTACGGCGCGTCCTGCAGTGCTGAAAATTCGGCGCCGTAGATATCGAGTAAAGTCTGGCGATAGATCCGATAAGTGTGCGGAAACACCGATTCGCTGCGCAGCAGATTGCCCCAGTACGCGTTTTTCGAATTGTCGCGCAGCACGTGCGCGTAGTAGTCCATCACCCATTCGGAATGGTTCATGTACAGCATACACGCCGTGGCCGCGCCGGCTGAGATGCTGGTGATCACACGCGGGCGCAGCTTGAGTTCCGGCTGGACGACGTCCCAGAAACCGGCTTGCCACCAGCAGCGGTTGCCGCCGCCGGCGAATACGACTTGATCGAACATGTTGGCTTGTTCTATGTGAGGAGCATAACCGTGGTGGTCGCGTGCGCGGCGAGCGCGCCGGTTTCATCGTGGAGTTCGATTTCGCCGAAGATCAGATTGCGGCCACGGCGCAGGATTGACGCGGTTACCAGAACATCACCGGTTTTTATCGGGCAGGAAGCTTGTGGTGAGCGAAACGGTAGTCATCGGCTGGAAACTGCCCAGCGCGTGCGCGATGGCGACAATCATGGCGGTGTCGGCAGCGGCCATGAAAACCTGGCCGCAGATCACGCCGCCCGCGTGGCGGAGCTTGTCCGTGTGGGGCAGGCGCAGGGTGATGCTGGTATCGGTGGCGCTTTCCGGCGCCAGGCCCAGGTCGCGGATCCACGGTGCGAAGGTGGTGTCGAGCAGAGCGCGGATGGCGGATTCGTCCATGGAGTTGGTTGGTAATGTTGGTCTCGCGGCTGTTCTTGTGGCTGCCTTCGTGCGATTGCCTGTGCCGCAACGAGCGCGTGTTTCACGCGTCCATCATGATAACGGCTCGTGACAATTGCCCGAAGCGAGGCTTTTTTGATAAGGACGATGAGCGTCCACGCCATGTGCCGCGAGGCTTTCAGGCATCAGCGAGACGGTATTTTCAGGTTTTGCGTTGCAGACAGTTGCGTAATCGGCGAAAACGTCGCTATAATTCAGATTAAGTTTTTCGGGGCGTTAGCTCAGCTGGTAGAGCAGCGGACTCTTAATCCGTAGGTCGAGTGTTCAAGTCACTCACGCCCCACCAATAAATTCAAAGGTTTAGCGCATGCTAAGCCCTTTTTCTTTGCCCGGAATTCGGAAAAGGTTCAACGGCCTAAAAAGGCCCCTTCAACGGGTTCAACTAAACCACGGCGCCGAACTCTCGTCCTTGGGCGAGCACATGCCTTCTTCGCGCCACGTGGTTCGCGAGTCAACCAACCCGTCCATCCGTGTCCAGTGCCACCTATTTAAGGCCACTTACATTAATTAGCCTCACTGTTACTTAAGTCAGGCGCCGATTGCTTAATTAGCAGCCGGTGGCGATAATCCGCCCATGACTGACGAAACGACGATATATTCCCGACTCGGCCGCTTTGTGGGACCGCCGCCGGCGGGGATACCGTACGCCTTCGTCCCGCCGCGCCTGCCGTCCGAACCGCCCATTGATGTCATGCGCCTGCTGGACAAGCTCAGCCTTGCCGAGCACGCACTCGGGCAACTGGACGGCATCACGATGCTTTTCCCCCGCCAGGAACTCTTCCTCTACATGTACGTGCGCAAGGAAGCCAGCCGTTCTGTCATCGCAGATCGAAGACACCCAGTCCACCCCTTACTGATCTCTACGCTTCGAGACTGAGGCGCAGGCTGGCCAGCTGATCGACGACTTCCGCGAAGTCTCGAACTACATGGACGCGATGATGTACGGCCTAGACCGGCTGCGTGCACTGCCCCTGTCGCTGCGCCTGATCCGCGAGATGCATACTCGCCTGTTGCAAGGTGGTCGTGGCGGAACCAAGAGCCCTGGAGAATTCCGGAAATCGCAGAACTGGATTGGCGGTACCTGCGGAACGCGTTGTACGTTCCTCCACCGGTCAGTGAGTTGGATGCCTGCCTGGATGCGCTCGAAAAATTCATGCACGACGAAGGCACACATCTGCCCGCACTTATCAAGGCCGGGCTTCTCCACATGCAGTTCGAGACCATTCATCCGTTCCTAGATGGCAATGGCCGGATCGGTCGCCTGCTTGTTACCCTTTACCTCAACGTCCACGGGGTGTTGCGGTCCCCACTGCTGTACCTCAGTCTGTATCTCAATACGCACCGCACGGATATTACTACAGACTCCTTCAGGAAGTTCGCGAACGCGTTGCCTGGGAACCCTGGCTCGAGTTTTTCCTCACGGGCGTTGCCGAGACGGCTAACCAGGCATTCGAAGCCGCGACACGGATCGTCGGCCTGTTCAAGGAGGATCGGGAACGCATCACAACCGAAAGCGACCGCGCCGGATCGGCGCTGCGTGTTCACGACCTCCTGCAGGAGAATCCATTCCACCGCGAACATCCTTGTCGAGCGTACGGGGCTTTCGGCCCCAACCGTCAACGCTACACTCGCCGACCTCGAGCGGCTTGGCGTCGTGGAGGAAGTCACTGGCCGGCAACGCGGGCAGGTCTTCGGTTATCGTCGGTATCTCGCCATTCTCGGCGAAGGCACCGATCCGCTTCCACCGCCCGACGCGGGCACCAGCTAAGCGGGGAAGCAGCTACCCTTAAGTCCCGGGCGAAACGCGGAAAACAAACGACGGCCTTGTCCGGAATTTTGGAGCGCACGATGTGCGAGGGGCTGTGGTTTGCGCCCCATCGCTGGCGCACGTTTGGGGACGGATTCAGGAGACGCCAAGCTGCTCCATATGAAATCGATAAAAACCCTTGCACGTTGCGAGAAAGAGAGCGTGTTTTTGGGTACACCACGTTCACGGGTTGAGGCAAAATGCAGTACTCGGACATCAGCTCCAGCAGCCGGCCCGTGCGCAAATCGTCGAATGCTCGCCACGCAGGTACGAGCACAATACCCATTCGTCAGGGGCTGCCAGGTAATGGCGGCACGCCCCATGGAGAGGCGATAATGACTGTCTCCGGAGCCTGCAACATTCTGGCGCCGGAGACGGTCAAGCCAACGAACGTATGCCGGAGTCGTCGTCCTCGCCTTATCCACGGCGAATGAAAGGGACTTCCCCGTCCCGCGGCTGCGGCGGAAGCCGCAGGTCGGCGTCACGGTGCCATGATGGAGCCT
>CALNPU010000239.1 GCA_940588625.1 uncultured Caballeronia sp.
CTCTGGCAGCAATGCTAACCCGCCTAGATGCTCCACCCGAGACCAGCCGCAGCCTTACGGAAAGTCATACTGTCTGTTGTGGGGCACGGCGAACCTGTTTTCGCATCCGCGTTATGCAGGAGCCGCGACGAATCCGAATCCGGAAGTGTTTGCGTTCGCAGCCACGCAGGTGTTCCAGGCGCTTGAAGCCACGCATCGGCTTGGCGGCGAAAATTATGTATGTCCTGTGGGGTGGCCACGAGGGTTATGACACGCTGCTGAACACCGATCTCAAGCGCGAACGGGATCAGCTTGGGCGCTTCCTCAACATGGTTGGAGCACAAGCACAAGACGGGTTTCAAGGGGGCGTTGCTCATCGAGCCGAAACCGCAGGAACCGACCAAGCACCAATACGACTACGACGTGGCGACGGTCCACGGTTTTCTCGCGCAGTTCGGTTTGCAAAATGAAATTCGCGTGAACATTGAAGCGAATCATGCAACGCTCGCGGGGCATTCGTTCCATCACGAAATTGCGACCGCTTACACGCTTGGCATCTTCGGCTGTGTTGACGCCAATCGCGGCGATCTGAAAAACGGCTGGGACACCGACCAGTTTCCGAACAGCGTTGAAGAGCTGACACTGGCGTTGTATGAAATCTTGCGGCATGGCGGCTTCAACACCGGCGGCATGAACTTCGATACGAAAATGCGCCGCCAAAGTGTGGCGCCCGAGGACCTGTTCTTCGGGCATATAGGCGCGATCAACGTCATAGCCATCGCGCTTGAACGGGCAGCCACGCTGGTCGAAAACGACAAGCTTGCGGAGTTCAAGACCCAGCGTTATGCGGGATGGGACACGGAATCTGGCCGCAAGATTCTCTCGGGCGGTTACTCTCTGGAATCGCTGGCTATAGACGCGCTTGGACGTCGTGTTAACCTTCAACATGTGAGTGGGCAACAAGAGCTGCCCGAAAATATCGTGAACAGGGCGATTTATAAGTGATGCGCCGGCTTGGCAAAACCACAAAGAAATTGCATTGAAAATCATTAAGCGGCCCGGCTGATTTCGCAATTGCGTCCGAGGCGAATAAAGGCTCAAGCTAACGGCAAATTAAAGAGACCACCAACCCGCAAAACCGACGACCGCGGACACCGATTCTCGGCGCAAGCAGTAGATCCCGCCGACGTCCCCTCTTTTGCATATGCGCGGCCCTGACCGGCCGCGCAGGGCGACGTATCGGCTCGTCAACCATAAGAGGAGTGAGACATGAAGTCTGCAAAACGCCGTGCCGTGCTCGGATCGCTGGTCTGTGGAGCGATGTTCGCAAGTCTGACCGTGCTTCCTTCGCTGGCTTACGCAAGCAAGGACAAGCCTAAAATTGGCTTTTGCATTGACGATCTGCGGGTCGAACACTGGTCGCGCGACCGGGATTATTTCGTTGCTGTCGCGACTAAACTGGGCGCCATGGTATCCGTCCAATCCGCCGATGCCAGTGCAGTGAAGAACGGCAGATATCGCAGATTGAAAACCTGATCTCGCGGGGTGTGGATGTCATTGTGATCGTGCCGTTCAATTCGAAAACCCTCGGCAACGTAGTGGCCGAAGTGAAGAAGGCGGGCATAAGGTGGTGTCGTATGATCGCCTGATCCTCGACGCAGATGGGACGCCTACCTCCTTCGACAACGGAGAAGGTCGGCGAAATGCAGGCACAAGGGGTCTTCAACGCGCAACCGAAGGGCAACTATTTCATGCTCGGCGGCGCACCGACCGACAACAACGCGAAGATGCTGCGTGAAGGGCAGATGAAGATCCTGAAGCCGGCAATCGATCACGGCGACATCAAGGTCGTCGGCCAGCAATGGGTGCCGGAATGGAGTGCTGCGACCGCGCTGCGAATTACCGAAGACGCGCTGACCGCGAATAACAACAAGATCGACGCTATTGTGACGTCCAACGACGGCACGGCCGGCGGCACTATCCAGGCGCTGGCTGCGCAACACCTCGCGGGCAAGGTACCTATCTCCGGTCAGGATGCGGACCTGGCTGCAGTCAAGAGTCTGGTGAACGGCACGCAGACCATGGCCGTCTATAAACCACTCAAGCTGATTGCGGGCGAAGTGGCCAAACTGGCGGTGGACATGGCGAAAGGGCAGCAACCGGCCTATAAAATGCCAAATACGGCAACGGCAGGCATGAAGCAGGTCAACACCGTGTTGCTGCAGCCGATGCTCCTGACGAAGAGCAATGTCGACACCGTGATAAAGAACGGCTTCTATACACAGGCCCAGTTGGCGGGGAATTAACATGCCTTTAGCGTCATGCCGGGCGTGAGAGCCGTAGAGGTTAGGTAGATGTACGGGGCTTTCACGCTGATTCACTGTCCAGGATAAAACCGCATGGCAAACGCGCGGCTGGAAATGCACGGCATCGTCAAGACGTTTGGCGGTGTGAAGGCGCTCGATGGAATCGACCTCGTGGTCTCGCCCGGGGAAGGCGTTGGTTTGTGCGGCGAGAACGGCGCAGGCAAATCGACACTGATGAAAGTGCTGTCCGGTGTCTATCCGCACGGCACGTGGGAAGGCGAGATCCGCTGGGAAGGTGAGCTTTTACGGGCATCGACTATCCGCGAAACGGAGGACGCCGGCATTGTCATCATCCATCAGGAACTGATGCTGATGCCGCAGTTATCAGTGGCGGAAAACATCTTTCTCGGCAACGAGATCACGCTGAGCGGCGGTCGCATGAACTACGCGGCCATGTACCAGTGCGCGGACGAATTGCTGCGCGAATTGAACATCAGAGGCATCAACGTGGCTCAGTCCGTGATGAACTACGGCGCGGCGGCCATCAGTAGCTCATCGAGATCGCCAAGGCGTTGAACAAGCGCGCAAAGTTGCTAATCCTGGATGATGTCTTGTTCTCGCTGCGCAAGGGCGAGATTCTCGGCGTGGCGGGATTGGTCGGCGCGGGGCGGACCGAACTGATGCAGGCAATCTTCGGCGCTTATCCTGGCCTGGGGTCAGCGAGGCTGAGGTTTATCTGAACGGCAAGCGCCTGAAGATCAAGACCCCGGCCAATGCAATCGATGCCGGTATCGGCATGGTGCCCGAGGACCGCAAGCGCCACGGCATCGTGCCAATTGGGCTGGGGCGTGGGACATAACATCACGCTTGCCGTGCTGAACCGTTTTGCGAAGGGCGGGCGGATTGATTCCGCGCCCGAGCTCGACACGATCCACACTGAGATGAAGCGACTTTCCGTGCGTGCAGCCACCCCAATGTTATCCATCGCCAGCCTGTCCGGCGGCAATCAGCAGAAGGCCGTGCTGACCAAGATGCTGCTGACCGATCCCGCAATTCTTATCCTCGATGAACCCACGCGGGGCGTTGACGTAGGCGCCAAGTTCGAGATCTACAAGCTCATGTTCGCACTGGCCCGGCGGCGTGGCGTGTCGATCATCGTGGTGTCGTCGGAGCTCAACGAAGTGCTTGGCGTGAGCGACCGCGTGCTGGTGATCGGCGAAGGCCCAGTTACGCGGCGACTTTATCAATGAAGGGCTCACGCAGGAACATATCCTGGCGGCGGCCATTCGCACGACCCCACAGACAAACCCTTTTCAAGCGAGCGTCGCACGACTCTTGACGTCACCTCGTCGCCCAAACGCAGCGCTACCGGTGGCGCGCGCACCTCCTCCGGGCAGCGCTTCAAGCAGCTTTTTACGCGTTACAAGTTGCTCGCGTTGCTGCTGGCAGTCACTGTCATCTGGATCTTCTTTTCCTTCCTCACCGACGGCGCGTTCGTCACGCCGCGCAACCTGTCGAACCTGCTGAGGCAGATGTTGATTATCGGCATGCTCGCGTGCGGCATGGTGTTCGTGATCCTCTCGAGCGTGAACCGCCCCGGGAATCGTGGAGGCTGGTTAGTGCTGGTTAGTTTAAGTCGATACCGGCACAGCAGCAGGATTGCCGAGTTGCCGGT
>CALNPU010000240.1 GCA_940588625.1 uncultured Caballeronia sp.
GCAGGTTCACATGCCGTGTGACAAGGCTCTAGATCGTCTAGTATATGCGGCGTACGTGGCTGGACGAGCTGGGGTCGCTTTCGCGCAAGGTCACTTAAGGGACCGTCTTCGCGAGGATAGATATAACCTTCGGAGCCAACCCGAGACAGAAGATGTGCGCGAGAAACACCGCATCGCGCTCGCCTCTCGAATACACCATTGCTTGATTGCAGCAGCGCTCGCGAGATGTAGATTAAATCCTGCGGTTCCAAGACCGTCAACTCCACGATAACTGTTGCGAGTGCAGCCCGGAAAGGTGCGAGAGCCGCTTCAGCCGCGATAAGGTCATTGATTCAACCGTGGCAAAGTCATTGATCAGACGTTTGCAGTACAACACTTTTTCTTCATCGTCGATGACAGCCACCACCGCGGTATTCGCGTGCAGATCGATGCCGCTGTACTTTATTTGCGCCTCCGTATAGGTTAGTTGATAGGTCACGTATCAACTGTAGACCCTGAGCGGCCCTTCCGTAGGGCGGTCAGGATGCTTCCAAATGATTATCAATTCTGGGTGGACGTCAACACCGCTGGCCAACGCTCGACAACGATTGGACATCGCTTTCGAGATCACTGACAATCCTACAGTGCCAAGGCGTCGAAGTGGCTTCCAGACAATGCCTAACTGCCTGGAATTCGCCTGACAGGTCGTACCGGTTTTCGTCGTCACCCGATCAAGGACATGGATGAATCTGCGACAGCTGCGCTATTTCACCGTGCTTGTAGCACATCAACACTTCGGGCGTGCCGCTTCCGTCCTGCACATTGCGCAGCCCGCGTTGAGTCGGCAGGTCCAGTTGCTGGAAGCCGAACTGGGTGTGAAGCTCGTCGAGCAGCATTCACGCGACGCTTCGCTGACTCGCGAAGGTGAATTGCTGCTCGATCGCGCTACTTTCCTGCTTCGCTACGCGGAGCAGATTCGGGTGGATATCCCTGGGCAGCAGGGCACACCACGGGGCCCTGTTGCGCTGGGTCTGCCGCCCGTGCTCGCGTCATTCTTCATTGCACCGCTTGCACGCACGTTGCGGGATCTCTACCCGGAAGTCCGGCTACGTGTCAGAGAGAGCTTTTCGCCGTCACTGTCCGAGGCGCTCGAACGCGGCATGCTGGACGTCGCGTTGCTGAGCGGTCCGATCACCGCGCCGGCACTCATCCACGCGGAACCGTTGCTGACCGAGGAGCTCTGCGCGATTAGCCCGGCGACGGACGCGCGACTGGCGGTGTCGTCGGTCGATATCCAGACGCTGGGTGATGTTCCGTTGATCTTGGCTGGTCTACAGAAGTCGGGCGTACGTCTCGCCATCGAGCATAGTGCTGCGCGCGCGAATATCTCGCTTCACGACGCGATGGAACAAAACGGCGGACGGCGCGGCGCAATTGGTGGCGGACGGCGCCGGGTGGACCGTGCACGTTGCTTCTGCGATTCGCCGGGAAATCGAGGCGGGTTCTCTGCGTGCCGTGCCTCTCTCCGGATTGGTGCTGGAGTGCTTTCTCGCGCATGCGCGGCAGCCGCCGTCGCGCGCAACGATCATGCTGATGAGCACGATCCGCTCGATGGCTGCGACGATGATCGATGCTGGCGATTGGCTAATGGCGCAGATCAACGAACCCGTGATCGCCGCGGAAAATGTGCCTAAAGACCAGTGTTGTCCTGCCTTACGGATCTGTCAAGGCGACTATATCCACCGGCAACATGACGACAACGGATGGCAAGGCTTGCAACGCGGTATCAACGGTGTCCTGATACGTCCGGTAGTGGCTCGTCAGCCGATGTTCATTGATCACCTGCTGTGACGCGAACACTTCGAAAAGTCGAAATGTCGGGCATGGTTCGACACTCACCAGCAGATCGAATTACAGACATCCCGCTTCGGATCGCGTGGGCGACAACATGGCTCGCAGCGCGCGTTGGACATCCTGTTCCCTGCCCGGCCTCAGCACAAACATCGCGAAAATGACGATCGCTACCACGTTTTTGACATCCGACGTGACGGACGGTTGTTTATCCATCGATGAAGATCATCGCGGACTCAAGGTAGCGGGCACAGCGGCACGCGCATCGCACCGGGCTCGAGCTTCAAAACCGGGAGCGCCGTAGATCGCGTGGCAAAGCGCCTTTGAGTTACATGCGTTGCCGGGGCGGAACCAGGCGCCAGGTCACCACCAGGGCAAACACCAAGTAAGCGAGAGTGAACACCCAGGCCGATACATCGTAGTAGAGCAGACGGCTCACCCACCGCTGGATGAAACCTTGCGTCCCAACCGAGCCATTGCGCAGCCAGTCTTCCAGCACGGTCAGGGGGCAAACGATACCTAGGCTGATCGCGAACAGACGAGCAAGCCGGAATAGCCGGAGGCGTACCCATTTCCAGCCGAGGCCCGAGCTAACTCAGATCGCCACAGTTCGCCCACAATAAAGTAAAGAGCGCGATCAGAGCATGCACGACGAGCACCGCATCGGCGATGCCAGATCATGATGTCCTCACACTATCCGCGGCGAAAGTTCGACTGCTTTTTTGTGCGATGCCGCGATGCGCGCCACGCCCTTGGCTAAAGTTTTCCCGATTCTTGCCGTCATACAGAGCGCTACCTATTAGATCGGAGACCGTGATGAAGTCGGTAAACGCAGAAATCGACATGATGGAAAAGATGCTACATGAGCTAGTTCGGCGTCCACGTTCGATTCGTAGCGCCTACTGGTCTACGAACATAGAGTGCCTTCTGGCCCGCCCAGGACTCCGGGTTCAAGACAAAACACGGCTAGCCGCTCTGCTCGATTTGATCAGCGCCGTAGCGCCAGCCGGTAACAAGACTTGCGAGCCGATGCGTTGGTTGTGACCTGAGACGGGATCGGTGCTGTTCGCGAACTTCGCCGGAGTGGAGGGCAGCACTCGCTACGCGAACACCGCTACGTGCCCTCTTTGCCCCAATATTTGCGCACTCCTTCCTCAGACCAAAGAAAGGTGCGACAAAAAAAGACGCCTGTATTGGGCGGCCAAACGATAAGGCGGTTGGGAAGAAACCTTGTCGATGCCAGCAGCTTGCCGAAAGCTGCTAAATCCGGAAACCTTCCCGCTATCCTAGTAACTTGACTTACGTGTTCCGCGTTGTGCGGTGTTGGCTGTTGTATTCCCCTGCGTCGAATTATTGTTGTTTGGGTCAGAGTCGTAGTACGCATCAGACAGAGTAGGGTTGTGCGCCGTGGTTGGGAGGGACGTAGGTTTCATTGCTTTGCATGTAGCCGCCTACTGACGGGTCGCCAGAAAAACTTGCGCTACTTCCCGCGATGCCGTTCTTTGACATGGCACCGCCATACATTACCTGGGCGTCAGGGACGATCAGTATTAAGAGTACGAAGATTGCGAAGACGTTTTTCATTTGAGGAATCCATTGTATGTAACCCCTCCCCAAAAATAGCGCACCGGGTTGGTGGCTGTGCAACGTTTTGTTGCCGTTGTAAGACGTTTGGGTCTCGACGCTGAGTGAGGGCGCGATACCTGAGCGATATAAGCTTGATTCGCGACTGACAACAATCACTCGAACGATGCAAGTTACGTGGCAGTGACGCCGAATATGACGGCGGCGATTCAACGGGCGATGTTGATTTTATGAAAGTTATATCTGACGCTGGTATCAGAGACCGGACTTGAACCGGTAAGCCGTTAGGCCGCCGACTTTAGTGTAGCTGCCAATGATCCGGCGGCGAGGGCAGGCAGGATATTAGGCATGCCTAATATCCTGCCTGAAAAGGTACTGTACACCCAT
>CALNPU010000241.1 GCA_940588625.1 uncultured Caballeronia sp.
TGCTCCATGAGCGCGGGGTCGCGCTAGATCAGCAGATGGATGTCGTCGTCGCTCGTGAGCCGCAGCCAGCCCGGCACCGAGGTAGACAACAAAATACTGAATCGAATAGTCGACTGCCTCACCGATCAGGCTCGCGCCGAATACAAGCGTCAGCAGATGCAGCTTGCCGAATATCAGCATGGTGGGGGCGAGCGCGCAGACAATGCCGAGCGCTGTCGAAACGAAGCCGAGCAGGATCAGCCACGGCGAGCGGAACACCCACAACATCAGCAACACAATCCCGCAGAGCGACGCGACACCAATCAGATGCACTTCCCGCTCCGAGGCGGAGCGCGCCGCCTCCGCGTAGAAAACAGCGCCGGTGCGGGCCAGAGTGACATCGGGAAAACTTTGCTTGAGAGTACCTTCGCCGTGCGCCACGGCTTCGTGGACCGCATGTTGGACTCTCAATTCATACACCGAACCCGGCAACGTCGCCATCACAAGAACGCTGGTCGAATTGCCTTGATGCGCCACCAGCAAATCGTCTTCAACCTCCAGGTTCGACGTCGCCAGCGGCAAGCCCGCAAGCCAGTGTTCGAGCCAGCCGAACGGATCGTCCGCAAGTTGGGTCGCGAGGCCGCTGCGCAGCGGGCTATAGAAACGTCGCGCGAGCGTGTCGTGCAAGGAGACCGTGCTGTCTGCGAGCGCGGTGCGATAGGCTGGTGCAAGCAAACCGAATCGATACGGCATGTACAACCCGGCAATCTTCGACAAATCGAATGGCGGCAGCTCCGCGGTCACCGAACCGAACGCTTTACTTGCCGACAACGTCGCGCCAAGTTCTTTCGCCGCGGCTTTGGCGTACGCTGCGTCATTGCTCGTCACAAGGAAAACCGTACGATCACCTAGCGCGGTCGCGAGGGTATCAACGGCTTTTTCAGCGACAGGATCCGCTTCCGTTGCGGGTAACAGCGCAAGCAGGTTCGTCTGCAGCGGCGACGGTCCCGCAAATCGCCACGCGCAATAAAGCGTTGCGACGAGCGCGAGCAGCAACCAACCGACGCGCATGCCCCACGCCGGGTTTGCGGCTTGTGATTGCGGAACCTGCATTTACGGCGCTCCGAACAGCGTGCGATCAGCCGGCGGCAACTCACTCATCGCCGCGCTGTTCGCAAAGTCGATGCGCGTGACGTCGCCATTTGCGAGCGTAATGCGCAGCGCCTGCAAGTAGTCTCCGCCGCTCATCTCAAGGCCCTTGATCGATTGGCAAGTTGCGGTTGATTCGGCGTCAAGTGTATCCGCCATTGTGCCGGTGTGCCCTCTGCGTGCACGTCGAATTGTGCGTAGAGCGCCGAGAGATCGCCACCCAGCATCACGCGCATCATCCGGGAAACCTGTGCGACGCCGCGCACGCCGTTGCTGTTATTCGAACTCGTCCGCTGGCCGTTCGCGTTGACTTCGCTCACGCCTGTATCGGTGATGACGTAGGTTGCTTTGTACGGAGTATCGATCTGCCAGATTACGCCTCGTTCGCGGAAAAAAACCAGTGAACCCGTGCTGACTAGCGGCTGTTTCATCGCGGACAGCGTTTGGGCGCGCGAACGCCCAACGCCCGCGCGAGATGTCCTGCTATCTGCGAAACCAGACCCGTATTGCTCGCCGATGCAGGCTGGCAAACACCGGCACGGAGAACGCGATGAACAAAACGGCAACCGCATTGCGCCAATTCAACGTGCCCATGCGCGCTCCAGTTTCTCGATCATCACGGGCGGTGACACGAACTGCAGTTCCTGCGTCGCGGCGTGGATAGCAACCTGAATCGTATAGCCCTTCGTCAGCCGCCCGCCTGAAGCGGCATCCACAATCTCGTAGCCAATCTTCAGGCGGTTTTCATATTCCAGCAATTGCGCGCGTACCTCGATCTGCTGCCCGTAGGTCGCCGGGCGCACGTACTTGATTGAGATGCACTTCGACGATGGGCCAGAGATAACCCGGCGCCTGCATCTCGCGATAGTCGTAGTCGAACAAACGCAGCAACGCCGCCCGGCCGATCTCGAAGTACTTCAAAGTGGCCATGCCAGCAGACGTTCATGGTGGCGACGTCGTGGAACGGCACTTCACTGCCGCGCTCGCCGTCAGAACTTTGGGGACCGCAGTTTCACTCATGCTGATCTTCTTTACGATAACCGCCGACCAGGTCGCACGCCGCGATCCGCGCAGTTAATGCGCGCAGGTCGCTTTCGAGCACGCGGTCTTCATCGGATCCCGCTGTCACGCTCTCCATGAACGCGTGCAACTGCGGGGGGATGGGTGTCGTATTGTTGATGCGTACACGCAAGCGTACAGCCTGCACGGTAGCAAGCGTATGTGCCGCGGCGACTTGCTCGGTCAACTCCAGAATACGCAGGCAATCACGCGCGGCGATCATGCCCATGCTGACCTTGTCCTGGTTATGCGCTTCGGTCGAGCGCGAGAACACGCTGGCGGGCATGGTCAGTTTGAGCGCTTCCGCCGTCCACGCCGACGACGATATCTGCACCGCCTTGAAGCCATGATTGATCGACGCCCGCTCAGACACTGCACCCGACAAGCCAAGCCTCGCGGGAGGCCGTTGCTGAATTTATCGTCGACGAGCAGCGCCAGTTGGCGGTCCATCAAATCGGCAAGATTCGCGATCACCACTTTCAGCGCGTCCATTGCTAAGGCAATATGGCCGCCGTAGAAGTTGCCGCCATGCAGCACCCGTTCAGCATCGGGATCGATCAGCGGATTGTCGTTGGCGCTGTTCAACTCGTTCTCGACATCGCGACGCACAGCGGATGGAATAGCGATCCTGCAGGCGATGCCCCGGCGTGTCCTCGCGGCCGGCGAGATCCTCGCGAATCCATGCCGCGGCTTCGGCCTGCCCTGCGTGTTGTTTGACTTCGAACAGCATCGGATCGAAGTGCGCGGCGCGGCCGTCGAGCACGACGGCGGACAACGCGGTGAGGCGTGCGGCGTGCCGCGTCAGGTGAGCGGCTCGGGCGAACGCGAGGCCCGTCATGACCGCCGTGCCGTTCATCAATACAAGCGCGCGAGCGTGAGCGGTGTGTAACCAAGCGTGGTCCAGACGCTGCGGGCATCGCATAGCCCGTCGCGAAACCGCACGTCGCGCTCGCCAACCAACGCGGCCGCCACGTAGGACAAAGGCGTGAGGTCACCGCTCGCCGCAACCGATCCCTCCGACGGAATCCGCGGCAGCACGCGATGATTGATCAGGTCGGCAAGCCGTTCAAGCAGCACGTGGCGTACTCCCGAGAACCCGTACGCCAGCGAATTGAGCCGCGCGGCGATGACGGCAAGCGTCTGCGCATCGGTGAGACGCTGGCCCATGCCGCAGCCGTGATAACGCAGCAATTGCAGGGGCAGGACTTCGACCAGTTCCATCGGTACATCGACCACGCATGAGTCGCCGTAACCGGTGTTGACGCCATAGACGGTTGCGCCCTGCAAAAGATGGCGGCGCAGAAAATCGGCGCCGCGTTCAATGCGTGCGCGCCACGCCGGATCGGCACTCAACGCGACAGGCGTTTTCCCATTGGCAATCGATACGACCTCTTCAATCGTCAGCCGCCTGCCGCCGATCTTGCCAATCGGATCATGTTCGGCCATCGCGCCTCCAGTGCCATTAAGGAAGGTCTGCATAACCGTTTTTCGGAGTGCGGGCCTTTTGCTTCCTGCGCGTTGCGGCGTTGAGAATTTGTT
>CALNPU010000242.1 GCA_940588625.1 uncultured Caballeronia sp.
GAAAACTGGTTCGACTTGTTCGCGGCTCCATTCTCTCAAGAGTCCGAGCCTCCACCAAACTCGGAACGGTTCAATGCTTTATTATAGTTTCGATAAACAAAATTCAAAATCACGGCCTGGTTGCTAGCGTCTAGATCCTTACCGAACGAGGTCACACGGACTTACTCGTCTGACACGACGATGCGGATGCCGTGGTAATCGGGGCTGTCGTCGCACATTTTCCAACCCAGAAAAGCGAGCTCGGATTGGTCTTCCCAAGCATCCTTCACGGCTTGGCGTGCGATACCTCTAAGTTCCGCAGTATTCGCAAATTCCACGGTGTGCATCTTCCAACAGACATTGATGCTACGTTGGGGCCAGCTTTTGCTGGACGACACATATCCTTTCGCATTATTACTTGAAACCTTGACTTGCGCCACAACGGGCACGGTCGATGCGAAAGCAACGCTTGCTACAATCGCAGACCTAGCAGTAACGCTCGAATTCGCACCACCATCACCACCTCCACACCCTGCAAGAAACACTGCTGTCAAGCCTATTAACAGTGTTTTCAATGTTCCAAGTCTCATTCTAAACTCCAACGTTATTTTTAAGGTTTGTATTGGGATACATCAATGCAACCTTAATCTTAACGTGGCCCGTCAGTTCTTACTTTTTCAGTATAAAAAATTTCAATGCATTGAAATATAAGTTCATTTTTCATTGATTGAAGAATAATATTTACGAAGTTGCTTACTAGTTAACGATAATTTATTCAGGAGATACCGGAGCTACAGACCAACATTCGTTTATCGAAACCCTCTGAGGTAGACTCCGCATATAATTGGCCTCATAACGCACCAAACGGCTTCGCCGCAGACGGCGTGGCGGCATCGTCGTTTGAATCCGCATACGAGACACACCCAGCTAACACATCGCACGCTCCACCCCTACGCCTAACTGTTCTACACTGGCGCAGCATCGAACCAGCGAGCCATCCCCGCCACCGAATACCTGATGAGCAAGGAAGGCGACGGCGCCAAGCGCTTCTTCCTGCTGGGCACCGACTACGTGTATCCGCGCACAACGAACAAGATCCTGCGCGCGTTCCTGCACTCGAAGGTCGTGAAGGAAGACGACATTCAAGAATGTCTACACGCCGTTCGGCCATGCGGACTATCAGACGATTGTTGCGAACATCGAGACATTCTCGCAAGGCGGCAAGACCTGCGTGATCTCGACGGTGAACAGTGATTCAAACGTGCCGTTCTATAAGGAACTCGGTAATCAAGGCCTCAAGGCGACGGACGTGCCTGTCGTGGCGTTCTCGGTGGGCGAAGAGGAACTGCGCGGTATCGATACAAAACGGCTGGTCTGCAACCTCGCCGCATGGAACTACTTCATGTCGCTGAAGAACCCGGAGAACACGAAGTTCAAGGCGATGTTCGCTGACTGGGTGAAGAAGAACAACCTGCCGGGCGACGACAAGCGCGTGACGAACGACCCGATGGAAGCGACCTTCGTGGGCATCCATATGTGGAAACAAGCAGCGGAAAAAGCGAAGAGCATGGATGTCGACAAGATCCGTGCGGCAATGGTCGGCCAGAAGTTCGCCGCGCCCTCGGGCTTCACGCTCGAGATGGACGGTAACCACCACCTGCACAAGCCGGTGTGATTGGCGAAGTGCGTGCCGACGGCCAGTTCAACGTCGTGTGGCGCACGAAGACTGCCATCTGCGCGCAACCGTGGAGCCCGTACATTCCAGGCAACGAAGGCAAGCCGGATGTGGTGAGTTCGATTCCGGATTTTCTGTGCCGCCGTTGCGTAGCTTAAGTGCCGGCATTAAGTCTCGGTAAGTACGAACGTTGAAACATCGAACTGCCGCACTCGAAGCACAAAAACAAGAGCGGCGGTTCGTACGAGTCCAGGGCGGCATACGCAACACGCCGCCCCGCACTCGGCTCTACCTGACAAACCATTCATGACTGGTTCGATTCTTCGCCTCGCTCGCCGTGGCCTCTGCGCAATCCTGATTGCCTGCATGTCGCTCGCCGCGTTTGCGGCCCTGACAGCGGACGATCTCGCACCGCTCGCGGCCGACGACTTCGACGCCAAATCCACCGCCATCGACAAGCTGATCGCTAACACCGATGCCCCTTCAATCGCCGTGCTGAACGCACTCTCCGATAGTTCTCTGGTCGCCACCGACGCCGGCAAGGTCCTGATCCAAACCGACGATGGCACAAGGATCCGCTCACGAACAAGACCGTCGAAGCGCCCGATGCGCAACCGGTCACGCTGAACAATCTGCTGCGCTCGAAGGTATCGGGTGCGTTGTCGGGCTTGCAACTGGCATCGCCGGATATTGCTAAGCGCCGCGCGGCCATCGACGAATTGTTGAAGAACGCCGATCCCTCGATCAAACCTCTCGTTGATAAAGCCCGCGCGAAGGAGACCGACCCAACGCTCAAGAAGCGTCTCGATACGCTCTGGGCCACAACGGCTCTTCACGATACCGACGCCAACAAGCGCCTCGAAGCCGTGCAACTGGTCGCCGCGCGTCACGACCTGGATATAACGAACTCTTGCGCCCGATCATCGCGAAGAACGCCGACGGCACCTTCGCCGAGCCCGCTGCACGCTTACGTGCAGCGGCACAAGCAGGTATCGAAGAACTGAATTCGATTCAGCGGCGCGGCGAGATTGTCGGCAAGATCTTCGCGGGTCTTTCGCTCGGCAGCGTGCTATTGCTCGCCGCCCTGGGCCTCGCGATCACGTACGGTTTGATCGGCGTGGTTGGCGCACGGCGAGTTTTTAATGATCGGCGCCTACGCCACGTACGTGGTCCAGAACCTCGTCCAGCATTACGCAGGCGCATTCAACTGGTATCCGCTGTTCGCAGTGCCGGGGTCGTTTGCAGCGGTGGCGGTCGTCGGTATCATGCTTGAACGGCTGGTCCTGAAACACCTCTACGGCCGTCCGTTCGAAACGCTGCTGACTACATTCGGCATCAGCCTGATCCTGATCCAGGCAACCCACACTATCTTCGGCGCGCAGAACGTACAGGTGACGAACCCATCCTGGATGAGCGGCGTCTCCGTCATGCAGAACCTGATCCTGCCGTACAACCGTCTGGACCATTCTCGGCTTCTCGCTCGTCGTCGTGCTGCTTGCATGGGTCGTCCTCACCAAGACACGCCTCGGCCTGTTCGTGCGCGCCGTGACGCAAAACCGCCGCATGGCAGCATGCGTCGGCGTGAAGACCGCTCGCGTGGATTCGTATGCGTATGGTATGTATGCGTTCGCGTTCGGTGCGGGCATCGACGGGCTCGGCGGTTGCGCGTTCTCGCAGATCGGCAACATCGGGCCGGATCTGGGGCAAAACTACATCATCGATGCATTCATGACGGTCGTGCTCGGCGATGTCGGACAACTGGCAGAAACGGTGATCGGCGGCTTTGGACTCGGGCTTGTCAGCAAGACAATCGAGCCCTTCTGGGGCGCGGTGCTCGTGCTGATCGTGCTGTTCATCCAGAAACGTCCTAAGGGCATGTTCGCCCTGAAGGGCCGCAGCGCAGAGGAATGGGAATGAACGTCTCCCCCCGTGAGTTGTGGGAACAAGAAAGGTTAAGCGGACCTTCGCGGGCCGACGG
>CALNPU010000243.1 GCA_940588625.1 uncultured Caballeronia sp.
AACAAATTCTCAACGCCGCAACGCGCAGGAAGCAAAAGGCCCGCACTCCGAAAAACGGTTATGCAGACCTTCCCTAGCACGCGAACCGGTGTTTGCGAACAACCCACTCTCCTGAGGAGAAACCATGAAACTCGTTCAATCGCTGATCATTGCCGCTGTTGTTGCTATTCCGGCCGTATCGTTCGCTCAATCGAACGAATCCCTTACCCGCGCCGATGTCCGTGCTCAACTGATCCAACTGGAAAAGGCCGGCTATAACCCGGCTGGAGATCAAACGCAATATCCGCAGAACATTCAAGCTGCGCAAGCGCGGGTCGACGCGGCGAACGGCGTGTCAGCAACGTCGTATGGTTCATCGACTAGCGGCACGGCTGCGGCAGGTTCACGCGCGACCGGGTCTGATGTGATCGGTCTGGGTTTGACTACGCGCACCCCTAAGCTCAAACTTGGCGCCTTTACGGGCGCAACGTGAATGCGTTTTCGCAGCAAAGAACGGGGCATGGCCTTAATGACGGGAGTTCGTACTCTTATCATTAAGGCCATGCCTTTTCCGGGGGTGTCTTTGTTTTCCGGTTCTCGCGCCATTGCCCACCACGCCAGCCTGATATTTATGTCGCAATGTATCTGGCGTGTTGGCAGACACAAAACATTGCACCCACACTCTTCGCCCGACACAAGCCAGATACGCGCGAGCGTTCCAATAGCACCATACCAATCAACGGAACGCCCGTCGTGCACAACCTCCTTGAAACTCCCCTCGCCTTGCGGCCTGCTCACCATTGCATCGCCACGCATCCTACCGGTGATGCCGATCCTGCTCGGCACGTCGGTTGACCGGTCCGACCAGGTGCGCCCGCTGTTTATCATCGCGGGCTTCATCCTGAGCCTCGCGGCGTTCGCCATGCTGCTGGGCGCCGTCTCCAGCACTGTCCACGTAGCGCAAAGCGCGCTGCGCAACACCGCCACCGCGTCCGGGTTGCTGCGCGTGTGGCCGGTGCCCTACGAGTGGCTGATGGCGCGTCTTGAGCAGCCATTGCAGCGCATTGGCGCGGCGATTTCGCCCGGCGTGCCGGCGGGCAACAGCAACACCGGTGGTTTTGTCCTCGGCATGTCATTGGGCACGGTATGGACGCCGTGCGCGGGACCCTTACTGGCATCGATCTTCGTGCTGGTTGTCAAGGCCCGGACCTCCAATGGTCCGCGTTGCTGCTTGCGCTGTATGCAATCGGAGCCTCGATTCCGATGCTCGCCATCATCTACGGCGGACAGTACATCACCCGCCGCATACGCATGGTGGCACGCCATGCGTCCCGTCTGCAACAAATTTTCGGCGTGCTGGTGGTGCTGACCGCACTCGCTATCTACCTGCACGACGTCCTGGTCTATGCCCGGATCGCCGCTTTCCTCCCCTCCCTGAAAGGACTTTGACATAATCTCCCGACTCAAGGCCGCCGCTGCCGCGATGATGCTGGCTGCCACCGCCCTGACCAGTTCCGGCGCCAGCGCCGCCCCTCCTCTGAAGAACAGCACGCCGACGCCGGAATTCACCGGCATCGACAAGTGGCTCAACAGCGAACCGCTAAGCATCAGTCAGCTGCGCGGCAAGGTCGTGCTGATCGATTTCTGGACCTACACGTGTATCAATTGCATCAATACCCTTCCCTACGTCAGGGACTGGAATCAGAAGTACAAGGACCAGGGCCTGGTGGTGATCGGGGTGCACACCCCCGAGTACCCGTTCGAGCGCAATACCGACAACGTCAAGACAGCCATCAAGCGATTCAACATCACGTACCCGGTTGCGCAGGACAATCGTTATGCGACCTGGAGCGCTTACAACAACCATTACGCCGGCGTTCTATCTGATCGACAAGAAAGGACAGGTGGTCTATAGCCACTTCGGCGAAGGCGAGTACGACGAGACCGAGGCGCAAATCAAGGCGTTGCTCGCGCAAAAGGAATGAATCCGCTGGGCAATGCGGTATCCGGACGCGTCATCTTCCTTTGGCCGATGGACGTTCCCGATCACACCGGATCGTCCATCCTCTGCGGGATGAGTACGACCGGCTCTCGTGAAGCTTCACTCAGCGAATTTGTATCCCAACGTATCCGGGAGCCACATCGATACAAAGCATTGGATCTACCCGGGTTCACCGACACAAGCCAGATACCTGTCCACGTTCTAATGCATCAACGCCAGATTTCCCGGGGAAACGAAACAAGGAGTTGATCATGACACAGCTTGAAAAAGTGCTTTACACCGGCAAGACCCACCAACGGATGGCCGTGACGCGCGTCCCATAGCGATGACGGCCGCCTGGACATCGCCTTGTCCGTTCTTGGCAGCAAGGGCGCCGGCACCAATCCCGAGCAGTTGCTCGCCGCCGGCTGGTCCGCCTGCTTTATTGGGGCAATGATGGGCCACGCAGCGGCCAAATTGAAGATTGCCCTGCCAGCGGACACCGCAGTGGACACAGAAGTGGATCTCGGCACGACCGGGGGCGCGTATTTCCTTCAGGCACGCCTGAACGTCAGCCTTCCTTCCCTGGCTTGACCATGAAGTCGCCCAGTCTCTCGCAGACGCCGCTCACCAGACCTGCCCGTATTCCAAGGCTACGCGCGGCGACATCGATGTCGTGATCAAGGTGGTCTGAGCCGGAAGCGCTTTCGTTGCGGCATCGTTCCCCCGATGTTCGTCGAGTTCGATGCCGCGTCGAAACTCATAGGGCTGCGCGACCCACGCGTCCAGCTGCCTTGCCGCCGGGTCCGCCAGGGTCACAACCGGCTTTTGCTATATTCACTGGTACCCTTGCAACCTTTCACCCATGCGCGTCGGCCGTCCGGTTCAAGCCTTACCCCATCCAAATTGCGACTATTGCGGCGCAAAGACAACGCTCGTGCGGCCGGGAGAGGCGACTTATCCGTATCAGGACGACCACGGTCCATTGTGGCTATGCGCGCCCTGCGAGGCCTGGATCGGGATATTCGCGCGCAGTACGCGCAACCTCCCGCTTGGCCGGCTGGCGAACGCCGAATTGCGGGAATGGAAAGCGAAACTCCACGCTGCGCTGGAGCCCATCGCGGAGGCCAAGGCCAGACGCGATGGCGTGAACATCTTCGAGGCAAGATCAAAAGGCTATAAGTGGCTCGCCGGGGAACTGAAGATGGAGCCGAAAGCCTGCAACATCAATTTGCTCGACGTGGAACAATGCAAGGCAGCAATCGATGTAATCGAACAATTCGAACGAAATCGCCGCGCTGCGACCCCTTCAGAATAGTCGCGACTTATACGTTAACCTGTGGACAACTCTCCCAACGACTCCATGGCCCGTACTCTATCGTTTAACCGCAGCGCACAAGCAACGCGTGTCCGCTTGTCGAAAATGCAGCTTCTTCCCATGCCCCATTCCAGGTTGTGTCAAAACGCTTTTTTAAAGCGGCTAGAATTTCTCCTCCGATAGCGGAGGAGGAGCGATATGAAGCGGTTCGTTTCAAGGCGATGAT
>CALNPU010000244.1 GCA_940588625.1 uncultured Caballeronia sp.
GCCGATGCCGCGTTCATGGCATCACGTCGAACCGCACGTCGCCGGATTTGCGCGGCTCCCGACCGCCATCGACAACAACACGGCTGGCCGACCTGGAAATTTCCTTGGGGTTTCCACTGTTCAAGCTGGAAAAGAAACGTCTGCACCCAACGGCGGAGGCGCAAGCACTTTTCGAAGAAGTGCAACGGCCATTGTCGGGTATGGATCGAATCGCGCGGGCTGCGGACGAGATACGAGCGTTACAGCGCAGAACGTTGCAAATCGTAGCCGCACCTGCGCTTGCGCATTCGTTCCTGCCTCACGCCAGGGCGGACTATTTGAAGTCACATTCCGGCGCCCACATTTCGCTTCTCGCGCATTCGTCACGTACTGTGGTCGACATGGTCGTGGGACAACGGTGCGACGTAGGCTTTGCTATCTTGAGGAGGACCAGCCGAGCATACATGGTGAGCGCCTGGTTTCGACGAAGATGGTGTGTGCGCTGCCGAGCGGCCACCGTTTAGCCTCGCGCTCATACATTGGGGCGAAGGACCTTGCCGGCGAGCAACTGATTGCCTATCCACGTGAGCTGGAATCGCGCCTTGAGTTGGATGCCTTGTTCGCATCTCACGGCGTCAGTCTGGGGGTTCAGATTGAAACGCAGGTATCCTACGTGGTCTGTTCGTTGAAGCAGGTGCCGGCGTAGCGATCATCGACGCAATCACCGCGCTTTCTCTTTCTACTTTCTATATAGAGGGGATGGGGTTGTTTTCCGTCCTTTTGACTCGACGGTGGCCACGCACTTTTCCGTCCCGATTCCTTCCCAGCTGCCATCGGCCCTCCTGCTGCCTTCCTTCGTGGCACATGTCAGGGCTTATGCCCTAGCCAAGCTGGAACCACGTCTGGTTATTGCGTGATTGTTACATGATCCCGACGGGGCGATTGCCCGAACCTTCTTCGGCTATAAGGCCAGGGGATCGTGAAGGCATCGCTACCGGGCCGTGGACATGTCGGGCGACACCATCTGAGCAATGGTGTCACGACCCTCGAGTACGGCCTCGAATTCAATGCACGAATCGCCCGGCGATATCAACTGATCGTGGCGTCGGCAAAGACGTGTATCTCCCACACTTGCTCCGAATCCCGAACTGAACGAAGTCAGCCTGGGAATGGTCGCTTCGAGTACATGACGGTCTTGTTCGCAATGCCGGCAAACCGCGCAGACTGTGCGGAAAGCACCAGCGTCATCAAGCTGGTGGCATCGTTCATCTTCACTGTCCAAGCGAGGCCCAATACGCCCCGAACACATGCACCGACAGCAGGTAGCCGATCACGAATTTTGGAAGGCGCGTTCAGATCTCCCGCGCAGTCGTCTGCGTTTTCACGGCGCCGGGTTCGTCGCGATCCCAGCGCGCGGTAGCAACAATCGCGAGCACGCATGTCCAGCTACCGATCCAGATGTCGCGTCCCCACCACCTTCATCAGCGTGAAGGCTTGCAGCGACGCTTCCGGTGCACCGGCAATTGCGCTGCCGGCATGCTTTGCCAGATCGCCGTATGCCTGCGCGGCGCCAATATCGGCGGCATTCGCGAATTCCGATGTCCCGATCCACGCACCGGCCACGCCGGTCGGCAAGCCGAACACAAGGGATACGAACGGCAGCGCGAACACCATCACGATTGCCTAGACCACCACGAGCGTGATCGCGACGGATGCTTGTCCTCGCTTCGCCCGTACCGTTCCCGCAATGGCGATGGCCGCCGATACGCCGCCCACCGCGCCGCCCACGCCGAGCACGGTCGCAAAACGCTTGTCCAGTTCGAGCGCGCGGCCGACCAGAAAGATGACGAAGAAGGTGACCAGCGAAACGACGGTCGCCTGCCCGGCTGCAACGGGACCGGCCCACACAAGCAGCGTGAAGGGCAGCGTAGCGCCTAGCAGCACGATACCCACCTTGATATAGAACTCGACACGCAACGCTGGCACAAGCCATGCGGGAAGCCGCATCAGGTTCGAGACAATCACGCCCAGCGCGAGTGCGATCAGCGGCGGTTCGAGGTTGTACGTCGACGAGCTGGTCCAGGCCCCCGCGATGAAAATCAGCGTTGAAACGACGAATACGACAAGAAAGCCTGGCACGAACTACGCGACCCGTTGCCCGAGCGCCGCGACCGCGATACCGAACAGAATGGCGAAAACGATAAAGAGTGCGATGTAGTTCGGGAGGTGATGTTCCAGGTCAGTTGCTGCATGGGCAATGCTCGACCACTTGGCCGGCGCGACTGCCAGCCACTTGATGCTCGTGCCCGACGCGAACAGCAGGTACGCGATCACGATGATTGCCAGGCCGATCCAAACGGCCCACCTGTCTCCGGTTTTAAAGAGGCCGCTGCTGGACCGGTCGGGCCTGCGTTCGGCTTCCGTAAGCTTGCGTGGTGGTGGGTGTATCGCTCATCGTCGCCCTGAAATTATTATGAAGCAGGTGCGTGCGAACCCGGACGGTGCTCGCTACGTCCACCGGCATGGAGACTGAAGGTGTTTGTGTGGCCCGTGGAAGTTCGCGGGATTCCGGCGCGGCAGCAGCAGTCCTGATTGTTTGTGCGGACAGCGATGCATAAAATTCCATGATCGGATTATTGGCAGGCGCGCGTGACTCGCGCCAATATCGATTCGCTATTTCTAAATCCGAAATTGTGTATTAGGGCGCGGCGTTTCGTTGTATGTATGATCGTTCTCCGACCGAAGCGCAGCCAACCTTCCCCGGCGCGAATGAGAACAAACCCCTACCCGTGCACCTTCTGCCGCGACGCTTCGCTCAGGTGCGCACGCACGAACCCAACATGTTCGCGAAGGACATAAAAAGCGTCCGCATGTGCGAGCGGCATCCGCAAGGTATTCAATGATTGCTCTATCTCATCGAGTTCCGCTATGAGCGCCTTTCGCTCTTCTTCTGTCGAGCTGTCCAGCACACTCCGTTCTATCGCGATCAACGCGCCGTAATATCGATAGATCCGCGGTCTCACCTGCCATCCGTACAACGCCGGAATCAGCCGCAAGGGCGGAATCAGCCGCACGGCAATGGGCAGCAGTACGAGTATCCGGTCTGCAATGCTCGCGAGCCAGAAGGCCAGGATGCGGTAGAGGAAACTCTTGCCCGACTTGTAATAGCGCGTGGCCTCTTCACTGATGGGGTATTCGCGGGTGATAGGACTGGAGAATTACCCGGCGTTTTGCAGCAGCCCCGGCATTCCGTGGACTTCCTGGGCGGCTTCAATGACCAGATCCGAAATGGCCGGGTGCAGGCTCTGCCGCGCGAGGATTTCGACGGTCGAGCTGATCAGACGCAAGGTCTGCGGCGGTATTTTTCGCCGGAGATCGAGCACGCCCGGCGGCAGAGGTCGATTTCGTTCCAGGTTGTGTCAAGAAACGTTTTTTTAAAGCGGCTAGAATTTCTCCTCCGATAGTGGAGGAGGAGCGATATGAAGC
>CALNPU010000245.1 GCA_940588625.1 uncultured Caballeronia sp.
CCGCCATCTGGCGTCGCTCTCTGACCGCCCGTTCACACCAGGCGGTCCGTGTTGCAGACGCTCATCCATCGACCGGGTCCTGCGGCAGCGCAGGAAGAACGACAAGACGATCTATCCGCTGTTCTGATCTACTGTCTACTGTCCACGCCCGCAGCATGGAGTCGCCAATGAGTGGTCTCAAACTCGAACGGGGGTTCGCGCTTGCATACGCGACGGCGCGCGAGGACGCTCCGCAGTGGTGGGTCGTGGTCGGCGAGCGTGCCGTCCCGCTGCCGGATCTGGCCTCTCGCGGCCTGCTCGAACTTCCGTCGCACGGCACAGCGACGCCCGGACAGCATTTACCCCGGTTGGGAAGGGTTGATCCGGGATCTGACCGTTCTATGCCCAGGGGTTCAGCGATGTTCCGCGCGACAGCTGGCTGCCGACAGGACAGCTGGCCTTCCTCGCCCCGGTCTCGTCTGCTGCGAACATGTACTGTTCGGCGGCCAATTACCGGAAACAACTGGTCGAGCTGATCATCACGCGGGGCGGTGACCCCGAAATTGATCGGCTGCCGGTTGCCGAGCGACGGCCTGTTGCACAGCGGATGGTAGAGAAACGGTCCAGACAGGGTGAGCCTTATTTCTTTCTGCGGCCGAATTCGTGCATCGCGCCACCGAACGGCGAGATCCCTGGCACCACGGAGCTGGGGACTGGGAGCTCTGGAGCTCGGAGTCGTCATCGGGCTTCGTGGACGACACGTCGCGCGCAAGGAAGCGGGGAACTACGTGGCCGCCTGTCTCATCCTGAACGACGTGACCGACCGCGGTCTGGTTTGCCGCAAGGATTTTCTGGGTGCCGACTGGCTGCGGGACAAGAGGATGCCGGGGTCGATGCCTGCCGGTCCGGGCTGGTACCCGCCGCGAGCGTGGTCGGCGATATGTCGCAGCTGCGTCTGTTGGTCAATGGGGAGGTGATGCAGGACGAGCTGGCGGACGACATGATTCTCGATGTGCCACGCCTGATCGAATACCTCTCGTCCCGGGTCGAGCTGCGTCCCGGAGACGTGATTGCGACCGGGACACCGGCAGGAACCGGGGCCGAGCGTGGCCGGTTCCTGCGGGATGGGGACGTGATAAGGGCAGAGATCGACGGGCTCGGGTGCCAGACGAACAGGGTCGCGTTGGTGCCGGGCTCTGCGCCGGGTGACCGGTCATGAGAATCATCTTCGGGGGCACGGACATGCTGGTCGATATGCAGCGGTGGCCGCACGCAGCGGAGTGGGTAATACGGGACGCGGAGTACTTTGACTCGGGATCGCACGAGTTCAGGAAGCCGATATCGAGATCGAGGGCGCGCACATCAGAAACATCAAACCGGCGGGGACCTCAAGGCTGGAGGACGGCGTCAGCGCGGCTGGGTACGCGTATGCCAGGGGTAATGCATCCCTGGGTCGATCCAAGGATGGCCTGTCTGCTTGGCGGGTCGCTTGCCGACAACGGGCTGGTCTCGGGACGATCTGCGAACGCATCAGCGACTGCCTGCTGGTGATGTCCGCGCTGCGCGGCATGCCGGTGACGGTGCACGTGCGTCTCAACAATCGTATCAGAGAGATCTCGCGACGGGCGTCGCGCCCGACAACGAGGCGTTGCTGCAAATCGCGCGACGCGGCAGCCTTTCCGTTTCTGGTGTCACGTTTCGTCCGCTAATCGATTCGTCGCAGGTGACATTGGCCCAGTGTCACGGATCGGCGTAATCGAAGCACTCTGCAGACTCGTTGTCACGCTGGACTGTAGCCCGAAACGCATTTCGAATTTCCGTAACCCGGGGTACCTTCGGCATCTTTGCCCGGAGGGCCGATGAGTAACAGGAGGTTCGAAGTGTTTGAGTATCGACATGTCCTGGCGCGCATGCGCCAGGGCGATTCCGACCGCGACATTGCCGGTGCACGCCTGATGGGGCGCGACAAGCTGAAGACCGTACGGCAGGTCGCACTTGCTCACGGCTGGCTTGTCCCGGTCGCCCCTTGCCGGATGACGCTGAGCTGGCCGGCATCTTTGGGCGCGACCCCAAGGTGCCACGCAGCCGCATTTCAACGCTCGAGCCATTTCGCGATCTGGTACGAGGCTGGTTTAACGCCGACGTTCAGGGCACGACGATCCACAATGCGCTGAGACGCAACCATAGCTATACGGGCAGCTATTCGGCAGTGCGCCGTATGCTGTATGCTGCTGAACCTGAAGTCCGAGCGCGGCGTCAGGGCGACGACAATCCTTGAGTTTGCACCGGCCGATGCTGTGCAGGTCGACTTCGGCGCCGGGCCAGTGCTCACGCACGAGTCCGGCATCCCGCTCAAGACGTGGACTTCGTGATGACGCTGGCCTGGTCGCGGCATCAGTACGCCGAGATCGTGTTGGACCAGACTGTCGAGACCTGGCTGGCCTGCCACCGGCGCGCCTTTGAATGGCTGGGCGGCTGTCCAGGCCGGGTGATCATTGATAACGCGAAGTGCGCGATCACCAAAGCCTGTATCTACAGCCCCGAGGTCCAGCGTTCGTACACCTCGCTTGCCAAGGGATACGGATTCCGGATCGACGCCTGCCCGCCGCGCGACCCGCAAAAAAAGAATCGTTGAATCGGGCGTCAAATACGTCAAAAGATCCTTTGTACCGCTGCGCGAATTCCGCGATCTGGCTGACACCAACCGGCAACTGCGCGACTGGGTGATGCAGCAGGCTGGCACGCGCGAGCATGGCACTACCCGTGAACAGCCGCTCGCGCGCCCCATGACGAAGACTTCCATGACCTCGTCGCCGCCAGGTACGAGCAGGCAGCCACGATTCTGACTTCAAATCTCGATCTCAGCGAATGTGGGGAGACGCATTCCCCGACAACCGCATCCTCGGCGCTGCTACCCTCGACCGGCTAAGCCACGGCGCCTATTGCATCGTCATTGAGGGGGGAGAGCTTCCGCAAGCCCAAACCCATGGCTGAAAACGGCGAAAACGTCATTGCAAAATCCGGCAAAAAAACCGCATTCTTGAAACCCTTCGAAATCGCGTTTCGGGGCCATTCTGAGTGGCCTCATTATGCCGATCGTCCCCGGCTCGATTACGCCGATCCGTGACACTGTGCTAGGGTCGGCGAATTCCAGCGCCTCCTGATAGAGGGCGTCGTCGATCATAACGGTGGTCCGCATAGCGGTGTGCTCGGTGTGCTCCTTCGCTGATACACTCCTTCGCTGATACATACAGGCATCGATTCTAGCATCAACCGGGATAATCTTTGACTTCCTGCTGGGCAGGCAGGCCGCAGCCGGGGGCCGTGAGCGTTGCTCACGTATTCCCTTAATCAAACAGATGGTAATCGGCTTAATTAGTTCGTCCTGAATGATCGCCAGCGCCTTTATTGACGAGGGTTGAAGGGCGAAACCGCATTGCCGGAATTG
>CALNPU010000246.1 GCA_940588625.1 uncultured Caballeronia sp.
ACCCGTGCCTCCTCTCTCAACCCGTGCTCCTCTCTCGTACCGCTGCCGATAAACGCCGAAAATCGAGCACTTACACTTAAACCATCCCAGTACCGACGGTATGTAACACGCTTGGCCGTCTGCCCGATGAACTCACGGTATCCTTAATTCGACAACAAGTACGGATTCAAGAAAACGAGAATCAGGGCACTCGCGGGGATAGATGGTTCTCAACACGTTCAGCGCGCTGTGGGGTTCGCTGGGCCGCTTTCGCCACAGTGTGGTCCTGCGGCTTCTCGCGACCGTCTTGCTGTTCAGCTGCGGGGTCACGCTGGTGCTGACCGCGCTTCAACTCTACGGTGACTATGAGCGCGGAATTGCGCTCATCGAAAACAGGCTGTCGGATATCGACCAGAGTTATCGCAACAGTCTCAGAGAGGGCTTGTGGGGCCTTGACCGGCGGCAACTGCAACTCGAACTGGATGGCATCGTCTTGCCGACATTCGTGCCGCCGAGGTCAGCGAGACCGGCTTGATCGCCTCGCCCCTGGTGGTGAGCGCCGGCAAGCAGATGAGAGCGATGCAGTCATATCGTTGGAATTCCCGATCTCTTACCACGTTCACGGTACCCAACGCGTGCTCGGCACGTTGTATGTCAAGGCGACGCTCTCCGATCTCTATGTCAGCGACGACGGCTATGGTTTCGATCCGGCGACCGCGCGCAAGGGGCATTAATACGGACTCCTTGTCATGAGTGAGCTTGCCCGTTTGATTGGTGGATCGCTGCGGATTGACAGCTCGCCTGAAACGGGGGCGGTGGTGTCGATTCACGTGCCACTGGATGGCGGAGCACGCGCATGATCAGGATCCTGATTGCCGACGATCACGCCATCGTGCGCAGCGGATTGAAACAGATCATTGCGACGACAGCGGACATTGTTGTCGCGGGCGAAGCGGCGCAGGGTGCCGAGGTGATCGAGAAACTGCGCACCTGCCACGTCGATCTCCTCTCCTGCGCTGGACATGACAATGCCCGGCATCAGCGGCGTTGATCTGATCCGGCGGGTGCGCCCAGAACACCCTGCGCTACCGGTGCCCACAATGAGGCGCAGGTGGTCGCGCGTGCGGTGCGCGCCGGCGCGACGGGTTATGTCACAAAGGACAGCGATCCCGACATCCTGCTTGCCGCCATTCGTAAGCTGGCCGGCGGGGGCCGGTTCATGGATCCGAAGCTGGTCAACGTCATGGTTTTCGACACCCACTCCATTGACGCCGCGCCGCACAAGATCCTGTCGGACCGGGAGTTCCAGGTGCTGCACTTGCTGGCGGCGGGCAAGAGCATCAACGCAATAGCCGACCGAGGTGCTCGTGCTGAGCGCCAAGACCATCAGCACGCACAAGATGCGCCTCATGCAAAAGCTCGGTATTGAAAACAACGCCGAACTGATCCGTTATGCGATCAAGCATGGTTTGATATCCGAACGAGATCGGTCGTAAGGATATTCCGACAAGAAAAGCAGTAGCGCCTGAGGCCACAATCCGCCTCTCCCGACGGACAAGGAATTGTGGTGCTCTTAGCATGGTCCTATGGGCTGAATAGCAAACCACGGAGAGTCTTATGGTTGCGCCGGAGCAGTCGTTGCGTGTACTGGTTGAAAAAATGGCTGGGCGCAGTGAGCGCCGGGCACCTGCACGTGCGCGCCATTCATCGTATCCGTGCAGGGCGCCGCCGGTGCGTCTGCGTTGAAGTGGAACGGACATCCAGCTCCGCAACCAACGCTTTCACGCTCTTCTTTTTTCGCCACGATGACGGCGCCTGGCACATCTATCCGCCCAAGGCCGTACGCCCTGCCATGAGTCTCGGACGGTTGGCCGCTTAAGCGGGGACGGATAGTCGCTCTCCGCCAAAATCTAGAAAAAACGGACACCCCGGCGAGCACCTCCGCGCGCAAGCACTTCAATGCGCGTCGGGCCGACGAACATCTCAGGCGGACTGCGTCGACTCTCTGCAGGTCTTGATCTCTCAACTGTTTCACAGGTCCAGGAGCCTGGGCGCGACACCGCTGCTTGTCGAAAAGGGGATGCCGTTGCGATGTTGTCTGAAGAAACGGCTTTATTAAATGTTCCGGGAAATGTGCGTGTCTGCATATAGGAAATCCTTCTGCTCCCCGAAGCTTGGCGAGCATCACGATGGCGAGTTGAGATCCGGTTATACCCGCATAGGGCACCGAAGCCCAACACCTGAAACCCATTTCTGTGAGAGATCATCCGATGAAAGCAGACTTCACCCGTACCGGCGAACTCAAGAACATCGCCAGCTATCCGAAATGGCTCCAAGAGGTAGTCAAGGATTGCGGAGAAGCGAAGCGAAAGGTTGTCTATCACCCGCTATGCAAGGCCATGAAGGACGCGACGCTCGATATCGAAAGTACGCATCGTTTTCTTATTGGCTTCTTCCCGGTTATTGAGCAGAGCAGTTTCCGCAGTTCATGGCGTCGAACCTTATGAAAGCGCGGTTCGGTAATTCGCATAGCGAAGGGATGGTGCGCTCCTACCTCATCCAGAACATCCGGGTTGAAAACATGCATGCCAAGCATTGGCTGCAGTGGGCGGGAGCGAGCGGCCTTGAGCTTGATGACCTGTTGTCGCAAGAGGTGCTCAGCGAGATGCATGCGCTCGCGCACTGGTGCGGTCATGTCAGCCTTACCGACGAACTGGCGGTAGCGGTGGCGGCAACGAACTACGCAGTGGAAGGCGCAACGGGTGACTTCTCGTGTTTTGTCTGCTCTGAAGAAACGTATGAGCTGACCTTTCCGGAACCGATCCGCAAGTCGGCGATGTGCTGGCTCAAGGTGCACGCCCATTACGACGATGCGCACATGTGGGTCGCGCTGGATATTGTGGCCACGTTGCTGGGGACAAATCCGCCGGTGGAGTCGATCAACAAGATCCGCGCTGCCATTCGCAAGAGCTACGACTATATGCGCATGACACTTGATTACGTGTACGGAACGCCGAAGCCGTTAACGGTACGTGCGGTGGAAGAAGAACCGGTGGCGGCCTGAACAAGCCCCGTATGAGTGGTTAACTAGCGGCGCCGGTCATCGAATGACAGGCGCTGTTTTTTACGGGTGCATGCCATTCGATCTAGCATGACAGATGCAGTAGCTGAGCAATAAAGCGTTGCTTCGCCAGGACTTGCGTTATCCTGAATATGTGCCGTCCGCCGTGCTCTAAGCGCCTTTCTGTTCGCGTGAATCGGCGCCTGATGTCAGCGTCGCAGGTTCCTTGCTGAACAGCGCCACCAGTAGCGCGGCAAATGGCACGCAAAAAACGAGTACCGTTGTCATCAGGCTGAGATGACTTTCCGTGTCAAGTGGGATGCTGGTTTTGGGTTTTTCCGTTCGTTGCTGAATTTCCCGAGGGCG
>CALNPU010000247.1 GCA_940588625.1 uncultured Caballeronia sp.
CCCTCGGGAAATTCAGCAACGAACGGAAAAACCCAAAACCAGCATCCCACTTGACACGGAAAGTCATCTCAGCCTGAACTGCTCAACCTGCATGAACTCGGGATCGACGCCAGCGATGAAATCTGGCCGCTCGCGAACGCAAAGGACATCAAGGTGCGCTGCGAGAGCGAAGGTCCGGTCTTCTGGGTCCTAGCGGACCGGTGTCCCTGATGACACGCGCGCTCACCAACCTGCTCAGCAACGCGGTGAACTACAGTCCGCCTGGTACGCGCGTCGACTGTATTGTCACGGAGATGCCGGACGCTATCGTGTGTGTGGTGCGGGACGCGGGTTCCGGTATTGCGCTCGAGCAGCAGGCGCATTTGTTCGAACGCTTCCGGCGCTTTCATCTCGATGGCCAGCCGCCAAGCGACGGAACCGGGCTGGGGATGGCGTTCGTCAAGACGGTGATCAGCCGCCACGCGGGGAAGATCGCGATTCAAAGCGCGCCGGACCAGGGAACAACAGTGACGATCACCTTGCGCTCACAGATAATTGAACCGCGTGAAGCAAGCGGAGAAGAACCCGCCGCGCAGAAGCAATAAACGTTTGGGGGGAACGAAGTGAACATACGATCGATGGCAAGCGCCATTTTCCTTCTCGCGCTCCTGACAGGTTGCGCCAGCGAGCCGCCGGTGAGGATCAGTGCGTACAGTGCGTATGGCGGGGCTTTCGCGACGAAGAGCGTCAAGACCTATGCGTTGCAATCGTCTAGCGTCGAACCTCATGGCGGCGCCGTGACCGATGCCGCAGCCGCTCGCTGGCTTGATGAAGCACTCGCCCGCGAAGGGCTTGCGGTTGGCGCCTCAGAATAGCGCGAACTACCTCGTCAAGCTGGGTTATGTAACGCGTCCGCAAGCGGTGCGCGTGCGCGCCCGAAAGCGCATGCGACGACGTGGCGCCGTCGAAGGAATGGTTTGGACGCAAGCACTACGTTTACGCGCTGACCATCCAGTTCATCGAGCGGACAACCGGGGCGGCAAGTTACCAGGTAAACGTCACCCATGCGGATCGCGACCCGACCGGCAACACGGCGCTGCACGGCCTCATGAATTGTGCGCTCGCGGACTTTCCCCATGCTCAATGCCGAGCGGCGCAAAGTCGCGCATTGTGATTAGCGACTAGCGGAAGATCGGCATGCGGGGTTCGGCGCGGAGAATATTCGCGTATTCTTGCGCCTGAACGAAGCGGCGGGCATTGCAGGCGACACGCCAGGCCGCTGATAACGTTCAGTCCACACGGGCCCGAAGGACTCGATATGCCAGGGAACCCGCAGTGAAGTTTGCCGATTTTTGCCGTTGCACCGTAGTCTCGTTCGCTTGCGTTTGGCTAACTAACGCATTCGCCGACGAGCAGAGCGCTACCCCTGATGCCGGCGCCGCCGACACCAGCGTCCGGCCCATGGAAGGTCTCGATCGGCCCCGCGCTGATGGTGTCACCGAAATACCCTGGTTCCCGTGCGTTCCAGGTCCTGCCGCTGCCGTCGCTCGATATCTCCTACGACAACCGGATTTTCTCGCAGGGTCTCGATGTGCTCGGCATCAATCTCCTGAAAGGCCCGGCGTATCACTCCCGCACGGCAATCAGCTTCGACTTTCAATCGCGCAATGAATCCGACGATCCGCGTCTTCACGGCCTGGGCAATGTGCACTATGGTCCGAAGCTGAAGGTGTTTGCGGATTATTCGGTGTCGCTGTTGACGGGTTCCGTCGCGGCCTATCAGGACATCGCGGGGACGTGGCAGGGTCTGCTCGTCAGCAGAGATCTGGGTGGCGAACATGCCGCTTACTTCGAAGTTGCTGGTCTCGGTTGGGCCCGGTGTGACGTGGGCGAATGCCGTCTATAACCGGACGCTGTTCGGTGCGGCCAGTCAAAGCGCCGCGTCTGGTTTGCCGGCGTATAACACCAGTTCAGGGATTCGGGACGTTCACCTCAACACCTACGTCAGCTACGATTTCTCGAAGAAATGAGTAGGGTCGGTTTCTCTCATGGTCGGTCGGTTGGAGAACAACGCAGGGCATAGCCCGATCACCGAGCAAAGAACGAACTGAATTTTCTCGCTGCAGTGAACTACCGGTTCAAGTGACCTGGTGTGAAGAATTACTGCACACAATGCCGCATCATCGCATTTTCTAAACCTGCTCCGTCGCCGCTCCCTAAAGTACTGAACGCCGTGCACTCCCCTGTGGGCTGGCTTGAGGAGGTATTCGGCCAGCCTTGCCAAGGTGTTTTGCCACTGGCTTGACCGCCTGCGGTGAGCTCCACCATATACTTACTTTTGTCAATTGAAACTTTACAAGCAGGTGGCTACATCGTGATCGGCGAGAGACTTAAAGAGTTGCGAACTGCGCACGGCCTGTCATTGCGAGACCGGCGAGCCAGGCGGGTGTATCCGCGACGTTATTGAGTCAGGTCGAGCGATCTGTGCCACCGATCACAGTCTGGAAACCATGCGCCGCCTGGCCGGTGTTTTGGCGAGTCCGTCGCGTCTCTGTTTACCGCAACGGCGGCGCCGTCCGTGTGGATCAGCCGGCCCGGCAGGCGGGCAAGGCTGATCGCGCCCATGGGCCAAGTGACCTATGAACGGCTGACTGCCGGGAACGGCCAGTTCGATGTGCTGAGGACCGTGCTCGATCCTGGCCAGACATCAGCCGAGGAGTCACGCGGTCACGCTTTAACGGAGTGTGTCTATGTGGTCGCGGGCGAATTCATCGCGGAGGTGGCCGGTGTCGACTACACCGTCGTTGGCGGCGAGAGCGTTTCCTTCGACGGGCGTCTGGCCCATCGATATCGGAATGAGTCCGACAAGCAAACCGAGATCATCCTGTCGGTTACTCCACAGAATCCCTAAGCGCCGCGCTAACCGATCAGCATTGGCCTATCAAATCTGAAAGGGGAGCCAGTCTTTCAATCGCGCGGCTGCGGGGAGCGAAACCGCGAACGGGGAATCTCTGCAATCGCAGTGATCTCGATCATCAATTCAGGACGATATAGGCGCTCGACCTGAACGGTTACGGTGACTGGATACGGTGCGGCAAAAAACTCCTTACGAATGTCTGCCGCGCGCATGAACTCGTCAATGTCAGTTGCATAGTGAACGAGCGACAGCACGTCAGTCATTTGCCCACCCATCGCCGCCAACACATCGCGGATGTTTTCCAGACTCTTGCGCACCTGTGCGCGCATATCGTTGTGACCGACGATTTGCCCTTGCCGATCAAGAGATACCTGGCCTTTCAGATGAACGATCTGACCATCGCCCTGGATCACAACCATCGAGAATGCGCCGAACGTATGCGGTTCTTGAAGGATGCCCTAGCAATGAACGAGTGATTTTCCGATGCTACCTGTCCACGTGGACAGTT
>CALNPU010000248.1 GCA_940588625.1 uncultured Caballeronia sp.
CCGCTCGCGTGTGAGCCTAGCGATTAGACCGCTCGCCACCAAAACCAATCGCCAAAACCAATTGTTCAGGGTCAACTTATTATCCTCGGACGCCGGCTACACGTATTCACACCAACGTCCGCGCCATGTGGCACGCCACGCAGGATCTTCTGCCGACCTTGCTTGGCGCGCATCTGTGCATCGATGCGTTGGCGTCGCCGGAAGGCTTGCCCGCAGATGCTGACGATCTGGACAACAACTTCGCGGGTTGGTCGAGGTCAGCGACTATCGACTGGCCTGATGAGCGCCGCAGCGTCACCCGTACGCCGATGCGCCTTTCGATCACATGGTTCTATACGCGCCTGCCACGCACCCGGACCTGCTGTGCGTGGCGCCTGTAACGGAATACGGTGGATTTGAACCTTGATGCGCCGCGAAAGGACGGACACGTAGGCGGCGGGGTGTTGATGCCTGGGGAAACTATTCAGGCGCGCTTTGGCTGGATGCCGCACGATCTCTCTCAATCTGCTGCCGAATTGAACGGATCCACTTTCCCGGTATCATCCTGAAATTATCCGCGCGCCTGATTCCCTCAGCGTGCGAGCACCTTCAGAAATCTCAAAAATGCAGGAAAGTACCATGACGACGATCGACGGCGCACCCGGCCAATCCACCCAACCGCGCCGGGTCTTGCTCGTCGACGACAGCGTCGATGCAGCCGAAGCCATGTCGATGCTGCTCGAAACGCTTGGTCACGAAGTTCGGGTGATGCATGACGGACCGAGTGCTCTCGCCATGGTCGATGACTTCGCGCCTGAGGTCGTGATCTTGGATATCGGTTTGCCGGGCATGGACGGTTTCGAGGTTGCGCGGGAGATGCGCACGTGCGCGGTAACTAAAACGGTGTTGCTGATTGCGTTGACGGGTTACGGCGCGGAAAGCGACAAGCAAAAGGCACGGGACGCTGGCTTCGACCATCACTTGGTCAAACCAGTCTCTTTCAAAGCGATAGAAACCGTGATCGCCACGTCATTTGCAGGCGGTTCGAAGTAAAACGCGAAGTAAAAAAACCGCGTTTATTCCACCCGCAGCTTCGCCATATATGGCAGATGATCGGACAGCCATGCGGTGTCCTGCGTCGGCGTAATCCATTCAACCGGTTTCATCCCGCGCACGAACATCTTGTCGAGCGCAAGCGCGGGTGAAAACGCAGGATAGGTGCGACCGGACTCACCGAGCATGGTTGCCACTTCGGTCATGCCTAGTTCGCCAAAGACACCTACCGAATCATTGCGCCAGTCGTTGAAATCGCCCGCCAAAACGAGCAACCCTTCAGGCGCCTCCTTCGAAATCCACAACGCGATCCAGTTCATCTGCCGCAGTCGCGCCGCCTGCGTTAGCGCAAGATGCGCGCACAGCAACGTGACCGAGCGCCCGGCAAACGTGGCGCGTGCGACCAGCAAGCCACGCCGCTCAAACCGATGCGCCGAGATGTCCCACCGTCCGCCCAGGTCGAGCGGATGCGGTGAAAGAATCGCGTTGCCATGCCGCCATGATGGTTTGAACACGTTTTGCCCGAGTGCGATCTGCAAATCGAGCGAGGTCGCGATTTCTGTCGCCTGGCAATGCAAGATGTCATCGACCGGGGCCTCGAGCGGATTGCCGAAGCTCGCGACCAGCACCGGCTGCGGCATACGGCCCGCCATGGCTTCCTGCAGGAGATAAGCATCGGCCTTGGTCGACTGAACCCAGCGCTGCATCGCACTCCACGCCTGGAGGCCAAGCGGTAAGCGCCACTTGTGCAGGTTCCAGCTCACGGCCACGAAGTCGGGGGGTGTCGTGAGCGGAGGGAATGCCAGAGGTGAAATGGTTCTGGATTTCGCATGCGATGAATAAGTTGCCCGCGAGTTGACCGCGAAGTTGAGCGGCGCGGTGTGGGACGCGGCTGTCGAGTGTGATCGACGCGCGGCGTGCTACTGCGCAGCCGTTGCCAGCGTCGCACGAACCTTGTAGGTGAGCGACGGGTTTTTATCGACGATCTGCCACGTCGACCATTCGCCCGGCTTCAGGACCAGCCCGGGGTGCGTGGCGCTGACTTGACGCGGCTGGGGAGGCGGCTTGCAACCCTCCGCGGTCAACGGCGCGGTGTTGCCCTGCAAGGTTTCCTGCGCGTCGATCTGCAACGTGATGTCGTCGCTGTTGGCGTGGATCGGGGAAATGGTGAGGGTGCGCTGCAGGTCGATGTCGCCGGCGGGTTTGTCGGCGCAGCCTACGTTGTTTTTTACCACGTGGTGATGGGTATCGGTGCGGGCCTGTCCGACGCTGGTCGTGCCGGTAGCTGTCGATCTGCTGACCGTCCTGCAAAACCTGCAGTTCCCATTTGACCGGCTGAGGCGGCGTTCCTTGCGCAAGGGCGCTGAAAGGAGCGGTGATCGCGGTGCAGAACAGCAACGCCGCCGTGTGGTGTTTCAACATGTGTGCTTTTCTCCTGACCCCCTGTTGCGTCTGGGCCATGCATGGCCCGTTCGATCCGGGTAGCTTGCTCGTGACACTGGAACTGACACTGATCCGGTGCAGGCGTTCGGCGCCAAATGTTTCCAAAAGCTACCGTGCGAATGCAAAAACGGCAGCAATCTCTTGTGTTCCGCCCAAATCCGCTCATGCAGGTTCAACGCACTTTTCGAACCCGCTCGCACCCGCCTTTTCCGCAGCGTAACTTATCAATAATACAAGCGCTTCGGCCCGCCTGCCGAAGCTATCGCATTTTTATGCGATTAGCAGCAGACGCCCGAGACTGCTCGCTTGCGCGCAATTTTGTGGCCAATAAACTGAATTTATCGATCAAGACAACCGAGGAAAGCCATGACCACCGCTGTAGAACAAGAACTCGCCGTGGGTGGCGTCGTTCAGCAATTTACGGCCTGAACGAGGTCGAAACCGCATTGAACGAGCTGAGCGAAGGGGGCAGTGAAGCGCTGCGCGCGACTACGAAAAGATGCTCAAAGCGGGCAATCTGCGCTTTTGCGTCAGGCCGAACCATATGGCTTCCATAGACGATCTGGTGGCCGATCTGCCCAATTTCCAGGAACCGCTGAACGACATCCGCAAGCAGATCGCGCGGTACCCTGAAACCGAGGACCGGCTCGAATTGATGCCGATGCTGCTGGGCTTCCCCGGACACGAGACATAATGCTCACCTCTCTATGTTATTGAAGATCAATGGGTAGTTGATTTGGATCCGC
>CALNPU010000249.1 GCA_940588625.1 uncultured Caballeronia sp.
ATATAGTACTGCAGCCCATCCTGTCCACCAGAACACACGAAAAACCCTTCGCAAACGGGAAGCGTTCATATAGGCTGATATAGCGCGCGGTTGATCATCCCTGGTTCCAGATGCAAGATCGCGTGATAGAACAGATAGAACACCACCGCGCACGCGGCCATCCCCCCGCAACCCATCAAGGGGGTGAACTCTACCGGCTCGATTGCCGTTGGACACAGACGCCCCTTTAAATTGGGGTGCCCGCATGTTACGGATTGCGGGAGGATCTGCATAGACGACGCCTGAATAATCTACACAATCAAGTCAGATAAAGACTCGATGAAAAATGTGATCGCTTACGCTATAAAAGCACACTGGCGAACGGTAGATCAGATCAAAGCCGTTTCCGGTGACGTTCAACCACCGCATTATTGCGCCTTGTGTGGCTACTCGAATGACATCGCGTTGTTTGAGCCTCTGATCAGCGATTGACGCTTCTTTGGTGGCGGTCTGCTGGGACATAAATGTCCCGCGTGCTCTCATTTTATATATTTTTCCCATTGATCGCTGCTGCCCTTGCTAAAAGCTTGATACACGCCTTCACGTTCTCAATGGCACCGTGCACAATAGTTTCTTTGGGGAATAGTCGTTAAGACGATCGTCTTACAAAATGCGCAGGGCGCGTAGGCGGGGAGCGCTGCAGCAGTGATCTCGAAGACGCGGCCCGACGGCGATCGCTTCGTTCACCGGCTGAGTGGATCCGCTGACCCGCAAGCCCATCGTCTGATATTTGGCTCGTTGAGTGCTCTCTTTGTACACTTGCCACATGAATGGATGCCTGCTGAAGCGGTGTCAGGCATTTCGAGCACCACAACCTCGAACAGGTCCCAGGAACGACGCATACGGCGTGGCTCCGAATTTATGAACACCCGCCTTCTCGCTCCTCCATTACCGCTAACGCGGACACAATTCCCTTGTCGCGAAGCAATTCGTCGGTTGCGCCCCAACGTTTCATCTGTTGAACGAAGTAGGCTTTCGCGTTAGCCACTGGTCGAGCCATCTGGCTCGGGCGACTTATGTCCACAAGCTGTCGCGCATAGGTGTAGGTGTCCGCCGAATACGTCACCTTCGCCTACCTATACGCGCGCTCACCGAGCTGTTCCCGCCGTTCCGGTTCGGAACAAAGCTGCTCAAGGGCAGAACGGATATTAGCGACCTCGTCCCCATGCGCGATCTTCATGACACAACCATTCGGGATCTCAGCGTAAAACCCTGTATCCGTCACCATTTTAGGCTTGCGGTACAACATGGATTCGATCACCGAAGCAGAGCCTCCCTCAAGGCTAGGCCAGCGCAAACAGCTCATCGCGTCGGCAGCAGCAACAGCAACGGCATGCGCAAGCGTCTCATCATCAATCTCGCCGGAAATGAGCAGGTTCACGCGCAGTGAATTCGCCAAGCGAGACAGCTCCAGCACCATCTCGATTGATATGGCCCACCAACCTATACACTACATTCGCGCGCAACATCGGACTTAAGGCAATCGCACGAATCACCTGATCCGCCCGCTTGTTGCGATTGATATAGTGAGCAGATTCAAGCGCCCAGGGTACGTGGTCACTTGACTCGCCGTCGATGAAGGGATGCCTGGAGCATCGTATGCCAACGGCACGACACGTACCGGCCCAGAGCAAGCGGCCACCACACGAGGCGTTCCCCAGCGGCTATGCGTAATCACACCCAGCGCTTGAGACGCGATCCACTCGCTCATGGGCGCTAGCTATATCCCTTGTTCCCTCAATAAACACCGAATTGTTCGGGAACTTGAAAAATCTGTTCGCGACATCACTGCCATACAACAACTGTCAAAGTAGCACACCTGCATACGCCAAATCGCGTTGTGCCTATTCGTAAAAAATATGACCTAGGAAAAAATCGTGAAGACACACCACGCCCGGAAGTTTCGGCAACCACGTAAGGCACCCCTCATGAAACGGATAGTTGTCCCCTACTTGATAAACGATCAGGTCAGCTGTAGCAACGGCATTCAACACGCCCTGCTCATCGTCCCAACGAATGGCGTCTGTTCCGAAATTGTGGAGAGCAATATTGGCAGGGTTCTCTCGCATCACCCTGCTTTCGGTTCGAACAATAGCGACTTCATGCCCTTGTGAGCCAAGTGCTTGCGTGACGAGACATGCCATGCGACCAATTGCCGACGCCTTGATGACCGGAGTGAAAATAAGTACCTTCATCGCAGCAACGTCTCCACTGTATTAGGCCAATTGATGCCGCAGCTGTTCCACAGCGCGCGTGCCGCCGCGCCGTATTTACGCGTTACCGCCATGTCAGCATAGACTGCACTCAGCGCATCCGCCAGTGACGACGCTGCCGGCTCTGCCACCTACCCCGTTTCGCGATGCTTGGCTACACCAAGCACGCCACCACTGTCGTTGGTCGTGATCAGCGCCTTGCCCGCCGTTACCGCTTCAGTTGCTACATAGCTGAGCGAGTCTTCATCGAACGGCAAGTACGCGACGGCCGCGGTATTGTTCAGGTAATCCGCATGGTCTGGCGCGGAAGGAACCGAAGGTCCACCTTCATACGATCGGACAATCTCATTCGCGAAATCATTTCCCGCAGGCGATCACCATCAGCTTCACTATCCGGGGGGCTCGCAATGAGCAGTTTCACTTTCGAATTGGCTTGACGCATTGCTTCAAGTAGCAAATGCTGGCGCTTCATGCCATTTACCCGGCGCAAAAATGTAGTCACCGTTCGAGCGATCAGTGACATTGCCCGTGAACAATGCGGGATCATTGATCGGTGGAATCAGCACTTGGGCATCGAAGCTGTTGTATTTTTTGAGGCGCTGCCGAATAGTAACTTCTGAAATGCAAAACAGGCGTCTGTTTTCTGTCAATGTCTCGTTGTCCGAATTCCGAATCAAGGCACGCAAATCCGCGCCAGTTTGTCCTGGGGGAAGATTCGTGTGCCCGGCATCAAACAGGTCATACGCTTGGCGATATTGATGTATCAGCCAAAGCGTCTTATTAAGATGACCAATGTAAAAGGCAGGAAATTTCAACGCGATCACGTGATCGACGTTCCAGAGTTCGAAAGCACGGACCATCATCATCTGAAATGGTATCCGTGTTGTATGCCTTTCGGTTACGCATATCTATTGCATGCAAGACTGAAGCTTGGCTGCATGTCGGCCAAACGGCGCATGCCTTTCCAC
>CALNPU010000250.1 GCA_940588625.1 uncultured Caballeronia sp.
CGAAGTCGTCCCGGTTGAAACGGCTGTGCGCTGTGGCGCTTGATGTCGCCGTTTCCGGCACAAATACGGGCAAGGCCGAATCGGAATTCATGCCGAAGGTATTTCTCTCGGCTAACGGTGCGTACAACACCGGCAGTTCATCGATTTCGGCCATTCCATCCATCGGCCAGCAATTGCCGACGGTGAACCTGAGCGATGGCCGGTATGGCAGCAGCGTGATCGTCGGCGTGACGATTCCGCTGTATGACGGCAGTTTGCGCCAGGCAGTACTCGCGCAGGCACGCAACGATGCAGACAGCACATCGACCCGCCTCGCCCGAAGCCGCGAAGAAGCAGTCCGGCAGATCGTCGTCGCTCAAACACGCTGCAAACCAGCCTGAGCGCGCACGCTGTCGCCAAAGATTTGCTGGCCGCCGCGCAGACAACCTACGACACCGCGTTCGATGCGTACGGCCAAGGGATCGGCTCGGTCACCGACTCGCTGCTTGCACAAAATCAGTGGTTGGCGGCGAAGAACGCCGCGGCCGATAGCTACAGCAGCGCGCCGTCGACCGTGCTCGCGCTGGCCACCGGCTCAGTCGATTCGATACCAACGCAGCCCGACTGGCGCTGAACGTTTCGAGTATCGAGTTCAGTGATATCCGTTCGCTACATTGCACCGGGCCGTTCTTAAGGAATGCCTTAGGTTGTTAACAAAGGTTAAATGACTGCTCACTCAGCGCAAATCGAACATTTCACGTCGCCTCGCCGATGCTTAGGATTTGTCCGATTTGCGAACATTAGCTTGCATGCATATGTGCGTTTGCGGACACATTGAAGAGATGGAATTTCCTAAAAGATAATAAATCGGTCAACCGAGCGCATTTACTGCCGTTATCAATGTTAGGAGGGGCGCGTTATACGGCGTAACTACGGTGGCTTGCGCCACCTCAGGCAACGCCTGAGTCGCATGGGGTTGAGTTTGAAACGTCTGGCGAAATATTTACCGCAAAGCAGCACAAGGCATCGGTAAAGCCATAAGGCATCGATAATAGAGTTAACCACGAATAGCCGCTTTGCACTGTGAAGGAAGGGACGACAGTGAATTGGGTTATCGGGGGAAACACAAACCGCGCCATTAACTATGAGGTGCCTGAGTCACCCCATTGGTGTTTCGTTAAAGTAACGGAGCAACCGGTAAAAGTTGCAACAGCACATTCGGCGCTAGCAGGAAGCCAGAGTCGAGATTGATAATCGACACATACAAGGAGAGAAAGTGATGGACGCCAAGCCGACCAAAATCCCGATACCCAACAAGGTACAATACCCGCATCAAGAACCAGTCGCAGTTGAATTTATTGCGGAATTGCCCGAACACGTCCGGGCTTTCTTCGACGAACAGCGCAACCTGTGCGATTCGAAGTAATTGCTGGAACTTGCCGGCGTGCGCTCAACGCATGTGAGCGTCATGCGATCTTTTTGCGGACCTCGGGCAAGCTGCGGCTTTCGCACGCTTGAACAGCGCGGCATCTCTTATTGATTGGCGATGCCGCGAAGGCGCGCAAGCATCGGGTTGAGCCAACGCCAACTGAATTAACACGAACCAGGATTGCCGATCTGGCGTCGCGCAGGATGATCGCCGCGAACACGATGGGTTAAGCTGCAGATCTTTGCACGCCATCGGTCACTCATGCTTTCCACTCGCTTCTCACGCACTCTGCGGGCCATTGCCTCATTGCTCGCTGTCTCGTCACTGATCGCTATATGCCAGTCGGCCGCTCTCGCTGATGGCGACGACACGCCCTTCACCAATCTCATCGCATTGTCGTCACAACGGCTGGCGCTCGCAGAGCCGGTCGCGCGCTGGAAATGGGCGCACCACGAACCGATCACCGATCAACCCCGCGAAGCCGCGCTGCTGACCGGTATCAATAATCGCGCGAAGTCCGCCGGTATCGACCCAGCATTCGCGCAGCTTTTCTTTCGCGATCAGATAGAGGCGAGCAAGGACGTGCAGAACGCCCTCTTCAATAACTGGCGGAAGTCACGTGCCCCCGAAGGAACGCCACCGGATCTTGCCCTCGATACCCGGCCGAAGCTCGATAGCGTGACCAACGCGTTGCTCTCCGCGCTAACTGGCGTCGAGCCGCTGCGCCATGCCGACGACTGCCCGCTGCGGCTGGCCGACAGCATCGCGCGCTGGAAACATCTCACCCGCTACGATTCCGCCCAGAACGCGCCGCTGGCACGCGCGTTGTCGCACGTGTGTGCATCGGGTGGCGTGGACGCGGTCCATTCCACTCTCCGGACGAGTTCCGCGAGCCTCAGATCCTTCGCCGAACATTTCGGACCCGACAGATACGCACGCACCCCCTGGCGCAAGCGCACGCTTCGCCCGACGTACAGTGGCACATCGTCCTCGCCATAGAACACATAAATGCCGCAGCCGGCCGGAATCTGTTCGATGGTGTCCTCGTCGATATCGCCGGCAAGCCCCGGAAAAGTCGCGCAACCTGTTCTATATAGCCATGCAGGACATTGGTGGAAAATGTGCGATGCAGGTGCTGCCAGAATTGCCAGAGCAGGTCGGCGTCGGCCAGCGCGCGGTGGCGGGCGGGCAAGAACAAGCGCGTGCCGCTCGATCAGCGCATCGAGCCCATGCCGGCGCTCCGCCGGATAGATGGCGCGCGACAACTGCACCGTGCACAGAGCACGTCGGGCTGGAACTTGATGCCGGCACGCTTGAACTCACTGCGCAGGAAGCCGTGATCGAAGCGGGCGTTGTGTGCAATAAACAGCCGCCCGTCGAGGCGGGCCAGCAAATCATGCGCGATGGACTCGAACGTTGGCGCGTTGCGCACCATCGAATCGCTGATATCGGTGAGTTGCTGGATAAAGAACGGAATCGGCTGCTCCGGATTGACGAGCGAACTCCACTGCGTCACACCGGCCGGCCCGACCTCGACCACCCCGATTTCAGTGATGCGATTCACGCCGAAGGTACCGCCCGTCGTTTCGAGATCGACGAAAACCAGCGGTTCTGAACTGACTATATTTGGGCAACGATTGGGAGCACAGCGCTGACCGCTAAAAGAGGAATGGACGCGATCCGCGCAGGAAGAATGAACCGCCCCGGGAATCGTGGAGGCTGGTTAGGTGGAGGCTGGTTAGTGCTGGTTAGTTTAAGTCGATACCGGCA
>CALNPU010000251.1 GCA_940588625.1 uncultured Caballeronia sp.
CTCTGGCAGCAATGCTAACCCGCCTAGATGCTCCACCCGAGACCAGCCGCAGCCTTACGGAAAGTCATACTGTCTGTAAACGCCTAAATCGAACCATTCCATTGCGTTGCTGATCGCCATGGCGCCGACTGCGCGCTTGAGCAGCGATTTATCGACGATGGTGATGTCGTCGAGCAACAGGTCTTTTTCGGGTTGCGGTTGTCGCCAGAGGCCGTCGTTCGGCGTTGCCATGAAGAAAAGCCCAAGGTGTGTTGCCGAGCCGCCCGTGGACGGTTCGGCGTGCGCATAAGCATACGTGGAAAGTGCAGTTTCGCGACGAGGCGAGTTTCAGTGCGTGCACCGAAAGCGGCGGCCCGCCCGTCGAACGCATGGGAAATGCGCTAACGGTGCGATGGACAATGCTGAGGCCTCGCGCCGATGTCGCGAAATGGCACTTCGTGGGTAGCACGGGTACTACGGGGATAGATGGCTGGACGCAGCTAAAGTGGGCAATGCGGGCGCTCAGTGCGCTGGTGTTTGGTTGCGTGCTATGTCACGGCTTGAGAAGGCTTGAGAGCAACTTGTCCACGGGCAAATCCAGATGCGCAAACCCGGGCGCGGAGGAGGGGGCTCTTGCCGGTTCGCAACGGTCACGCGAAAAGAAAAAGCCGGCCTCGAAAGGCCGGCTTTTCATCGCAGGAAAACGACTCGCGGGATCAGCTTTGCGTGGGCGGTACGTAGCCTTGGGCGGTATCGGCGCCTTCACCAAAGAAGTACTTTTCCGTTTGCTTAAGCAGGTACTGGCGTGCGCGCGGATCAGCCATGTTCAGGCGGTTTTCGTTGATCAGCATGGTTTGCTGCTTAAGCCAGCTTTGCCACGCTTCTTTCGAGATCGTTTCGTAGATCCGCTTGCCGAGTTCACCCGGCAGAGGCGGAAAGTCGAGTCCTTCGGCTTCCTTGCCAAGTTTCGCGCATTGAACCATTCGGGCCATCTGTATTTCTCCTGTAGCGGGGTAGCTAGACGCCTCGCGTCGGGCCGCGCATGAGTGCGCCTGCAACCGGACGAACACGTCTCGAAATAAGTTAGAGCTGCTTCATCAGCACAAGCGATTTACGTTGCCAGTTGTAGAGCCGGCGGCGGTCTTCAGGCAGATCGTCAACAGTCACCTTCACGAATCCGCGTTTGAGAAACCAGTGTTCGGTGCGCGTGGTCAGCACGAAGATATGCGTGAAGTCACGAGCACGCGCCCGTTGTTCGACATGCTTGAGCAGGCGTTCGCCGTCGCCGGAACCTTGCGCTTCGGGCGAGACCGTCAGGCAGGCCATTTCGCCGATGCGTTCCTGCGTGTACGGATACAGCGCCACGCAGCCGAACAGCACGCCATCGTGCTCGATCACCGAGAAATGGTCGATATCGCGTTCTATCTGGTGACGGCCGCGCCGCACGAGCGTGCCGTCCATTTCCAGTGGTTCGATCAGCGTCAAAATCCCGCCAACGTCATCCGGCGTGGCTTCGCGCAGGCTTTCGAGATTCTCGTACGAGATCATTGTGCCCACGCCGTCGTGCAGGAACAATTCGAGCAGGATGCTGCCGTCGAGCGCGTACGGAATGATGTGCGCCCGCGCCACGCCGCCGCGGCAGGCGCGAATGGTGTGCTTCAGGTAAAACGCTGCGTCGCCCTGCAGTTCGCCGCTTTCGTGCAGCCGGTAAGCGTCGTCCAGCGACATTTCACGCACCAGCTCGCCCTTTTCATCGAGGAGACCCGTTTCGGTCAGGAAAATGATCTTGTCGGCGCGCAGCGCAATTGCTGCCGCCGACGCCACATCTTCCATCGACAAATTGAACGCTTCGCCCGTCGGCGAAAAACCGAGCGGCGAGAGCAGCACGAGTTTGCTGCTGGTAAGCGAGTGGCGAATGGAATCGCCGTCGATCTTGCGTACCACGCCGGTATGCTGGAAATCGACGCCGTCAAGAATGCCGACTGGCCGCGCTGTCACAAAATTGCCCGATACCACGCTGATGTGCGCGTGCGCCATCGGCGTGTTCGGCAAGCCTTGGCAGATCGCCGCTTCGATGTCGAGGCGCACTTCGCCTGCCGCCTCTTTCGCGGATTCGAGCTCATGGGCGTCGGTGATACGTAAGCCGTGCGAAAACTCCGATTCCACGCCGTGCAGGTTCAACTGTTCTTCCACCTGGGGTCGCGAGCCGTGCACAAGCACAACGTGGATACCCATGGCGTGCAGCAGTCCGATGTCCTGGACGAGTGCGTTCAGGCGTCCTTCATGAACCAGTTCGCCGCCGAACGCGACCACGAAAGTCTTGTTCCGGAACGCGTGTATATAGGGGGCGACCGAGCGCATCCAGTCGACGAACTGGGCATGGCCATCAGGCGCTTCGGGCTCGGTCGTAACCGGCGGAGGCGCGGCGGGGAGGTCGGTTTGAGAATTCATGTCGGAATTATAATACCGTGCTATGCCGAATGTTTCCAAACGTGCCGCCTATTGCGGACAAGCTTGACCCCCAGGAGCAGTTGAAAAAGCTGCGTGAAGTGCTGCTGCGCGATGCTGCGGCACGCGAAAGCGATGGGGAAAATGAGGCCGATGACGACGCGGGGAGTGCCGTTAACCGCAAGAAGGAAGCGGCTGCGCGGCGGTTCGCGGGGGCATCGGGCGGTTTTGCTGCCGGTGCTTCCAAAGCGGCATCGGGTGGTGCGGGCACAAGCTCGACTGCCCCGCAGACCGCGAAGAAAAGTGTTCAGAAAAGCGCGGCGGGTTCGCCCTAGCTTTCCCGCGATCAGCCGAAAGGGTCTTCGAGCGCGGCTCCGTCTTCCCGGGGGAGCCCGCGCAGCGAAAAGACGAGCGCGGTGGTTTGGCTTTGTTATCGACTTTATTGTCCGAGAAGGAAGTTGGTCCCAGCGTTTCATCGAATTTCGGTGACCGGCGTGAGCAGGGCGCGAATGCATGTGTTTCGAGCCAGGGCGATTTATCGGCAACGAAGTGGGCCGGCAGTAACCCTCCGGTAACCAATCCGGCCAAGCCCAATGTTCATCCAGCCGCTGACGCTTTCGCGCAACAGCGGGCTGCGCAGGAGCGTCCGGCATTGTCCCAGACTGTGTCAAAACGCGTGGACATAGGAATAACGAAATCGGTCTCATCGGCGCATGCCTTGATCGTGCCG
>CALNPU010000252.1 GCA_940588625.1 uncultured Caballeronia sp.
AGTCGGTCACTCGTGTCCGTCGTAGCGATAATTGCATCTTCTACGACAGGCAGGGAACGGTTCAAATCAGTGCTTACAGTGACCCCATCAACGGTGTCGTTGCCACTGACCTTCAAGGTCCGAGATGGGCCGAGGACAGCCCTTACTGCATCCGATGTAACACTAGTCGGTATGGGATCAACTGCTTCCAGGACCAGGGGCAGCGCAATGCTACGACGTTGATCGGCCTGCTGGGCCATTCAACCATGACTGCAACGTGAAGAACAACGCAAAAGAACGGCGAATTGCGCACGTCGACATGGACGCGTTCTATGCTTCGGTCGAATTGCTGCGCTATCCGGAATTGCGTGGGCAACCCGTCGTGATCGGCTGTGACCGCGATGCGGTACCACAGAAGTCGCCGGACGGCACGCGCCGGTTCACCGCGCCTGTGAGACTACGTCGGCCAAGGCGTCGTTACGACGTCGACGTACATTCCGTCCGCTGGCACCAAATTGGCCCCACTACAGACAGAGCACGTTGAAATCACCTGAGAACGGGCGCCATGCGTCAATCCGCACCACAAGCTGACGTCCGCATACGAAGTCAATCGAGCATTTCAGGGGCACTCCATAACTTCGAACTATCGACACCAATAGGCAGATACCCCTGCCATTCGGGCTTGAAGGGCGTTCCAATCGGCTCGGGAACCAGTCGAATAAAGAAATTTCCGACCTTGTCTAGCAACAGGCAATCATCCACGCTTTTAAGATTGTCCTTGTGCCGGTTCACCTTGCCATTCAGCAGTTTTTGTTTGGCGCGTGCCTTGGCCAATTCCTGCGAGTCTTCGACAAATAAGTCGAACGCGTGCAACTCCGCAAGATCGTGTGGACTATATGCGCCTACATTTACGAAAAAGAGATGCTTGCCTGTTCCACAGGGGCGTTCGGATAGCACTACCTTGTATCCATCGACCCACGTGATTCTTGCGTACCCGTCGATATGAAGTTTGTCTTTGTCCCCAAACCACGTTTCCCGAAGACACGAGCACGCGTCTTCGGGATGATTGGCCGCGGCAAACTGAACATCGTGGACTTCGATATTTGACTTTCCGGCGTTACCGCCAACGTAAAACATGAACAGGTCCATTCGCTAGTTATCCCGCAAAGATTGGGCGCTGAGCCATCAAGCCGAGGCCTGCGCTATAAGCCTACGAACTTGAGCGCCACACATTTACATCAACACCTCAAACGATCACTTTGACTGCGGCGTCAAGCGGAACTGTACAACAGCCAGTGCGTACTCTGCAGCTCTCTCGCTAGCGCTGAGTGCGATATCATCCTCGCTTTCGCACGCTCCGGTCACGACGCGGATGCGGCAGCTATCGCAGATGCCCGAACGGCATCGGCTTCTGATTTTCACGCCGCTTTTCTCTAGTGAAACAAGCAACGTATCCGACCGCCGCCCTTCGACGATGCGACCTTCATTCGCTACCGTCAGGCTGACTGTTGGGCGCCCAGTGCGCGCGAACGCGGGCTCGGGCACGGTCGCCGCTGAGAACGCCTCCACCAGTAGTCGCGAATGCGGAAAGACATTGTGCACTGCCGACGCCATGCTCTTCACGAACGAAGCATCACCACATATTATTACGGCTTCCGCTTCCGAAGCCCTGTTCCGGATTGCGTCCTCATCGATTCTTCCCGCCTTGAAGGATCTGACCTCATCGCGAACAGAATCCCGAGTGACATGGGTCAAGACGGTAAGCCACGCATGAGTGGCCTCCAGCGTCAGCAACTCGGTCAAAAACGCCAAATCACGAAAATGTGCAACGCTAACGAGCAGGGATACGTTTGGCACTTGCTCGCCCGCCAGAGCGAGCACCGCAAGCCGGCGAATCAGCGCAAGCGCAAGCGTGATCCCCACACCGCCCGCAAGCATTAGCACATTACGATATGCCTGCACGCTCGATGCCGTGATTTCGCCGTGAATGCCATCCGCGTATACGAACGAGCGAACTGGGCGTCAGCAGGTCGTGCAGCGCCGACGAAACACCTTCGTCGCCTTCGCGCTTGACCGCAATCTCAATCAGGCCTGGACCCGGTCCGTCGATGATCGAATAGTTTCGCTTGCGCGGACGGCGCGCTCCGCCCATGAAATTGAGCGTGAGATAGCGGCCAGGCTCGCATTGTGCCCACACATTGTCACCGCCGAGCAGGCGCAATCTGAACGACTTGACGCGCTCCGATTCCGGCCGGACATTCTTACATCGGAGACAAATAAGACGTGTTCATGCCGCTACCCTATTATGGATTTTGCAGCCATCGCAATGCACGCGACAACCACGAGCGGCCGCACCATGCGGGTTCCGTTTTATGCACGAGATACGATCCGGCGTAGACGCCAGCCACCTCTCCCAGAGACATCGCAATGCCCGCTCCCCAAACCATTTTTCCCATAACGATGAACATGACCAACGAGGTTGCATTGCTAATCAGGTTCAGGACGTGCGAGTACGCCATCGCCTACGTTACAGCGAGACCCGCGACCGAGATCAGACACGTCATATAAAACGTTCCGGCACCGGGTCCGAAAAAGCCGTCATAAAATCCGATGAGCAGGATGATCGTCATTCCAATCGCCTTCAAGGAAAGACGTGGCTCGCTTTGCATGTCGGTCACCTTTGAAGAAAAGGCGAAGTAGACAGCCATCGCCATCAGCATGACAGGCAGAATCATTGTCATGAAGCGATTGTCGACCACGTTAACGACCAATGTCCCTGCCAATCCGCCGATGCCTGCACCAATGGCGACTTTGCTCAATACACGTGTGTCGATCACCTTTTTACCCAGGTAATATTGGGTTGAGGCGATTGCACCAAGCGTGCCCTGTAGCTTGTTCGCGGCAATGGCTTGCGGCGCCGGGGCGAATCCCCCCATCAGCAAAACCGGAATCGAAATCAGGCCGCCGCCGCAAATAGAATCAATGAAACCTGCGAATGCTGCGCCAATTACGAGGAACAAAAAAGTGTGGAGGCTAATGCCTGGCAGCTGTAATACGTGTTCTAGGGAAGGTCTGCATAACCGTTTTTCGGAGTGCGGGCCTTTTGCTTCCTGCGCGTTGCGGCGTTGAGAATTTG
>CALNPU010000253.1 GCA_940588625.1 uncultured Caballeronia sp.
CCCAACTGTCCACGTGGACAGGTAGCATCGGAAAATCACTCGTTCATTGCTAGGGCATCCTTCAAGAACCACATACGTTTGTTGGCACCGGTGGACGGGTTCTGGTTGGTGTTTTGTTGTTGGGTTTTTATCAGTTTCTTTGGACAGGTTATCGTTGTTTCCGCACCATGCCCCCCTCCAACGCAAAAAGCCGCCGATGCGAACCTCGCATCGGCGGCTTTTACACTACAGCGCTCAATCTAGCGCGTCACGTCACAAGCACTTTTAATCGCGTGCTATGCCCGCCGCGCCATGGCTCAGCCAGTCAAGCACCGCGCTCGTCTCGTCATCGCCCGCTTCCCTGACCTTCGTCATCGCTTCACTCACGTCAGCATCCGCGTCCGGCACTGCGCGGCGAATGGCCACGCCAACCGCAAGAATGTCGATCATCACAAGATGCAAAATGCGCGAAATCATCGACATCTGCGATTCATGAATCTCAATGTGATCCGTCTCCAGCGCCACCGTCGCCCGCTTGGCCAACGGCGTATTGCTCGACGTAATCGCAACCACAGTCGCGCCCTGCTGCATCGCAATCTCAAGCACACGCAATAACTCAGGCGCACGCCCCGACTTCGACACGGCCACAATTACATCGCCCTTGCCCAACAATGCCGCCGACGCCGCCTGCATGTACAGGTCACCATAAGCAATAGTCGGGATGCCGAAACGGAAGAACTTGTAGTGCGCGTCCTGCGCCACTATGTTCGAGTTGCCCAGCCCGTAGAACTCGATCCGCCGCGCACCGTTGAGGATGTCAATGGCGCGTTCCACATGGTCGAAGTTCAAATGCTCACGCAATTGCAGGATCGCCGACACGGTATTATCCAGCACCTTCGTGCCAAAATCCGTGGCGGTGTCGCCCAGATGAACCTGGCTGTGGCTCACCGGAATCGTACCGGTCAACTCCGTCGCCAGCTTCAGCTTGAAATCGGACAACCCCTGGCAACCCAGTGACCGGCAGAAGCGAATCACCGTCGGCTGGCTCACGTCAGCCTTGCGCGCAATATCGATGATCGGATCATTGATGATCGAACGCGGATGGTTCAGCGCAAGATCAGCCACACGGCCCTCAGCAGGCGTCAATGCATCGCGCATCTGGCGAATCCGCTCGAACACTGCGGACGACCCGCCATTCGCGCGATTCGACAACTGCTCCGACAAAATCGCCGATACCCCAAGAAACGCCGGATATTCCGCCGTGATGATGAACGTGGGCACGCTCGACAAATACTGTTGAAATCGCCCCTTCGCTTCGAACCGCTCGCGAAACGGCGACTTCGTGAACAACTCGCCTAACTTCAGCACCACCCCGCCGCCGATAAAAATCCCGCCCAGCGCGCCCAGCGTCACCGCAATATTCCCGGCAAAAGTGCCAAGAATGCCGCAGAAACAGTTCACGGCCTCAAGCGCAAGCGCCTCGCCATCGTGCGCGCGCTGCGTAATGCTGGCCGACTCGAGATCGTCCGCTACGCTCACACCGTCACGTTCGGCAAGCGCCTGGTAAATCAGCAAAAGACCCGGCCCGGCGGCTACGCGCTCGAATGACACATGCGACCATTTCTTGCGCGCAAAATGCATTACCCGGTCTTCATGTTCGTTCGACGGCGCGAAACTCGCATGGCCGCCTTCGCTGCCATGCGCAATCCAGCGGTCGTCGGCGGGAATCAGGCCGGACACGCCCAGGCCCGTACCCGGCCCGAGCAAGCCAATCACGCTGTTCTGCCGGCGCGAACCACCGCCCACCTGCACTCGCTGGGCATCGGTCAGGCCGGGCAACGCCATTGCCAGCGCGGTGAAGTCATTCACGACCAGAAGCGTGTCGAAGCCCAGCGCGCGGCGCGTGGTCTCGATCGAAAAGTTCCAGTCGTGGTTCGTCATGGAGACGTGATCGCCGTCCACCGGATTCGCAATCGCCACGGCCGCGTGGTTGACGCGGCTCACCTTGATGTCCTTCAGATACTGCTGCATTGCCTCGGCAATGCCCGGATAGTCACGGCCCGGATACACGCGTATTTCGCCAATCACGCCCGGCGCCGTCTCGAGCGCAAATCGCGCGTTCGTGCCGCCAACATCGGCCAAAAGCCTTGGTCCGTCGGCGTGCTGACTTCCGGCCGCTACCGTGACGGCCTTACTTTGCACACCAGTAGACATCGAGCCTGACTCCCTGAGCATTAGCCAACGTCGAGATGGCGTTTTTTTGCGGTGCGGCAAGCGCGGCATTGAGTACGTCCAGCTTCTTCTGCCCGTTAATGAACAGATAGAGCTGCTTGACGCCTTTGAGCGCCGACATGGACAACGAAACACGCGCGTGCGGCGCGCTGCCCGGATGAACCGAGATGAACCGGTCAGCCGTCGATATCGCAAACGCCCACTCGGGTGCATCGGCGAAAATGGACGCTGTATGACCGTCCTCACCCATGCCGAGCACGGCAACATCAGGCACCCGGCGCTGTGCATCGGCGTTCAGGTCCGCAATGTGCGCGTCCAGCGGTCGCGCGATGTCCACCAGCGGCAGGAAATACGCGCCGCTCGCTGCGTTCTGCAGCAGCGTTTCGCGCACGAGGTGCGCATTGTTTGCGCCGTCCGTCTCCGCCACCCAGCGGTCATCGACCATGGTGACGTCGATATGCGCCCAGTCAAGCGCACGGGTCGACAGGGTTTGCAAGAACAGCTTCGGGCTCGTGCCGCCGGATACGGCGAGCGTTGCGTGTTGGGTGGGATTTCCAGCCACGGCGGCGTCAGCCGACGCTGCTCCGCGAGCCGCGAGCGTTGCGGTAAGCGCGTCGCCTACCGCTTCTGCCAATGCGTCGGATTGGGCGCCTGGCTTATCAAAAGTATGAAGCTCGATCACTGCTCCTCCATGCTGCCTTGTTTGGGTTTCATTTCACCCGTTGCGACAACGCTCGAACCACTGCTTGAACCAGTTCTCGCGTCGCGCAACAGGATTTGTCTCGACTTTAATTCAACATGTCTACAACACGTACGTCTTAGGGAGGGTCTGCATAACCGTTTTTCGGAGTGCCGGCCTTCGGGCGTTCGATCCGATCGCATATCGCGTCCGGACGGTCCCGT
>CALNPU010000254.1 GCA_940588625.1 uncultured Caballeronia sp.
GCGAATGCTTCTGCATGGCGGTTGCTCCCCAACGGCTGGGACTTCGTCGCTTTCCCGCTGATCATCTGCCTGATTGCCATGGCCGCGATCGGTTTTCACCAGACGATGGCGCCAATGGCCACGTTAAAAACGCAGGTCATCTCGCTCGACCCGGCCAACCTTCCCGAATACGCGTTGCGCACCACCTTGCGCATGCTCGCAGCCATGGTTGCGTCGCTCGTCTTCACGCTGGTATACGGCACGCTGGCGGCGAAGAGCCGGCGCGCCGAGAAGGTGCTGGTACCGATCCTCGACATTCTCCAGTCGGTGCCGGTGCTGGGCTATATCTCGTTCACGGTCACGTTCTTCCTCGCTCTGTTTCCGGGGCGCGTGCTGGGTGCGGAACTGGCGGCGATCTTCGCGATCTTCACGAGCCAGGCGTGGAACATGACGTTCAGCTTCTATCAGTCGCTGCGCACCGTGCCGCACGATCTCGACGAAGTCTCGCGCGGTTTTCACCTGACCAACTGGCAGTGCTTCTGGAAGCTGGACGTGCCGTTTTCGATGCCCGGCCTCATCTGGAACATGATGATGTCGATGTCGGGCGGCTGGTTCTTCGTAGTCGCCTCCGAGGTGATCACCGTCGGTAACAATACGATCACGCTGCCGGGAATCGGGGCGTATCTCGCGCAGGCCATTTCCAACAAGAATCTTCACGCGGTCGGCTGGGTGATCTTCGCGATGACCGTGGTGATTCTTGCCTATGACCAACTGCTGTTCCGCCCGCTGGTCGCGTGGGCCGACAAGTTCCGCATGGAAACCACCAGCTCGGGCAATGCGCCCGAGTCCTGGCTGCTGGACCTGATCTGCCGCACTCGGCTGATTCATCGCGTGCTGGTGCCCATGGGCAGGATCTTTGCGAATGCCGCACGCATACCGCTGCGCCTGCCGTCTCTCGGCGGTGTACGTTTCAGCATGCCGCGCGGGCGCAGGCCATCGCGCATCGGCGACATTGTCTGGGGCATGCTGGTGATCTTGCTGACGGCGTATGTGATCTATCGCGTGGTTACGTATGTGCGTACCGGTGTCCCGCTCGACGAAGTCGGCCACGTGTTCGTGCTTGGTCTGATCACGCTGCTTCGCGTGGCTCTGCTGATCTTGCTCTCCACCCTGGTCTGGCTGCCCATCGGGGTGTTGATCGGACTGCGGCCGGCGCTGGCGGAGAAGATCCAGCCGCTCGCGCAATTTCTTGCCGCATTCCCGGCCAACCTGTTGTTCCCGGTGTTTGTGATCGTGATCGTGGGCTTTCACCTGAACCCCGACATCTGGCTGTCTCCGCTGATCGTGCTCGGCACGCAGTGGTACATCCTGTTCAACGTGATTGCGGGGGCAAGCGCGTATCCGAACGACTATCGCGAGGTGGCCGCGAACTTCCGCATTCATGGCTGGCAATGGTGGCACAAGGTCATGCTGCCGGGCATCTTCCCGTATTACGTTACGGGCGCAATTACAGCGTCGGGCGGCGCGTGGAACGCCAGCATTGTGGCGGAGTTCGTCCAGTGGGGTGATACCAAGGTCGTCGCGCACGGGCTTGGCGCGTATATCGCGCAGACCACCGCCGCCGGCGACTTTCCGAAGATCATCCTAGGCATTGCGGTGATGTCTCTGTTCGTAACACTGTTCAACCGCACGCTGTATGCCTATGCCGAAAACAAGCTTCGGCTCGACTGAATTTGAAGTGAGAGAGAATGCGATGCTGAATCCTAAAGTTGTACCCGTCGAGATACTCCAGGCACCGGTGCGTACCGGGAATGAAATCCTGAATATCAAGAACGTGTGTCACGGCTTCGACAAGACCCAGTCCGACCAGTTCGTGCTCGACGGCGTGAACCTGACGCTCAACGAAGGCGAGATTGTCGGGTTGCTGGGCCGTTCGGGTTCTGGCAAGTCGACGCTGCTGCGGATCATCGCCGGCCTGATCGAGCCGACAGGCGGCGAGGTCGCCTATCTGAGCAAGCCGTTGCACGGCCCGGCCAAGGGCGTCGCCATGGTGTTCCAGACGTTTGCGCTGTTCCCATGGCTGACCGTGCTTCAGAACGTGGAGGCGGGGCTAGAGGCGCTGGGCGTTGGCGCGCAGAAGCGGCGTGAGCGCGCGCTGGCAGCAATCGACCTGATCGGTCTCGACGGCTTCGAGAACGCCTATCCGCGCGAGTTGTCGGGCGGCATGCGCCAGCGCGTGGGGTTTGCACGCGCGTTGGTCGTGGATCCCACGCTCCTGCTGATGGACGAACCTTTCTCCGCACTCGATGTACTGACCGCCGAGAACTTGCGTACCGACCTGCTCGATCTCTGGACGCAGGGCAAGATGCCGATCAAGTCGATGCTGATCGTCACGCACAACATAGAGGAAGCGGTGTTCATGTGCGACCGGATCCTGGTGTTGTCGTCGAATCCGGGGCGGGTGATCGCAGAGATCAAGGTGCCGTTCGCGCATCCGCGCAACCGGCTGGATCCCGCGTTCCGCAGTCTCGTCGACGAAATCTACGCGAAGATGACCGCGCGCCAGTCCGACGAAGCCACAAAGAAGGGCCTGGAATTAAGTAGCTGGCTGCCGTTGGTATCAACCAACCTGATGGCCGGTCTGATCGAAACGCTGGCCGCCGCTCCGTACCATGGCCGCGCGGATATGCCGGAAATTGCCCGCACCCTGCAGCTCGAAGTGGACTATCTGTTCCCGGTAGCCGAGGTACTGCAGCATCTCGCTTTTGCGGAAATACGTGAAGGCGATATATTCCTGACGCCGCCCGCACGCGTATTCGCCGAACTCGACACGCAGGAGCGAAAGACAATGTTCGCCGAGCATTTGCTGCGACATGTGCCGCTTGCTACGCAGATCAAGAAGGTCCTGAATGAGCGCCCGGGGCACCGTGCGCCGCGCGTGCGTTTCGAGCAGGAACTGGAGGACTTTCTGTCGGATAGCGGCGCGAAGGAGACGCTGGACGCGGTGATCAACTGGGGCCGTTACGGCGAGATCTTTTCGTACAACGACAAGACGGAACTTTTCAGCCTGGAAGACGTGGAGTCGTGAT
>CALNPU010000255.1 GCA_940588625.1 uncultured Caballeronia sp.
TCCTCCATTCACTCCACTGCGTCCCACGATAGTTCACACGAACCCCAATGCCAGGACTTTTGCAGAGTTTCCTTAAGTGGTTGAAGCTGAATCGACGCCGTGAAGCAGAGCTGGCGTGAATGTATTAGACCGCGTGGATGTATCTGGCTTTTGTCCGGAAAGCACCGTGCGGAAACGTTGTGTGTCCATGTGCCTTGCGGATACATCGCGATACAAACCATCGGCGGGACTTGTAGCCGCCGCGGTCCGGAGCCGTTCCGTTCAATAACCGGCGACCTCGATCACAGCGTCAGCGAAGGCCTTTGGCGCTTCCTGCGGAAGGTTGTGGCCAATGCCGCCGTTGATCGGCCGGTGCGCATACTTGCCGCCGAATTTCTTGCGATAAGCCGCGGGATCCGGATGTGGAACGCCATTGGCATTGCCTTCCATGGTGATTACGTTGATAACAGGCGCTTCGGCAAGCCGCCTTTCCAGCTCGTCGTATTGAGGTTCGCCCGCTGCCAGGCCCAGCCGCCAGCGATAGTTACGAATCACGACGCTGACGTGGTCCGGATTGTCGAACGCAGCGGCGTCGAAGTTCCACTTCGGCGAAGCCGTTTCCCAAATGAGGAGCTTTGCGAAATCGCGCCGATTTTTATTGTAGCCTGCCCGGCCGTGTTCGGTCGCAAAGTAATGGTACCACCAGTCGTGCTCGGCCTTTGGCAGCAACGGGCGCTTGCTATCTTCAACGTTAGCCATCAGATAGCCGCTGACGGAAACCAGCGCCTTGCAGCGTTCCGGTCACAGCGCTGCGATGACGCAGGCCGTCCGCGCACCCCAGTCATAACCCGCGAGAATGGCCTTCTGGATGTTGAGCGCATCCATCAACGCGATGGTGTCGAGGGCAACGACCGATTGCTGGCCGTTGTGGGCCGTGCTGCTCGAAAGAAAGCGCATGATTCCGTAACCGCGTGTGTACGGGACGATGACCCGGTAACCCCCCGCGGCCAGCAGCGGAGCAACATCGACGAAGCTATCATACGGCCATCCGTGCAGCAGGATGACGGTCGGGCCGTTGTCCGGACCGCTTTCCGCGTAGCCAATGTTGAGAACACCGGCATTGACCTGTTTGATGGTTCCGAACGATGTGTTCGACGGTGTTGCCTCGGTAATCGAAGCGGATTGGTTAATAACGGATTGAGCCCGGGGGAATCCGCTCAAAGCCAGTTCTGCCGCGCCGAGGCTGACGGCAGCTGTGCCAAAGAAACGGCGCCGGCGAGAGTTGATCGAGTCCGACATGCCTGATTCTCCTGTTGTGGTTGACGTCAGTCGTGGTAATAGGATTCGGTTGTATCTCGCTTGTGTCGGGATGTATCTCGAATTTATCCAGGTGTGGTCTGGTGTGCGAGATGCATCTCACGCTGGATGCAACTCGGTGCGGCGATGTGGCACAGTTCATATCTCGCGCGGCACGTTGGCCGAGATATTCGGCATGTGCTTTGCCCCGATGTTCGGTATCGCGGTTGAGACCCCGGCACCGCGATTCTTCCTATCCCGGCAACGTCTGCCAACGCAAGCGGGATGGTCTGAATCCGGCTTTAACCGGCGAGGGAAGGCATGCTTGCAGCGTACAAGCTTGCAATATCCTGACAAACAAGCTTTAATGAGGTCATGTGCATCTTTAATTCTTCTCAAGCGCTTCTGACCTAGGTAACCATCGTGTTTCTCATTTCGCTTCATTCGCTCGCAGCATTTCATCTTCTGGTATTGACCGGAAGGTGCCTGTGCGCGAGCGGAAAATCGAGATTCACCCTGCTCAACCGGAGCCGCGCACAACCGACGGGCAAGTCCGCACTTCCCTGAGCCTGGCTCCCGCGTAACGACTGATCTTTAGTCAACGCGCGAGCTGGGCCTTTTCCTCTCGCACGTCCCACAGCACAGCAACGGCGCCGATTCCTGTCAGGAACCGGCGCTTGGAAACGCACGCGTGGCCGTCTGTTCGGCTATGCGGTGAATTATTTATTTCGAGCAGCGGTTTAAACCGTTAAACAAGTCGTTTCCTATTGATTGTCCAGGGATGACGGACGCGATCCTATGAAGTGCTGCGTTTTTTCGGATCAGCGCTATGGAGTATTCCATCACACAGGTTACAGGATAACTAACAGTTTCAGAAATAACTTGATGGCTGTTTCATTAGCCCCTTCAATTTTAATTTACACCCGAGGTATATATGTCATTCGATAAATTTCAACCATCTACAATATTTACAGTGGCAAGAGTTGCGCACGCGTGCCCGGTGCTTCATCCGAGCAGCGTATGCTCGTGGAGGAGCTTGAGGGTGCAGCCATGCTGCTGGACGCTGCCAAAGTACCGCCGGATGTCGTCCTGGTGAATACCAGGATCGAATGCGTGGCTGTTGCCGGCAGCCACGCCCATCAGTGGACGCTCGTCTATCCGGATGAAGCGGATTACGAACGGGGATTCATATCGGTTCTTTCGCCCGCCGGTTTCGCACTTCTGCACGGGTGGGGCAGATGGTGGAATGTCGACCACCGAGTGGTCTGCTGGTTCAATACGTTGTCAAACGCATTCTGTTTCGCCCCGAACAGCTTGCTTAGCAGATTGACTGGACAAGACCCGCAACGATATGAGACACGAACGTCCGAGTAGCCGTGAGCTGAAGGAGAGCAAAACGGCTATGCACAAAATCGGATCAGCGGTTCGCACATTACACTTGGGCGGGAGTCCGGGAGGCCATGTGGTTCATGTTCCTGATTTGCTCCGTAATGACTTATTTCTCGACTTATTTCTTGCTATGGCTGGTCGGTTTCGCCCTGTGTTTTTTTTTAAGGGCTATCCACTTAGGCCCCAATTTTCACATGCTGAGATTTCAGGTCTCGCGCGGAGATTTCGTCGCGATCTGG
>CALNPU010000256.1 GCA_940588625.1 uncultured Caballeronia sp.
GTGCCGGTATCGACTTAAACTAACCAGCACTAACCAGCCTCCACCTAACCAGCCTCCACGATTCCCGGGCGGTTCAGATTTGTCTCATCACGTCTCGTATTCCCGCCCGCACTTAAGAAGTATCTCAACCATGACCACAGACATTTGAGACTTGTCCTGATAAAGCTGCGCTGAGCGGAAATTAATTCACCCAAACGCCCCCCAAGCGAAACACAACCGCAGATTTTGTGCGTAATGCCTATGCCATTCGGTCAGGGCGCAATTTTGGCCGCGATTGGTCATTATTGGTTCAGCCGCATATCGTCCGCCCGGAAGCGGGCATCGCGCCGAAGCCATATAACAACGAGGCACGCATGAAATTCACCATAGTCAATTCCGAAGCCGAACGCCGCGAAGGTTTGAAAGCGCTTTTACGGCATATCGATCAGCGCGCGCTTCAACGAGGGGAAAAACGGTTCAACACGCTGTCACTGCGTGTCACTGCGCCAGCAGCAACAGATCATGCGGTGCGTGCATATGGGCAGTACCAACAAAATCATTGCGAAAACACTCGGGATCAGCGAAGGCACGGTGAAAATCCACTTGGGCAGTATCTTTCAGCAACTCGGTGCACCGAATCGCGCCGCCGTCGTTGCTATTTATAACGGCTGGCAGAATGGTTACCTCGAAGTCCTGAAGCGCCAAGCCGACGCGTTGCCCCGACCCGCGCTCGGCGATGCCGGCCCTGTGCCGCTTCGCGCAACCGCTTTGCTGACCTACGGGCCGCGGCCGGAAATAGACGAACACTTGCTGCCAATGGCAGCTCAACCCCAACTGCGCTTCGGGGACTGAACACGGTTATTCCATAGTCTGGAGGCAACGCGTGAATTGACGCGTTGCGTGTTGGAAAATCCCCGCTAGCACAGTCAATGCACACCTTTTCCGCTTTGGCTCGCAATAGGTGGCTAGATTGTCACTGCGGGTGTGCTCGCGCTTGCGATCTGAAAGAACCCGTTTCGCCGGTTGCAAGACGAGACACTTCAGGCATGTCTGTTTCGGCATCGTCGTGGGGGTGACTGTGCTGTGGGCGTGCAACATGTGGTTCGAAGACGGTCCCGCCATCCATCTGCTCGGCGCAATGCTCATGGTCACCCTGTTCAACTGGCAACTCGCGCTGGTCGGGCATGCCGGTGACAAGCGGGCTGGCGGCTGTCGTGCTGGATGCTTCATGGCCCGGCGTTCTCGTGACCTTCATACTGTTCGGCGCATTGCCAGTCGCGGTATCGTCGCTGCTACAGAAGGCCATCCAGGCGTGGATCCCGCGCAGTCTCTTCGTCTTCATCGTCGGCCACGGTTTCCTGACGTCGGCATGTGCCGTCGCAGTAGCATGCTCTGCCGGACTGCTCCTGCAAATCGTGCTTGCCAATGGCGAGCTTATATTATCCCGGCAGGATTCATGCTGGCGGTCGCCCTGCTGGTCGCGGGCGAAGCCTTGTTCACGGGTGTGTTCACCATCCTGATCACCGTCTACCGGCCTACACCTGGATCACTACGTTCGACGTGCGGCGTTATCGGCTTGATCGTGGGCCGCGCGTCTGAACGCTGCATCAATTCCAACCCTCACCCGCATCACAAGCCATCCACCACAATCCATCGCGGAACCCATTTGTGGCCGACCGTCAACCGTCATTGGCGGTCGATCAAAGATATATAATATAGTTCACTGTCGGGCATCTTACGTGCCTGTTGTCTCTTTAGTGTAGAACCCGATGGATAGTATTCAAGTACCGCGTCGACTGCTTCGGCTGGTCGGTCGACTGGTGGCAATTGCATCAATGGCGACAGTTGCGTCGGCCGCATGCAGCGCTACCATGTTCGCCGATATACTCGACGAACGCAACGAGCTCGTCAATCACTTCGTCACCGACTTCAACGCCAATCCCATCGTGGCCGACTGTGCCGCACACGGGCGTTTCGTAGCAAGTACCTCGACGGCGTTCGACCATGTGGAGTTTCCGGCCAGTTCCTTCGATTCCGCTCATGGCAGCATCGTCCCGTGGAACGACGCTTTCGACGACCGCAAGCAACGCATCAAGGTCGACAACGTCGTGACGGTCGAGGGTCTTGGGATCACGAAGGACGGTGACTCCAGCCCTACCACGCTGAAGTTCCGCTGTGGCTACGTGGGCAGCCAGATGCTGGCATTCGGCTGGAATGATCCCGTGCCGTCGGCCAAGCCGCGTGCCGAACCCCGCTCAGGCCACGGCGTAAAAGGCCGGCATGGCGCGGTCAAGGGCAAAGGCAAGACGAGCTCGAAATCAAAATCAGCCGGCGGCAAGACGACAAAGAAATCGGTGAGCAAAAAAATACTGAGTCGTCGTATCGCGTACGAACCGAGCATGAATGTCAAGACAAAAGGACGTGATCGCCAGTCAGCAATCACGCCCTTTTGATGCAGGCCCTTCGGAACACACGTCGCGTGCGTTCAGTTGTGCTCAGCGGCGCTCACTCCACTCCGCTCGTCAGACTCAGAACGCCTGCAAGTGTTGCAAGATAGCCTGGGCATTGACGGGGATTCCCAATGCCGGCGTCAGGCCGACTGTTTGTATGCGTGCGCTGTCGGGCGCAGGTCATGGTTTGCCGCCGTTGCGACCGCGGCCAGATCGATTGCAATAGCGACTGCTCCGAGCTTTCGCGCCGATCCGGCATGCGCGAGGCCGGCCGCCGCTACCAGCGCAGCCGCCAGAATAAAGTGACGCATCGCGGTTCCGCCATGCCTGCCGCCCATGCGCTACTGGCCCCGACGGCGGCGGCCACATCACCGGCCGCCGTCACCGCCGCACCTGTGCCAGAGCATTGCCACTGCTGCAAATGCGTGCGTTCGGGCTTCGTACGCCTGGGGCCACTTC
>CALNPU010000257.1 GCA_940588625.1 uncultured Caballeronia sp.
GTTGAGCCGGCTGGGTAATCGTTTGCGGTTACGAGCACGCACGCTGCGCGGGACGTCCTCGAAGGGATCGACCAAAGGTATTGTCAAATTATTAAAGGCCGCGCGAGCGGATTCCTTACGTTCTACGAATCCGCTCGCGCGGCCTTTAATAATTTGACAATACAGCACCCAGGCCTTCGCGACGTGGGAAAGTGCGCCGGGCGTCGAATTTTTGCCGGGGCAGTTCCACCTGCAGGTGGACCTAACACGTTTCGACGAATGGGATCTGAAGAGCTGGAAGGAGTCGGTTTTGACTGCACCCGATGCGCAGACGTTCTGGCAAGAAGTGTCGCCAGACACGACCTTCGACGCCTTCGATCCACGCTGGGATTACCGGTCGCCCGAAGTGCCGCTGGAAGGAAACGGCATCGCCTCTTCCACCAGCTGCACCGCTTCGACAAGCGGCACATCAGTTCGCAGGTGCACCTGCATTTGCCGAGCTCGTTGAGGTAACAGCCCGGTAGGACACACCCCAGACGATCACTGATCGCTGGGGTTTTTGTTATTGATGGTGTTGCGAACAGGTTGTGCTCATCACCTCTTCCACGACGACTGGTCGTGGGGCAACGAGCCAGTCGGGTCGTATACGGCAAGGGAATCATCCTCGCTCAGATCGTCCACGTAAAGCACCAAATTGGTTCCCCCTGGGCTCAGGCGTGAGCAAAACAGGATACCCTTTGCCCCGACAGCGATGACCTCATCTCCAAGCACCCAACTCGGTGGTTCGACCCGCTGATTGAACCAAAGCGCCCGCCAGTCGCAATAGAAATCTTCCCAGAGGGGGCTCCACATACCTGGCTGATATCCCCCGGTGAAGTCAACAATCGGCGAGATCGATATCTGGTAGCTGACAAGCGTACCAGGGGGGAGAAGTGGTGAAACCTGCTGATATTCCGCCACGGCGGTTTCAAGTTCGAGCGCGAGGTAGAAGGCGTTCACACCAATGCGGTTGGCGCGACCGCCATGTGTACCTGCTCCTGCTCCGCTGGTTGGTGAAACTGACCATTTTGGCACGTGCATACGGTAGGCCGTCACCTGAGACAAGCGAGTGAGAATCATCCGGCTGCGCCTACCTCGAGTGATGCGATGTACCGCAGGACATCATCAGCGCGCTCTTCTGAAACAAGCTGTTCCGCCGTCTTGTAATCGAAGACCGGCAGCGGTTCGTTGCGATACCAATAGAGCGCCTTCTGCACGTCCCCGGAGATTTCCGTTGCCGCCCGAATGACACGGAGAGCCTCGCGGAGAAATCGCTGCACACTTTCCGATCCGGGCATCCGGCTGATCGTGTTGCGATGCACGTGAGCCTGCCGGGCAAGCGTCTGCAGATCGATGTGGAGCGCGTCGACGAAGCGACGCGCAGAGACGATCGGCGCCGTGCTGTCCGGATCTCGCAGGGATAGCATGAACTGGTCAAAACTTGCGACTGGTGTGGATTCCTGCTTGATGGCGAGTGCCATAATATCCCCCTTAACGCACACTTTATGCACATTTATAGCACACAAACTGTGCCAAGCAAGCTGGCCCCTCTTCTCCAGTTGTCGAGCACACCAGCCAGCCATATCCGTATCGAATCGATATGTGATAATTCCGCACTTTTTTGCATGCTGATTTTGCCGCATCATGCTGGCATAGCCACACTCCACTCTAACGTCCCCTCCCCCTTGATTCTCGCCTGCTATCGTCGCTTGCGCGGCAGTACGGTCGCCGCTCTGGGTGTAAGACGCCGACGTAATCCGCGACCGCATCGCGCAGCTGTGACGCTTCGACGCGATCCGCTACGCGCAGAAAGCGTGTTCGAACATCCATATCCTGAAGCTGATGCGCGACGAAAGCGTACTCGTCGATGCGGTGTCGCAGGGTGAGATCGAGCGCAGCCTCGCGACCTGGTTCTCTCCAGGTAGCGATCCGGAAGGCGTGGTGTTTCTGCCGACCTGATCGACCTTCCAACGCTGGCCGTGGTGCTCAAGCGGAGTATCACCGTGAATGCTGGCTCGCTCGACCATCGTGTCTGGTTGCGGATCAATCCGGGCTATGGCCGCGGCCATAGCAACAAGACCAACACCGGCGCCCGCTCAGTAAGCATGGGATATGGATCGGCGACGTGCCGCGCGTGATCGAAATTGTCCGTCAGTACGGGCCGAAGCTCGCCGGCATCCACATGCACATCGGCTCGGGCGTGGACTACGGGCACCTGTCAAACGTCTGCGGCGCGATGGTCGAGCTCGTCACGTCGCTCGACCACGACATCGAAGCGATCTCGGCGGGTGGCGGCCTGTCGGTACCATACCGCGACGATGAGCCTCGCGTCGACGTCGAGCATTACTTCAGCCAGTGGGACATCGCGCGTCCCACTGGCACAAACGGATCGAACAGCATCTTGGCTATCCGGTGCGCATCAAGATCGAGCCTGGGCGGTTCCTCGTCGCGGAGGCGGGCACTGCCCCGGAACAACGACGCTATCGGATGCCGAGCAAAATCGCATCCAGTCATTCATGAAGCGACATCGTTCGGAAGCGTTGACCGACGGCGAGGCGTTTTACATGCTCGCTGGGGGGATGTTGGCATACTGCCACCCGGAGCGCTTCCCCATCGCGGTCGGCACGAACTAAAGCGCGAAATCGCTCTTACCGGCAGCTGGCAGCAGCCTCCCCGCCCGGCGGCCCGCCCACGCACATAAGTGCCGTGGGCTTTTTCCCTTTCCCCCTCCTCTCTTGAACGCTTCCTGTTGTCACTTTCAATTCGCCCGCATGGGCATAAACAAGGAGGAATGGGAATGAACGTCTCCCCCCGTGAGTTGTGGGAACAAGAAAGGTTAAGCGGACCTTCGCGGGCCGACGG
>CALNPU010000258.1 GCA_940588625.1 uncultured Caballeronia sp.
GCCGGTATCGACTTAAACTAACCAGCACTAACCAGCCTCCACCTAACCAGCCTCCACGATTCCCGGGCGGTTCAGTGCGCCTTACGCAACTAGAAAGGTATCGAGATGATTTTACAGACTGGGCTTTCACAACAAATAGAAACAGTTATTACTCTCTCACGAACAACCTTCTCAGCGAACCCTATAATATTTCTTTAAGTCCACGACATGAAACGAGGATATCGCACGTTCCTGCAGTCTTTGGGACAGCGCCAAGTGGACGTCACCGCATTGAGTCCCGCGTTCATAGCCGAGGAAGAAGACACTAAGCAGCTCGCGTGCCCTTTTCGAACGATTCGTTGTTGGATGACAAGGCTCAATCCGACGTCATATGCGAGCAGCAGGATCACGAGGCACGTGAGAAAATAGACAGATTGACGAGTGCGTTGAAAGAGCTAACCCTATTAGCACCGAAATATGAGGCCCTTCTCGCCACAATTGTTACGGATATCTTTGTTTTACCGTCGCATATTGCGAGAGGCGGCTCTACATCTCAGGCGATTTGGGTTGTTTGGGCGAATCCAAAAAATTAGCTATACCTTTTCGGATTTGATGGAAATGCTTGTCCACGAACTAACTCATCAAACTATGTTTCTGGACGAACTCAGATATGCGCACTTTTCGTACGCTGATGTATTGGATCGTTCGACTTGGGAAAAATCCACCATACTAAACGTGGCTCGTCAATTAGACAAGGTTTTACATAGCATCATTGTCGCCATCGAAATCCTATTGTTTCGAGATATGCCGGGCATCCTCCTGCTTCACGCGTTCACCCGCCAACCAACCTACTCATCAGACAGTTGAAAGATTCAATTCTCCCCACAGAAAAATCTGTTTTACGCAATTCCAGAGTGTTTCATCCTCGCGCAAACGAGTTTTTGATAAACGCTGCAGCCATCTTAAATGACAGGTTTGGTGTGTACCAATCAATTAACCACTGATAACGCGAATCCGATACTCAAATAAAAAAATCGAACCCAAATATTTACGACAGACACTCTGGCCGGGTAAATCAGTCCAGCATCGATTTGGAAGTGATATGAATTCTAATATAATACAATGGAAAATTATTTATCTCCATCCGGAGGCTTGGATTTCATTGATTTTAGTTTTTGTCCACCAATTTATCGTCGCCGGATCAGTTTTTTCCTAACTCAGATCATTGAGTTGCTTCAGGCTGGAAAGGATTTTTCGCTTTATCTGTATATTTTTCTAGCATCAATGGCAGCCCCATACCTTCCAGGCTGCCTGTCGATTATTTTATTGCAAACGTGGATAAACAGAGCGCATTGTGCATTTGTCAAATATCTAGCGCGACATATGCTTGACAGGACTGAGAAATGCCGCTATGCGACTCTGAAAGAGCGAGTCGAGTCCGTTATGGCCAGAAATTCTTACCTTGTGATTGGCGACTATATTTCGTTCGTCCATGACTTGGCGAGTTTTCTATTGAACAGTGTTTTGAGGATGATCGTTATCGGGTTCCTCCTCCTTACCAGATTGCTTTGTGGATATTCACTTAGCATTTTTTATGTCTATTTATCGTAATCAGACTCAGAAAAATTATAACTGTCGCGTCGGCCGACTACGAAAATAAATACATCTCTTACTCTGATATATTAAATCGGAGTTGGGAAAACATGACCCTTGGAAACTGCCACAATCAAGAGATATGGAACAATCTGAAAAATACAACCGGTCACGTGTTTTATTCAGCGTCATACCGGCTTCAGTTGCTTAAGCAAAGCGGAAACGTGTTTCTTGCCGGCGCGTCCTTGGGACCTACCATTTTTCTTATAGCTTCCGTCGTACCCAACAACCGCATCGAATCCTCGATGATTGCAGCAATACTCGTTAGTCTGACGCGCATCTTTCTGATTATTAACTCGTTCAGCGCTCTCGTATTTAAATTCCTTGACTGGTCTTCAATGAAGACTAGATTTTATTCGATGTTGGATCATCGATTTCCGCTACCAACACGCCAGACGCCGGGGTGATCGGCAAGATCGCAATTAATGGGACAGCGATCACGGGAACGCTTCAGGCTGCGGAAATCGTGACGCGGAGCCGACATGGCCGCTTCAAAATTACCCGCACCAACGGGAGCGGGAAGTCAACAATGTTGCTCGCACTGAAGGTGGTTTTCGGAAGCAAAAGCTTCATCTTACCTGCGCATCACGGCAACCCGATGTGGAAAATATCAGGTGCAACGTTGTCCACTAGCCAGAAAACACAACTCTTTCTCAAGGAAATATTCGATCTTAAGGAGATTGATTTTTATTGCTAGACGAGTGGGATGCAAATTTAGATAGGCGGAGCACGCTTGCCATTGATGAAGCGCTAAATGATCTCAGCAGAAATAAAATTGTTATCGAAATTCGTCATTAATGAAGACAGTGACGAGTGCGAATGAGTTTGTTCGATATATTTTAACCAGCCATGATTTTGAATAAAACTATGAAAAAGGAATATTCTGGAGCACTCATCTATACAAAGAGCATGTTTCTAAAATATTTTCGTGGATCGAGTTAAACAATTGTCGTACAACAGGATTACGCGCGACAAACTAAGGTTATCGACGAAATTTGAGCATGACCTGGTGAATAAGCGTGCGTTTCGCTCCGTTCGGGATAGTTTGGGTCGCAACACTGACTACCTCTGACTACCTGGTTGTGAGCGAACTCCACCAATTGATGCAAGAGGGAGTCACGGCGGTTTTGGAAGCCGTCATTGAACTTTCGCCCATGATCGAGGAGCTTACCCAGTTCGTCCTGAATGATCGCCAGCGCCTTTATTGACGAGGGTTGAAGGGCGAAACCGCATTGCCGGAAT
>CALNPU010000259.1 GCA_940588625.1 uncultured Caballeronia sp.
GGCCTGCAGAACAAGATCGTTTCGCATTTCCGATCGGCGCCGCCATCTGGCGTCGCTCTCTGACCGCCCGTTCACAGAAAGCAGCCGGTCATGTCGCCTACCGCGTAGGAGTCGAAGCGGGGCCCGGTACATTGATTGTCACCAAGGACTGCCCGCGAGAAAACGGATCCATGCAGCGTTCGTCGTCCCTTGGTGCGACGAACGCCACGTCTGGCATCTTGGCAACCAATCATGACCCGATCTTCTAATCGAAGCCTACCAGATGTTCATTCGGTTCATTCGCGATGCCGATCACAACTGCGTTTTCACCCCTCGCGATCCATCGCGATCGCGGTGAGCCAGTGTACGTTTCCCGCGACGAGACTGAAATGAGACTTATGAGACTTGTACCTTCGCCGCCATCCATCACGAGCGTTCCCCGCCTCGGGTCGGAGTATCGAATTTCCAACCATCGCATCTACTGCGTAAGACACAACTAACGAGGAGCACGCCGAGGATATTGGCCTCACCGGCAAGGAGTCGCCGTCTTTCGTTCTCACGCTGACTGACGTAACGCTGCCAGTCGCCCTAGGCCGACAGAGGTAAGCCTTATCGTCGCTAACCAAGAATCTGAACGAGGCGCAGCTCGCCGTTACCATCGGCGTTGGCGGAAGAGACATCCCTGCCAACATCGCCATGACTTATGTGTAGGGGGCTACGCGGTGCGACTCAACATGCTCTCGCCCCGGCGCGACCTGTAGATTGACATGAAGAAGCAGGGGGGCTTCCGTGGTCTATCGGGAAGCGTTTCGATCACAGCACCTGAATCGGAGCGCTTGTGTCCTTCGACGATGTCGGCGACCTCTCCGACGCGATAATTTTACTTTCGGTGAACACGGCACCGAGCGGCACCAAGATGATCTGGAACGTCACGGAGACGATCAGGCCTTTGTTGGCTGTGTCGAGAATGCATCGAAAGTCTCATTTCCAGCGGAGCCCGGAAGGTGTGGTGCGATGCAGGCCGGCGATGAGATTGTGGCCGGTGTGCCCGAGCTTCGCATACGGATGGCCTGGATTGAACGATCAGCTGCGGCGTTTCAGTTCGGTCGGTCGACGAAGTGCTGCGCCATGGATCACGCCACAAAAGTAGGCCGATGCAAATGCGAAGGGCGCAGTCTACCGCTTGCGCTTTGCTCCCGCGATCCTAGCGCTATACTTTCTAGTCTGCGGATGACCAGTTCCAAGCCGAATCGGAATTCCTCGTCGTCCATTGGAAGATTTGGAAGGTGCTCTGCGACCGAGATGATAGCAGGATACGCGTCCTTGTTCAGGTTGCGATAGAATTTGCAGAGTTGGCCGCGCCCGCTTTGTTGCAGCGAGCCGGAGGCGGGGAGTTGGCTCGCGTAGCCAAAGACGTAGTGCAAACGGCGCTGTACACCCTAGCCGCGAGTTCGGGTGAGAAACCGCAGCCAGCATGAACGCCACTGCGCGCTCGCGCTGCGCGAGTGCGTTAGGCTCGACACGACGGGGATTTGGGAGACCAGCGCAGCGGCACGATGGTTGGATGGGCTTGCAAGACCTTGAAGATCGCTGCCTCCTGCGGAGGCGCAAGCATCCTGCCACGACAGCTCCCCTGCAGCTTCGCTTCGTCGATCTCGATCTTGCCGAGGACGACATCGACCACATGCACCAGGATCTCGTCTTTGCTAGCAAAGTGGCGATACAGTGTCGCCGTTCCCGACTCGAGCCGCTGCGCCAGTTGCCGCATGCTCAGCGAATCGGGGCCGCCTTCGTCGACGAGCTGCAAGGCAGCTGACAGGATGTGACTGATCGGTGTCTGGGGGCGACCCACGGAACGCGCCGTTCGGTTCTGCTCGGGCTGAGGGCGAGCACTCCACCACGCGAGGCTTCCTGTGGCAAGGTCCGGTTTGCTGTTGCGGTTCACGCTATTGACGGGGGTTGGGGCTCTGGCCGGTTGAGCCTGAACGATTGTCGGTTGGACTGCATGCGTCGCGCGCTTTCGAAACGTAAACGCGAGCGTGCTAGGCGAGACCCTATCCAGGTGATAGGGACAAACGCCAGGTACAGCGCTGACATTTATGGATACATTGTATCTATTAAAGCGGAGCGGCAGCTTCATCCGTGGCCGAGCCGACGATCACGCACGCGCCGGAGGCACATCCCGAGAGAACTAAAAGAGGAGACAACCATGTTTTTTCGCCTCACGGCCGACTACAGCGCCGTCTTCGCGTCAAGCGAGCATCCTAGCAGCGGAGGGTTTCCAAGTCAGCTACAAAGTGGCGAGCCGCCTCGGCGGCGCAATATGCTCACCAGACTCGCCGTAGGCGTGGGCGTTACCAACAACCTCGGATCGAGAAGAGGTCAGCGAAGGAGGTCAGCGAAGTCATTGGCGGTCAGCTTACCATGTGAGGGTCCCTTGCGGCACTATTCCTTTGCCAGGGCCCAAGGCTCTGCCACCCGAAATACGGCGAGAATACAGCGCGGCGTGATTGAACTGTTAGTACACGCAAAACCGTGAGACTAGCCATCGGGGAATATTCCAAGTAAGGCGGAAGTTGAAGCGACTTGACTACAGAATTATCGAGAGCCTGAAAGGCTTCACCATTGATGTGCAGGTTCAAGGGTTATCCACTTAGGCCCAAACACATGCTGAGATTTCAGGTCTCGCGCGGAGATTTCGTCGCGATCTGGGCGG
>CALNPU010000260.1 GCA_940588625.1 uncultured Caballeronia sp.
TGTCCACGTGGACAGGTAGCATCGGAAAATCACTCGTTCATTGCTAGGGCATCCTTCAAGAACCGCATACTCTCAACAATCATCCAGCTATGAGAGCACTATTTGCGCAGTTCGAGATGGAATGCGTCGACGTCCAGTACATCGTTGGTAGTCCGAGCAATACTGCATCACGTACTGAACTCATTATCTACAGCTGGGACAGAACGAAAGATCCCGTGGGACTGTTCTGAAACCGGAAATGATACCAACTTGAAGTTCTCCAGTACCGGTCTCCAGATCCAACGAGGAACGTGGTGCCTATGCTTCGGCTTCAGCGCTCGATGAACAATGCGGGGCCAGCCTTGTATTAGGCGATGAGCACGAAGACCATGCCCGTGATCAGCAATGGGACGCTGTAAAGTGCGAGAGGAAGAAACAGTACTAGCTGCAGAGTTGAGCTGCCAATGCCGCGGATAAGATCGGTGTCGCGGATATTTTCGTACAGGAGCCATGCAATGGCTCCCGAGAACCATCAGAATGATTCCATCAGACGTCGTCGTGTGGTGAAGGAATGCAGTTCCCCAGAAGTAGAAGCCCCACCAGAGCAGATTGATGGCGATGGCTGCGAGCCAGAACCCGCGCGTCGTAAAGAATGAGTGACAGAAGCGGTGCCGGCAGTGCCTGTTGAACAGCTGAATGCCTTTGGCAACATCTACGACGACAGCGACGATCAGCGCGAGTTTCAGGAAATCCATGATGCGCTCCTTCAGGCACGGAATTGGAACGTCAGGATGCCCCGACCGGCAGATAGGACTCAGACTGGAACAATATTTCATCTGTCAAATATAGACGTTTGACTGACGAATACAACGTGGCATTAGCTCAACAGGAAGCCGGGATGAAGGATTGTGTCGCCTGAGTGATCGCGTGCTCATAAACTCATTGCTGTTTCCTGGTTCTGCCCGTCGTTTTCCGTGAGTTCGTTTTTGTGATTGGCTGGTGAAGGTATGGCGCGGTCGCACGAGCGAGGGCGAACACTTGAGAAAGCGTCAGTCCTTGGTCCAGCCAAACGCGTCCACCCGAGTAACGATCTGCGGAAGAGCCACTGCGGCGGCGATCTTGCATGGCATCGGCAGATCAAGGATATGGCACCGTTGATCGGTTGCAGTATCGACGATGGCTGCTGCTCCATATGCAACCGTGATTGCTGGTTTCGGCGCCAGGATTACTAGCGCCGCCAGGCGTGAAAGACTCGCGTGACGGACGTGTTGTTGCAGCGGTTCGGCCAATGTTTTCGCGAAGAGTTGGTCTGGAAGCGCAGTCGTGTCGGTACGAGGATTGGTGCTCTGCGGTTCTTCCATGTGTATCGATCCGGTCACGGGCACGGATGCCGCGATTCCGATTTCAGTGACACTGAGGCCCACAATAATCCAAACGCCGGCATAGGTAACATGGATGCGTAGCGCGGAGCGAGGTGCTGGCTGGTGCAGAAGTGATTGTCCGTCCGTTCCATCGCCAAGAACGACTTTACCTGGTCCACAGTCGTCAAGCATGCGGGAAAAAATCTGTCGCAGCGTTGCTCGTCCCACCAGATAGCGTCTCGCGAGAGCAGGGTTGGGATAATGTTTCGCTCGTTCGCGCTCGGCCACTGAGAGCCAGGAATGTGCCTCATCACGTGACGTCGAACGCCAGTCGGCACGGAAACGCCGCAGGATCAGGTGCCCTTTGGAAGGGAGGTTCGTGGACGCGGGGGAATCGTGTCTGGCCGGATGCGGGACAAAATCGAGTCCCGCGGTCTGGAAAATCGGATGATGCCTCGTTTGTTTCGAAGGAAGCGGACATATTGCCAATGACGGACGTTCGCTTTCTGGAGCATCCGGTATCCCTCACTGCATGTAGGTGGCGTTCGCGAACGCGTATCTCAAGACCTACCTCGAGCAGATCGATCACGAGCCACCGGATAAGCTTGACGGTGCCGCTAACGGAAGGCTGCGGTAACCACTAGCCGAGCAGCCGGATGGCGGTGTCGCTACGGGTCGCTTGCAGCAGAGCGATGGTCTGCAAGAACGTGGCCTCGTCTCCGGCCAGTTCCGTCGCGCAGCGACAGCGCAGGTCAAGTAGGCGCACCGACACCGTTCTGAGCAAGCGCATCACAAGATCGAACCGTTCAATGCCCTCGGGATTAAGGCCGGCGCCACGCAGTATATCTGGCCAGTGCTGCTGCGCACGGCGACCATCACAGTGTGGACGATGCTAGGTCGGCGCAGCGGCGAGTACGGTGAGTTTCGGGCCCTCGGGATGTTCGAGCAGTGCGTCGTCAAAGGCCTCAGCCTGGGCGAGGTGATGCAGATGTAGATCCATCGCGGTCTACCGCCATTGCTTTCAGATCGATGAGCGGCCAAGCCATTCACCAGCCCGATGGGCCGACCATCAATTGATCCAGAGCTAATGATCCGCATGTTGATCGTGGGCTACTGCTTCGGTATCCGTTCCGAGCGTAGGCTATGCGAATAGGTCCATCTGAACCTCGCATATCGATGGTTCTGCCGCCAGGGTCTTTGAGGTTGCCCGCGAGTTCCGGATCCCTTAACTGAGCGGAGATTATGCCACCCGCTGTTTCTGTGGCTTTCGATTACCGACAAGTTTCTCGTTTACTTTCGAAAGTTCTGTTAGTGAAACTCTGCAAAAGTCCTGGCATTGGG
>CALNPU010000261.1 GCA_940588625.1 uncultured Caballeronia sp.
CGTCCGCCCGTTAGCGTCCGCCTCTTCGGCGTCACACACCTGGTAGTGGGGACGTTCATTCCATTTGTCGCGCACATGATCCCTCACCATGAAGGCGCGGTCGCAATGGCAAAAGTCGAGTTGCGCGCGTTGGCCAAGGAGATCATCGCTTCGCAGGAAAAGGAAATTGCGTTCATGAAGCAATGGCTCGCAGCGCACCCGCTGAAAAAGTGATCGGCGTGGCCTGACCCGCGAGCGTAGGCCAAAAATTACAAAGCCCCGCATGCGGGGCTTGTTCAATTTTCCGGCCGGATGTTTTCGGCTGAAATTACAGCAAGTAGCCTTCGGTTTCCAACGAGCAGATACGCTTTTCGAGCTGGACGATATCCGACGATTGCGCCAGATATTCTTCACGACGATTACGTTCGGCGGTTTCAAACCAAATACTGACTTTTTCGAGCAAGAATGCAAACATGATTTTTCTCCAAGGATTTCAAATGAATCCCGAATCCCCGGCGGTTCGGGTCAAGGATATCCCTCAAAAGGGTTAACCCTAATTATAGACGAACTGTGCTGGCGGTGTTAGTGAAATGCCTGCATTGGGTGCATTTTTTTGTAATGGTGCATGCACCCGCGTCGGAACAAGTGGTTGATTTCACTAGTTTTATCAAGAAATAGCGGTGAACCGTCTGATTTTTGCACACTGTTGGTGCAAAAATCAGACGAAAAACTCGCTCAAGCGTACCAACATGATCACTCGGCGAGCCATTTCCAGAATGGGGCAATCGGGCCATCCGTCACCGTGGCAATGCACTGCCAAATGGGCGAGCATGTCCCGCATATCCGTGAGTTCTGCGATCCGCCGGTCCAGCTCCGCGACATGTTCAAGCGCGATCACCTTGACCTCTGCACTGGCGCGCTACCGGTCCTGCCACAACGCCAGGAGTTTGCGAATATCATATCGTCGACCAAAAAACCGAGCCAACGCGCGCGCCTGCCGAACAAAATGTAGTGCGTGAACCCTCTTGGGTCCCGTACATCCTGTATCCCGATGTGGTGCGGTCAACCGTTGGCAAAAGACCAACACTCTCGTAGTACTTATACCTAATCATCTTGGCCGTCACGCCGGACACGCGCGCTGCTCGCGCTGCTTCGCCGATGTTTATCGCAGACACTCCTAAATTTTTCCTAGACTCTACACCTTTCAAAAATTGAAAAGTATAGCATGGTCCGCTCTTACAAAACCGAAGCAGGGCAGGGAATTGATATGGCTGCATTCAAGGTAGAAGGCATGAGCTGCCAGCATTGCGTCGCCGCCGTCACGCACTCGATCCACAAAATCGACGCCACCGCGCAAGTCCAGGTGGATCTCGAGCATGGCCGTGTTGTAGTGGCGTCGACCGGAACTATCGATGCGCTCAAGGAAGTGATCGATGAGGCCGGCTACACAGTCGTATCGACGAAAGCCGTATGAATCGGGTGGCGCACTTCAAAGTTGCGTTGATTGGCGCGTCCGGACTGCTTGGACGCACCGTTGCGAACGAGCTGGCCGCGATCACCCGGTGGCAGGTGGTACCAACAGCGTTTCGTCATGGCGACGCGAGCATTGTCATGCTCGATGTCCGCGATGAGAGTGCCGTTCGGGAATTCATCACCGATCACGCACCCGACGCGATCATTGTGGCTGCGGTCGAACGGCGTCCTGACGTTTGCGAGAATGACCCGGCGCTCGCGCGAGCATTGAATGTCGACGCATTAGGCTTAGGCTTTATTGCGAGCGCCGCGCAGGAAATCAGTTCGTGGGGGCTCTCCATCTCGACCGACTATGTCTTCGATGGCACACGACCGCCCTATCAGCCTGACGATACGCCGAATCCCCTGAACGCCTAAGGTCGCAGCAAGCTTGACGGAAAGCGGGCGCTACTGCAATCCGGCGCCCAATCTTGCGTGTTGCGTTTGCCGTTACTGTATGGTCCGGTGATCGATTGGGGTGAGTCGGCGGTGACCAGCTTGACGCCGGCAATTGTGGAATCAGTCGCGGACCAGCGCCCGCGGTGATAGATGCTTGGGCAACGCGCTACCCCACCTTCACGCCAGACGTGGCCCTTGTGATCGGCAGTTACTGGAACGCCACGAAATTGGCGAATCGGTGACGGGCGTTAAGCACTGGTCCGGCGATGAACCTATGACAAGTTCGACATTGCGCAAAGCATCGCACGCGTGCTGAACGTTGATGCCCGGATCACGGCGCAACACACGCCGATTGATGCCACGCCGCGTCCACAAAATTGCCACCTTGCATCGGATGCGTTGGAGGCTTTAAAGATCGGACAGAGAACACCTTTCGACACCGCGATCCGCTCCGTGCTGCAAAACTGGCCACGTCCAACAAGGCTGTGAGCGGTGGTGAAATTCGGGCATAGCCGACCAGGCGACGTCCGAATTCAATGCATTCTCACATTGGCATTTCGCTGCTTGGCGCATTCTCAAGAATGGGTTTTGCGTTCCGCCTGAGATCTTCGATTTCCTCGCCCGGTTGAGTGTAAGCGTGTCGAATCTTTCGGTTAAGCATATCTATTGCATGCAAGACTGAAGCTTGGCTGCATGTCGGCCAAACGGCGCATGCCTTTCCA
>CALNPU010000262.1 GCA_940588625.1 uncultured Caballeronia sp.
TCCTGGAGTATTTTATCGTGGCCTGCATAACCCGCGAACGCGGCAGCCAGCAACGCGTCCTGCGACCAGTTATCGCGTTCGAAGACGCCGGTCAGACGTCCCGCCGACATCACGCCGATCCGGTCGCAAATCAGCATTAATTCGCGCAGGTCGCTCGACATCACCACCAGCGCCCGCCCTTCGAGTGCGAGCGCACCCATAAATGCGTAAATATCGAATTTTGCGCCAACGTCGATGCCGCGTGTAGGTTCGTCGAACAGCAGCACCGTGGAGTCGCGCGTCAGCCAGCGGCCGATCATCACCTTTTGCTGATTGCCGCCCGACAACTCCGACACCGGCTGCGACGGACCGGCGGCGCGAATATGCATTGCGTCGATCTGTTGTTGGGCCAGCGCCGCTTCGCGCCGTCCATCGACAAATCCGTTGCTCAACACCGCGCTGATATTGCCGAGCGAAATGTTCGCGGCAATCGGCTGGGGCAGCAGCAAACCTTCGCTTTTGCGGTCTTCGGTGATGAGCGCGATACCCTGGCTCACCGCATCGGAGGGGGACTTGATGCTGACCGTCTTGAGCGCTGAACCGCGATGCGCGACTTCAATGGTACCGCTATCGGCCCGATCCGCGCCGTAGATCAGGCGCATGAGTTCGGTCCGGCCGCGCCGATCACCCGCTGATGCCGAAGATCTCGCCGGCCTTTACTTCAAACGATACGCCGCACACGGCGTTGCCGCGCGTCATGCCTCGCACCTTGAATGCGGTCGCGCCAATCCGCCGTTCGCCCAAATCGATCCTCTCGCCTATGTCGCGGCCCACCATGAGCGTGACCAGGCGGTCGCTTGTCAGATTCCGCATGGCGTCAATATGAACCACAGCTTGCCGTCGCGCAGCACGGCCACGCGCCCGGCGATCCGCCGCAATTCTTCCAGCCGATGCGAGTATAGACTCAGCGCCACGCCGCGCACTTTTAGGCGGTCGACTTGCTCGAACAGCAGGTCGACTTCGCGCGCGGTGAGCATGGCGGTGGGTTCATCGAGGATCAGCACGCGGCAATCGCCAATCAGGTTGCGCGCGATCTCGACCATCTGTTGATGGCCAATGCCGAGTTCACCCACGAGCGTATCCGGGTCGATGGCGTCGAGCCCGACCTGGGCCATCGCCTGACGCGCATCTTTGCGCAGCACCGTGCGGTCGATCCACCCGAGGCCGCGTTTTGGCAGGCGATTCAGAAAGAGGTTTTCAGCGACCGACAACGTGGGCAAGAGGTTTAGTTCCTGCATCACCATGCGCACGCCGAGTGCTTCGGCGTCGCTGCGGCTGGTTGGCGCATACGAAATACCGGCAAGCTGCATGGAACCGGTCGTAGGCGTGAGACCGCCCACGATCTTCGAGAGCGTACTCTTGCCCGCACCGTTTTCGCCTGTTAGCGCGAGCACTTCACCGGGACACAAATGGAGCGAGACGTCCGCGAGCACCGGTTCGACGTAGGTCTTGCCGATCCCGTGCATGGTCAGCACCAGCTATGTCGGCGGGAGGGACTATAGGACTTGGCATCGCTTATGAGGGGCTGGGACGGGTACTTGAATGCGAGTACCCGTCCCGGCCGCAAAGAGCCGGGGCGTACTACACGTGTGAACAGGCGAAACCAAAGCCGGGCGCGTGGGAACACTCTACGCTCATGCGGCGTTCAGGTATGCGCCCGCAGCTAAGCGCGACGACGCACGCCCGCGCCCGATAATGCATACCCCCGATGACTTGATGCGCTTACTTGGTGACCAGGTTGACCGGCGTTTCCACCACGCCCGACAATTCCGATTGCTTCTTGTGCTCGGAAATTGCCTTCAAAGCCGTGTCGATACCAAATACCGCCTGCTTCGCAGCGTATTGATCGGCGGTCGCAAGAACGCGGCCATCGGCAAGCATCGGCTTGATGGCGTTGATGTTGTCGTAACCGACGACCTGCACCTTGCCAGCCTTGCCGGCTGCCCGCACTGCAGCAACCGCGCCGATCACCATGTTGTCGTTACCGCACAGCAGCGCTTTGACATTCGGGTTCGCCTTCAGGATCTGCGATGCCACCGCATTGCCCTTGTCGATTTCCCAGTCGCCGGGATTGCAGTACAACAACCTTCATGCCGCCTGCCTGCATTGCGTCCTTGAAACCGGCGGTGCGTTGCTGCGCGTTGGTCGTGGTCGACACGCCTTCGATAATGCCGACTTCATCCCCAGCCTTGAGTCGCTTGGCCAGATAATCGCCGACCAGCCTCGCGCCCTTTGCATTGTCCAGGCCGACGAACAGCACGTTCACATCCTTCGACTTGAGCACGTCCGAGTCAAGCCGGTTATCAATGTTTACCACGATGATCCCGGCATCCACAGCCTTCTTGATAACCGGGACGAGCGCTTTCGAATCAGCTGGAGCGATCACGAGCGCATCGACCTTCGAGACGATCATCTGCTCGACAATGCGAATCTGGTTCGCGGTATCGGTTTCGTCCTTGATGCCGTTGGAAATGAGCGTGAACTTGCTCGCGTTATGCGCCTGATAGTCCTTCGCGCCGGTTTCCATTGTCAGGAAAAACTCGTTCGCCAGCGATTTCATCACGAGCGCGAC
>CALNPU010000263.1 GCA_940588625.1 uncultured Caballeronia sp.
AGGGCATACAATCACGTGAGTCAAAATTAGATGAAAACTACTGGCTCAGACGGGTCAATTCTGCGTGGACATCAACAGGGCGACAGGCTCTCGCTAGCCGACGGCTCGCTCAGCTCAACACACATCCTGAAACCCGAGACGCGCAACGCGTCCACACCATCCATGGTGGCCAACGAGCACTACTGCATGACGCCTTGTAGCGCCGGTGGCCATCCGTCGCATTCCCGAGCCGATACTGCTCATCGAGAGGTTTAACCGCAAGGCGACGGTTGACTCATCGGATGGCGTCACCATTCGGTGCGCCGGTTGCACGTTATTGACAGCTGCCAGGCCCTGGACCTGCCTGTGACGTTCAAGTACGAACGTAACTTCGGATACACCGGATGTCCGCAACGTTCGCGAAGGCGTGAGCTTCGAGAAGCTGTTCTCGCTGACGCCTTACCTGGATAACCCCGCAGCAGCCCGCATCTTCATGGTTCGGTGGGCACTGTTGCAGTTGCTCATCGGTAACAGCGGCGATGCGCACGGAAAGAACCTCTCCTTCTTCGTGAACAGTGCGTCTCGGTCTGGTGCCCACACGACTCTACGATCTCGTTTCGATCAACATATACGGCGAGAACGTCGAGCAGGAAATGGCGATGCCTTCCGTCTCGAGGACATCACCGCATTTGCGCTGGCGAACTTTGCGCATCGCACCGGCATACGGCCCTTGTTCCTTGCGCGAGAAATGACGCGCATGGCGCAGGCTGCGCTGAAATTCTCGCCGGAGCAAGCCGGCTCGGACGTGTATATCGACGAAGAACGTGTACTCGTGCAGCAGGTGTCGGATTTCGTCTGCGCGCAGGCGAACCGCCTTCTGCAGCTCGCCCCGATGGTGCTCGAGGTTGATTCGCAACTGCTCTGAGCTGCGTGGACTGACGCTTTGCGTGCATCCCGGGTCCGCTTTCCGTAAGCAGGCGTTTGGGGACGCCACCGCGGAGTGAGCTATATTTCCAGCTTGCCCATCCGGCGATATGCCCCGGAGTTGGGACGCAGGGGTTTCCAACGGGCCCAGGGTTCGATAAATTGGACAGTCGAATCCCCACCAATGTTGATTCTCGAGCCTACGCCCACATGTGGTGATGTTGATAAACGGGCATAGGCAGGACGATAAAGCATGACCAAAGCTGAACTCACCGAACACGACAGTGCGCGCCGACTTGCTATGTTTCCTGGTCGCGATTGCAGCGGCAGCATCGTACGCCCTGGCGGAAGAATGGCGCGTGGATCATGTCGTTGAATGTTGCCGTCGGTGGCTAAGGAAGAACCAGTTGAAGATGCACTGGCTCGACCGGATCCGAATAGGCCAACTTGCGCTGAAGATTGCCAGTAAAGACTTGCTGGAGGCTGGAGTCGCGGTTCGGCTGTCAAGTGTGTCGGCACTCTTTTCACCGATGAAATGGAACGCAACGGTTCGAGCACAATGGTGCAGAGGATGATGGCGCTTTGTCACGATGCACTCTAACTAAGCAGATTGCGGGACGTAATCATGGACGTTCGCTCATAAGCGACATCAATGGATAGCGGACGCACACGCGGTTCCGCCACGATCCCATCGCATCTAAATTGCCTTTAAAACGGCGCCTAAACCACTGCGAGTTGTAGTCTAGTCGCCAGCGCAGTCATCTCCGAACGTGAGCGAAGTCACGACCGAACGTCAGCCGTGCCTCGCCCGGTCTCTACCTCAAGCTGCTGTGCTGACGAACATCCCGCTAGCGCCGGATGCACCTTGTTGCTGAAGGTTACTTGCAAGACTTTGCGGAACGTCTGCAACTGAGTACCAGTGCTGCTCGACGAGCTGCCAGACGTTGAGCCCAAAGCCGAAAGCAGATTCTGAAAATCCGACGTTAAACCACCGACGCTGCTTGAATCGGACGATGAACTGGTCGTGCTGGAGGTCGACGTGGTGCTGCGAGTTGGAGGTCAACGAATCAGCCAGGTCGGAGATTTGGGACGCGAGATCGCCGCCGCCACCGTGTCGATGATGCCCGTGATGAGCCCGCGTCGTGTCATTGGTCGTAGTGGGAACGGTGTCGCGGCCGTGCTGGTCGCCGCGGTCGCGGTTGAGCCGGTGCTGGTTGCGCTGGTTGCCGAAATAGCACTGGTGGCGGTGTCACAGTCGGTGGTGCTAGTCGATGTCGGGTCCGAGCTTCCCTGCTGCCCGGCCGCCTAGAAAAGCGCGCCGAGAAATTGCTGCAGAGCTGCGGCTACCGAGGTCGCCGACGACGAGGTGCTGGAGGTTGCATCGGTCGCGGGTGTCGAGGTTGTGCTCGAAACTCGTTGAAGACGTGCCGCTTGATGACGTCAATCCAAGTTGGGACAACGTCGCGGCACTAGCAGCCGATCCTGTCAGTGCTGAAATGGACATGCATTGCTCCGAGTGGTTAGCATGAATTCTTGTTGGAACGACGAGTGAGTGTAGTAGCTGCTACCGTCGTTAACGGCCTCGTATTAGAGATCTTTTGATGATTTGCTCGGGTGCTGTGAATGGGCGGTCAGAGAGCGACGCCAGATGGCGGCGCCGATCGGAAATGCGAAACGATCTTGTTCTGCAGGCCG
>CALNPU010000264.1 GCA_940588625.1 uncultured Caballeronia sp.
CGATCCCGTTCGCTAGCAGTCGATCCTCTCGCGCGTCAACGTAATCCGCAACCGGTCTAGATTGAATGCTTACGGAAAGCTGGTCGAGCGCGCCGGTACACCCTGACCGATGATCGCCCGCATCCCGGCACCGCCTGGCGTTTCCCGACGCCCGCCGCGCTGCTGGCCATGCCGGGCATCGGTCCATGGACGGTGGAATATGTCGCAATGCTGCGCGCACTACGCGATGCGCCGACGCGTGGTCCGGCACCGACCTGATCCTGATGCAGGCGCTGGTCGCCCGCGACCCCTCGATGGCAAAAGCGGTGGCCCTGCGCGCCGGCGCTGAGGCGTGGCGACCCTATTGCGCGTATGCTGTTCTGCGCATGTGTGGAACGAGATCGCGGATCGGGCGGGATCGGCGAAAGGCGGGGGAGACGACGCCGCGTCGCCGCTACGTGCGCCCAACGCGCATCCTGAAACCCGCAGTCGCTGACACAGCCGAATCGAAAGTCCCGCATCATTCATCGAAAAACCGCCGCTGCGACCCGTGCTCCAAACTGCCCGAATTCGCGCAAACCCTTATCCGGCAAGGGTTCAAGCACGTCTTACACTTAGATGTTAAAGTCCCAATACCCAAAAATCTGGTTCGGCGCATTCCGTTCGGCGCCTGACACGCAACCGTCGCAGCAATGGCAAATACGAATTCCTCATCTCCGCCCAACAGCGCTCTCCTGCGCCGATTATCCGCGCTGACCAGCGGCCCACAAGGCACTGCGTTACAGCAGGGGCTGCGCGGCATCGAGAAGGAAAGCCTGCGGGTGACGCGCGACGGGACGCTTGCCACCACGCAGCATCCGCGTACGTTCGGCTCGGCGCTCACGCATCCGCTCATCACCACCGACTACTCCGAAGCGCTGATCGAACTGATCACGCCCGCCGAGCATGAAGCGGCACACATGCTCGAGCAGCTCGACGACTTGCATCGCTTCGCCTACGCGCATCTCGGCAGCGAATTGCTCTGGAACGAGTCCATGCCTGGCGTGCTCCCCACCGATCAGGACATCCCGATCAGTTGGTATGGCACATCGAATATCGGTATGTTGAAGCATGTTTACCGGCGCGGTTTGTCGCTTCGATACGGCCGCACCATGCAGTGCATTGCTGGGATTCACTACAACTATTCACTGCACGAAGACGTGTGGCACACATGGGCTGCGCTCGATAACCGCAGCGCCGTACCGCTCGTCGATTTCCAGTCCGAACGATACTTCGCGCTGATCCGGAATTTTCGCCGCACAAGCTGGCTGCTGATGTATTTGTTCGGCGCATCGCCGGCGCTCAACCAGCAGTTCCTGCGCGACCGCCCGAACACGCTCGAGACCTTAGACGCCACCACGCGTTATCTGCCGTACGCCACCAGCCTGCGAATGAGCGACCTGGGCTACACGAACAACCCGGCGCAATCCGCGCTGCTGCCGAGCTACGACACGCTGGACGGTTATCTCGACACGCTCGCGAAAGCGGTCAGTGAGCCGTATCCGCCGTATGAAGCCATGGGCACGCAACGCGACGGCGAATGGGTGCAGATCAACACGAACGTGTTGCAGATCGAGAACGAGTTCTACTCGACCATCCGGCCTAAGCGTATCACGCAACCCGGCGAGCGGCCGTTGCATGCCTTGTCGTCGCGTGGCGTGCAATACATTGAAGTGCGTTGCCTCGATATCGACCCGTTTGAGCCGACCGGTATTTCGCTGGAAACCACGCGTTTCATGGACGCGTACCTGCTGTATTGCGCGATCGAAGACAGCCCGCTTTTACCGCGCGCCGCCAACGAGGAAGCCAACGAGAACTTCGCTCGCATCACGAAGGAAGGGCGCAAGCCCGGCCTGACGCTGGCGCGCGATGGTCACGAAGTCCCCATGCAAGGCTGGGCAGATTCGTTGCTCGACGCCATTGAACCGGTCGTGCAGGCGCTCGACGCGCTGCATGGTGTCGACGAATACATGGTCGCCTTGAAGGCCCAGCGCGCAAGGCTGGCTGATGTCTCGCTGACCCCGTCCGCCCGAGTGCTTGCGACCATGCGCGAGCGGCATCAAAGCTTCAACGAATTTGCGCTTGAACTCAGCGCAAAACACGCCGATTACTTCCGCGGCCGTCCGCTCAGCGCACAAGTTAAGTGCGAAATGGCGGCACTTACTGAAAAGTCACTAGCCGATCAGGCAAGAATTGAGCGCGAAGAGGTCGGCTCGTTCGATGCTTTCGTCGGCGCTTATCGTGCTTACACGTTGAACCGCATCAGCGTTTGAACCGGCTGGGCGCGGGCTTTGGAGCCGGCGCCCACCGCAATCAAGCAACTTTTTCCTCGTCGCGCAGCCTCAGAATCGGCAACTCTTACTTGTTTTGCAACGGTGCGCAACGCGTGGTAAGCATCTGATTTGAACCGTTCCCTGCCTGTCGTAGAAGATGCAATTATCGCTACGACGGACACGAGTGACCGAC
>CALNPU010000265.1 GCA_940588625.1 uncultured Caballeronia sp.
ACGGTCATATTGATAGCCTCATCGTTTGCTTGCGGAGCGATGACGAGATGGTCCCGCACGCCCGATTTGAGTTCCTGCAGTGCGGCTGCTTTCCGCGGTATCCGGAAACAGGAACCGCTTGTCATGCGGGTCACGCTGTACATTGATGACGCCGGTGTGGATGCGGCGCTTGACCCAGGAAGTCGAGACCTGTAGACATTGCGCCATCCTGGCGATGGTCAACCATCCTGAGATATGCCGCTCACGCATTGACCTTGCATCGTGCAGTACAAGGTGTCGCTGTCGAATGACTTGCACGGTACGTGCCGGAACATGGGTTGCATCGTGCCGAGCGATGGCCTTCCTCTGTCAGTATTTTGGTGATCGCGGCATCATCGATGCCTTGACAGGCAAATTCAAGCAGACGGGCCTCCATTTCGACGCTGCGAGAGAGTGCCGACACGGCATGCACACGGGGCTCAACGTCCAGCTGCGAGACCTCCCCACCTCGCCAGACAACACGGATTGTGATCCGGTCACGCGTCACCCGGTGCAGGATCACCTTATCGATCAGGCAACGCAGTAAAGCCTTTTTATTCTCACGACTGACTTCGGGGCGCTGCCAGATTTCCGGTAACCGGGCACCGAGCGCAAGAAAGTCATTTTGCTCTTCAGCACTCAGCGACTCCGGCTTGCATGCCTCAGCCTGACGACGGGCGAGCACATCCTCCGCCTGCCGCAGTTCGCGCAGCGCCGTTTCCCACCGCCGCTCAAGCTCGGCAGCAATCAGACGGTTATCCGGATCGACGCGGTTGTATTGGTGCTCCAGGAGCGCCTGATAGCGTAGCCGTTCGACTGCTGCGCCTCTGCCCGATTGGCGGCGTCACGGGTTTGCTGTCTTGCATCGTGAGCACACGCGTCCAGACCTCCAGTTTAGCTGGTCCGATTACCGTGAGGAAGGCCTCCACGACCCGCGCATCGACAGGTGGCAGGTGCTGGCAAAGCTGACCACCCTGACTGCGTAGCAACAAACGTAGCTGTTGGCATTCTTGTACTGCACCGCCATCTTGTGACCGCATTGCCCGCACCAGACGATGCCCTGGAGCACGGCTGACCCGTCGCGGGGTACCCCGCACGTCTGGTTTCGCTGGTATTCCGCATGGTTATCGCGCAGCATGGCCTGGACCCGTTTGAAACTTTCCCAATCGTGATAGACAGGATAACGGTCTTTCACGACGATTTTCCATTCTGACATGGGACAACGTTCTGTAATAAGCTTGCCGTTTGCATAAGTTGAATGGCAGGATCGGGTTCGGCCGTAGACGAAAGCACCTGCATAGGCAGGATTCTTCAGGATCGCTGTGAGCATACTGGCCGTTGGTGTGCGCCAGACGACATCCCCAAACCGGTCGCGCCGCGGCAGGCTCAGGGCATGGTCGCGGAAGCGACGCATCACTTTGCTTACCGACCCGAAGTCCAAGAACGTCGTAAAGATCAGGAATACCCGATCCTGCACTTCCTGGTCCGGATCTTTATGCACGATGCCGTGGGTGTCACGCTCGAATCCTGCCGGGAGCAACAATGCCAGTTCACCGCGCTTAGCCTTGTTCAGCAAACCGGCCGTCAAGCGGCCACGCAGTGTGTGTAGCTCGACCTCGGAGATCGTGCCTTTCAAACCCAGCAACAGGCGTTCGTTCGCAGAGCCCGGATCATATACGCCATCGCGATCACCGATAAGACATTGGCGAAATCCGCACAGATCCAGCAAGGGATACCAGTCCGTGCAGTTACGGGCAAGCCGGGTAACTTCGTACGAGAGGATGATGCCGACCTCACCCAGGGTTACGCGGGCAATGACATCCTTGACGCCCTCGCGATGCGAGAGCGTCGAGCCACTCAGGCCAAGATCAACGTCGACCACCTCGATATTCGCATCATCCCAGCCCAGATCGGCTGCGCGCTGGCGCAGCGCCTACTGAAATCGTAGGCTCTCCTGATTGGTTACGACCTGGTTCGGAATTGATTGCCGGATATAGATCATTGCCTTACGGCACAGATGTCGGGCCGTTACAAGTTCCGATGTCGTGGCTTGTCCATCGGCATCAACCGTATGACGCAAATCGCAAATACCGCTTATTATTAAATAATCCTTATTTAATGAGGAGCCTGATCCGTGTTTTCGGGGTGATTCGATTTCTCTGGCCACGCGAATCAGTTCGCGGACGCTATAGGCCGATAGTTTGCTCGATGGTGAACGTTCAGATGTCGGATGGAGGAAAGTCGCCGCTACCGGAATCTTTAACAGGATGTCGTCGCGATAAACGACGGTGACCTGACCATATGCGCTGACCGTACTCGCCAGCGCCACTACAGCGAAGGTGCGTCCATACAGCGGATGGGCGGGATCGGTGACGGTTACCTGCTCTGGCCGCTCTGTTGGCAGCTGAACAGGGGTATCAAGATGCGTGC
>CALNPU010000266.1 GCA_940588625.1 uncultured Caballeronia sp.
TTGATGCCGTCCGCCCGTTAGCGTCCGCCTCTTCGGCGTCACACACCTGGTAGTGGGGACGTTCATTCCATTTGTCGGGACAAAAATCCTGGATCAGTTGCACTTGCTTTTCAGTCTGGCCACCGCCAAACGGGATCACAGTTAAACCTGCACGCTCAACACCGTAATGAGGCCGAGGCCACTAGTGAATAGACCATAGCCGTAGCTGACGTGCACTTTGTCGCCACGCCGTGCACCCGCACGCGCGACGAGATTTGCCCAGGTGTCGATGTCCTTCGCCGTGTAACCAACCACGGTCGGCTTGCCCGTCGTTCCCGACGACGCGTGGATTCGCGAAATCTGCTCGTGCGGCACGGCGAACATACCGTACGGATAGTTATCGCGGAGATCCTTCTTTGTGTGAACGGGAAACGCGCCAGGTCGGCCAGGGTTTTCACGTCATCCGGATGCACGCCCGCTTCGTCGAATTTTCGGCGATACGCCGGCGAGTTTTCATACGCATAGGCGAGCGACCACTTGAGGCATTCGAGTTGCAACGCCATTAGCTTGTTGCGGCTGGCCGTCTCAATCAGGTCCAGCGGAAGCGCGTTGTTCATCGAATGTCTCCTTCTTGATTGTCGGTCAATGGCCCTAATCAAGTTCGTATGGGCGCTGTGGTTTGTAGAGCGGGTCAGGATTCCACGGGAACCAGATTGTCCTTTATCTGCGATAACTTGCCGCAGAACATCGCGACCGTTTCACCTTCACGGTTGGTGACACGAATGTTGTAGATACCGGTTTTCCCCGTCAGCGATTGTTCGACAGCTTCTGCCGACAAGCGGTCGCCGCCTTTCACCGCACGCAAGAATTCAATGGAACAACCCACCGCGACCGTATTGATGTTGTACGAGTTACAGGCGAACGCGAACGTGGAGTCGGCCAGCGTGAAAACGAGTTCGCCGTGGCAGATGCCGTGACCGTTCAAAAAGTCGTCACGGACGTTCATTTGCATGCACGCTTACCCCGGACGAACTTCCTTGAGTTCGAGGCCGAGCGCACGGCTGCATGCATCCGCTCCGTACATGGCTTGCGCGGTCGCGTTGGCGAGTTATTCTGGCGTCGTTGCTGCGTTCTCCCGGAGTTTGCTGATCGAATTTCAGAGGCTGTCGAAGCGGGGCGAACATTTTTTCTTGAACGCGGCGATACCCTCGGCATAGTCGTGCGAGTCACCCAGTTCGCGTTGAACATCGCGCTCAAGATCCAGTTGCTGATCGAGCGTGTTGTTCGCGGCGGCACGGATAGCGTGCTTGATTGCGGCGATAGCCCTGGCCGGCTGCTGTGCGAGTTGCACGGCAAGCTTGAATGCAGCGCTTTGCAATTGCTCGTCGTCGACCACTTTCCAGACCAATCCCCACGCTTCAGCTTGTTCGGCGCCCAGCTTGTCGCCCGTCAACGCGAGGCCCAGCGCCCGTGCTTCACCTACGCGCCGAGGCAAGAGCCATACGCCGCCGGAATCCGGAACCAGGCCAATTTTCACAAAAGCCTGGACGAAACTCGCTGAACGCGCCGCGACGATCAGGTCGCATGCCATGGCGAGATTCGCTCGGCGCCGGCCGCGATACCGTTGACGGCGGCAATCACGGGTAACGGCGACGCCTGCAGGCGACGCACGAGCGAATTGAAATGCTGGTCGATCAGCGAGCCCAGATTGGTCATCGCCCCGGGTGTGAAGTCAAGATCGGCTAGATCCCCTGGCCCGCGTAAAACCCCCGGCCCTCCCCCGTGATCACCAATGCCCGCGCCTTGCTTCCTTCCACCTGATCGAGCGCCTTGCTCAATTCTTCATGCATCGTCCGCGTGAAGCTGTTCAGCTTGTCGGGGCGATTCAGCGTCAGCGTGGCGACGTGCGTGCTGGCGTCGATATCAATGACGATTGAGTTCCCGTTGTCGGACATGGTGTCTCCTTGCTGGCTACGTTGTGCAAATACGCATGCCTTCGATACTAGCCGCGCCTGGCGCCGCTTTCCATTCGGCCGAACGGCCTATGTCTCCACGCAGCGTTGCGAGCTGGGCACCTATGCCGTTTGGCCAACTGTTGCCGGCGCGGCCTTCGGTGCAACATGCACTCTGCTTTGGACAACACGGAAGCGGTTCGCTACGTAGGCTGCGTCGGACAATGCCGAGTTCGCTGCGGGATTGGCCCCGTGCCGTGGAAGTCCGAGTACGCCGCCGTCTGGTTGACGAACACGCCGCCGGTCAGGTTGATCGAGAGCGCGACACCACCGCGAATCGCTGCGTCATAGGCTGCGTCGACTACTGCATCGTCTGTGCTGTACACGGAAAACGTAAGCGCACCGTGTTCCTTTCGGTTAGCCACAAGTTTCTCGTTTACTTTCGAAAGTTTTGTTAACTTTTTCGCATGAGCAATTTGATCGCG
>CALNPU010000267.1 GCA_940588625.1 uncultured Caballeronia sp.
GTTTCGATCCTGCTCCGCGCAGGTCATCAGTGCGTTTGGAATTCTTTGGAATTCTGTCGAGCGAGCGGTACCATTCTCGGGAAGCACTTTGGGTGCCAGTTCGTCGAGCTACGTCTTGAAGGGGTTCAGCAGCGGCACGCTATGCTGCTGGCGCAAGCCGTACGTGTATCGGCACGCGCCTGCCCGTCAGGCAGGCCAGTGCTTCAACCTGATACAGGGCCACAGGGACAGGGCCACAGGGCCTGGAAGCACTCGAGCGCCTTTGCCACGCGCGCTGGGCTTGTTCTTCTGCCCCTTTAGCACGTCGACGAACGCCCGCCGAGCGTGCGCATTATCTGGAGCACAAGATATAAAAAATATAAACTGAACAATTGTGCGGCGTGTAATCAAATGTCGGCCATTTCATCATATAAAATTGCTTGACACAATTCTAGAGCTTGCCTAGATTGGATTGGAAACACTGTGTGCGGAGAACAATATGGTGCATATTTGATCAGAAAGTGGTACGCGTAGTGATCGCGTGAGGTAACTATACGGCACCACTTGGCTGTGATTGGGGTACATCGTTGGTGCCCTATCGCACTAATATCTGGTTTGGTGTCCTGATAACCCCGAGCCATGTCAAGATCAGCAATGGAGCAATTATTTAATATCGTTTGGCCGAGTATCCTGCTGAGACACCCTGCCGCTGGTTGCACCGCTTGATCGACGTGGTCAAGTTGTTACGTGTGCACTCGCGTGCGGTCGATCAGTTCCTCTTGCAGCAGCATTTCGAGGAAATAATAAGCGAGCATTGCGTATCGGTTGACCCTTGGGCCGTTCATTGGCACTCTAAGGCCGCTACAGCCTTTCGAAGGAAATTTTGACGGCACAGACTAGCGCTCAGTCGAAGTTAGCGGATACACACAATGAACGAGCCATCGGAAAACATGGCGACGCCGTTGACTTTCCGTTACGTTTCAATCTAGAGAAGGCAGCGGCGCTACTCGGCTTCGGGAAAGCGGTCGGTCAAGTCGCTTTACCTCAAGCGAAGAATTTGCTTTCGAGGACGGAAATCATGGGAGATCGGAAAGAAGAGCAGATTTTAAAAATTGATCGCTCAGAAGTGAGAACCATTTCTGATTTCATCAGAACCTTAACTCAATCACAAAATTATTTATGCGTCGATTACCTATCTTTTGGTGTTCGATGCCCATTGCCAATAAATAACCCGAAGCTTTTTTTGTATGGAAATTTTCCGGAAGAGCCAATTAGAGACCGAATGACGGATATTATTCAAAACGTAAAAAATTCCGTGGATTTGAAACCCTATGGCGACAGTAGTCGTGAAGAAATATATCCACGCCCAAATCCGATTTTCATGAATTTTTCTGACAAATTAAGAATGGGCTATAGCGCGGTTTTTCTTCATAAAATACAAAATAACGGAATCGCTATGTTATGGATTGGAAAGGAAAGCGGCCTCCCACACCCGGATAGATTCGGTAACTTCTGCCAAAAAATTGAAGCATTTATGTTCTCGGCCGCGAAAACTTTAGAGAATATTGATATTATTCCGGTTATTTTCTCAGATTACAATCTAAGCAAAAAAGAAAAGGAAGTGGGGCGATGGATTGCCGATGGAAAAACCTCTAGCGAAATAGGACTAATTTTAGGAGTTTCAACAAGCACCGTGAATTTTCATATAAAATCACTAAACAAAAAATTTGGAACAAATAGTAAAGCGGGAATTGTTGCCTTTTTAATTTCTCTTGGACTCATTTAATTTTATTTCCAAAATCGTGAAATCTTCTCAAAATCGCACTGCGAATCGTCGTGATCTGAGCATGCGCCCGATGGCAAGAGCTATCAAAAACACAGAATCACAGAGTTCTAGACTTTTCTTAACTGAACGTTATCGTAATAAGTGTTCCGTGTAAACGGTTTTGAAGTTAGTGCGTTTGGATAAGGAGTCCAACTCAAACGCCGTCAGATGAAATGTACCTATCACGCCGCTACGCCCAATGTCGTGATCGGAATCGCCTTGCCGCATACGGACAAGGACTTGACGGTACTCAAACAATTCGAACCTCCGGTTGGTCATGGACACTCCGTTCAGAAAGAACGGAGCGTACCCATCTGGAAAGTTTGAATCGAGTTCAACACCCGGCGCAGTGGCGCCAATACGCCGATCCCGGAATGGCTCCATAACGCCGGTCATTGACAAGAAGCCTTCGAACTTCGTCGTCGATGGTTTCCTTCGTCCAAGTGATGAAGTTTCGCCAGTGGTATTTGGCCTGCTTCCAGACGATCTCGATCAGATTGAGTTCGGGACTGTATGGCGGCAGATAGAACGTATGGGGTCGGCGAACGACGCCCCTCGGAGCATGTTTCGGGGACGTGCAGAGCGTGGTAGCGGCGGCAGGATGGGG
>CALNPU010000268.1 GCA_940588625.1 uncultured Caballeronia sp.
GTGCCGGTATCGACTTAAACTAACCAGCACTAACCAGCCTCCACCTAACCAGCCTCCACGATTCCCGGGCGGTTCAGCAGGGCCCATATCGTGTGTGCAAAAACTCGCGCGTAAGTGGGCGTCCGAAGTTCTCAAAAAATACTGCGACCAAAGCGTATTCCTTCGGCCGTAAGGTAACTCGCTGTTCACTGATCTCTATTATTGATGTCGCCGATCTAAAACGTATTGACCAAAGGCAACTGTTGCTGGAATTGGAATGCGCCCTGCTCTGCGCGCTAGGGTTTCAATTCTTGCACTGACTACATCTTTACCTGGCCGGCTCTACAATGTAGTCATCCGCTCCGTATTCGAGCGCAGAAATTACGTCCTTGTCGACTCCGCGTAACAAGGACGACCAAACGGAGGCACAAGATCGCTTGCCTTGATCCACCGGAGAATCTCGGTTCCTTCCATGTCTGCGAGCGTCCATCCAACAATAACCCATATCCCATGCTTTCGACTTGATCGAGCGATACAGCGATTGCCCAGTCAGATATCGTTCGACCGCAGTCGTTGTGATTACTCGCTAAAGGGTCTTTCGCTTCGAGGTAGCTGATTCGATGCAGAGGGCGATTTTCATATTGGTTATTCAAAAAAAAGCGCCGAAGCGCCTTTAGGGTACTGCAAAATACGTTGTTTTTATTAGAACTTGTGGCGAATACCGACAACAGCGGCAGCCTGGTTCGACGTCGACGACGCCGACAGAGTGTTGATCTGTGCTGTAGCCGCGCCGCCAACTGAGTTCGTGCCCGATGCGTGTTGATAAATCGCCTCGGCATACAGGTCGGTCCGCTTCGACAGGAAGTAGTCGGCGCCTAAGACACCTTGATGGATCTTTTCGTTGGCGATGCTATATGCCTTCGTGTAGTCGTACGCTGCGCCGAGCAACAACGCAGGGGTCAATTGATACTTGAAGTTCAGTTCGGCGTTATGGAACTTGGCGTTGCCGCCCGTCGCCGAGCCAGCCGGTTGGCCAGTCACGCCAGTTTGGCCAAGATCCTTGAACTGCGTGTTGCTGTAAGTTGCGCCGACAGTTGCCGGGCCGAACGTGTAAGCACCGCCAGCGGAGATCACTTGCTGCGTCTTAGCCGATGCAAAGCCAGAGTACACCTGCGAACCGCCCATATTCGTCGCCGTTGTGCTCGACGTCGAGTTGTTGCCGAAGAACGAGAAATTCGGGTTCTTGACGTTCAAGTAAGCAGCGCCTAACGACAGCGGACCTTGCGCATAGCCAACACCACCCGAAAAAATCTGGTTGCGGTTGAATTGACCAGCAACGCCGCCCAGGCTGTACAAGCCACCGAACGTAATGCCGCTGTAGTTGTTGCTTGCGTACTTGATCGAATTGTTGGTGCGATTCGAGTTGTTCAGGTTGTCCAGGTCGCCCGGGTGCGCAGCGTAGAACGACGCCCATTGGCTACCAGCTTCGAACGCGCCGGTGTAGTCCACCACGGAGTCGTATTGACGACCGAGGGTGACCGTACCGAACTGGCTCGACAGGCCAACGTAAGCTTGACGGCCGAATTCGTCACCGCCTTGACCCAGCTTGCCGGAGAACGCGTTGAAACCGTTTTCCAACACGAACAGAGCCTTCAGGCCACCGCCCAGATTTTCCGTACCACGCAGGCCCCAACGATCACCTTGCAGGTTGCCGGCGCTCGTTTCGTAGAGTTTGTTACCACCGATATTGTTCACATAGGCGAAACCTGCATCGACAATACCGTACAGCGTCACGCTGCTTTGTGCCTGAGCGGCGCCTGCGAATGTGCCCAATGCTGCGAGAGCGAGAAGCGACTTTTTCATTAGATCTCCAGATCTGTGTTAGTGACAGACTTCTGTGTTAGTGACAGACTTCGGAAAGTCATAGATTTCCGTAATTTGGATTCGGACCACAACGCCGCAAAAGATAACAAAAGAGCTACAGAAAGGCACTCATTTGTTACCCTTGTGTCACACAATATGTGGCATCTACGCGACAGAAGGGTCGTTTTCTCCTGTGCTCGGGTCCGCAGAACTGTGTCGGTTTCCCTGAAGAACAGGCCTAGAACGCGACGTTTAGCCACAAAATTAGCCATCTTCGCAGCAAAATCAGCCAAATTTGCATATTTTCTCGTTGGCCTTATCTAGGTAGCTGCAGCATGGCTGAGGGTCCGGTTGGGACCAAACGCTTACAGTCGGTTGCTTTGAACGCCCTACCCTGAACTGTAACATCGCGCGATTTGCTGTTTCGACGGCGTTTGTTATCGGCGGTGCAAATCCGAGACATCCGAGACATCCGAGACACTACTAAAAAACGGCGGCGTTGGGTCGCGC
>CALNPU010000269.1 GCA_940588625.1 uncultured Caballeronia sp.
GCAGCAACGGCCCCTCCCCCGGTCGCTTCGCTTCTATTCGACCCAACGCCGTCGTTTAGTGGCGGATTTGCACCGCCCGCTAACACGGTGAACCAGCCAGACCGGGTATTGAGCGTGGTGCAGAGCCTGGCCATGCTGGTGCTGGTCACGCTGGTCGTCGCGATGATCGTCGGATTCACGCTCGACGAACTCGGCAGCGTGCCATTCGGCGAAGCGGCGACGCGCGCCCTGCTTTACTCTTGGGCGATGGTCCCGATCCCAATCGGGGTATCGATCTGTGTCAACCTGGCGCTTGCGCCATTGCCGCGGCGGCTCGCAGCCGCTGAACCCGACGCAATGCGCGACGCGCTCGGTGCCTGCTTGAGCGAAGGGGACATCGTCCGTCATGCCGATCATCGACACGCTGGAGAGCTGGAGATATGGCCGGCATGCTCGAGGTGGGGGCTATCCGGTGGATATCGAACTTAATCTGCCCGGCGCGACAGAACTGACGCCGCTCGCGCGCATCGCGGCTGAAGAACTGCAGCACGCAATCACCCGCTTTGCCGTGGCCGAAATCAATGTCGCCGTCGATGACAAAGCCGGTGCCGAAAGCTCCCCGCTTGCCGACAAGCGTGGCGGGTTCTTCCTGCCCGACGCGTTCACGAATCCCGAGCACATCCGCTACGCGTTGAAGACCACCGCAGCGGCCGTGTTTTGCTATCTGCTTTATTCGCAGCTCAACTGGTCCGGTATCCACACCTGCTTCATCACGGTCTACATGGTGTCGCTCGGCACCACCGCCGAAACCGTCGAGAAAATGACGCTGCGCATCGCGGGGTGCCTCGCGGGCCCGCTCCTCGGTACCGCGGCGGTCGTGTTCGTGATACCCGCGATGACCTCCGTCGTGGGGTTGATGGGTGTCGTGTTCCTCGGTGCGTTGCTGTCGGCGTGGATTGCTTTCGGTTCGCCGCGCATCTCTTATGCAGGATTTCAGATCGTATTGGTTTTTTTCATGTGCGTGATCCAGGGAGCCGCGCCCGGCTTCGATCTGACGGTCGCACGGGATCGTACGATCGGGATCCTGACCGGCAACGTGGTCGTGTATCTGATCTTCACTCGCGTGTGGCCTGTTAGTGTGGCCGCACGCGTCGACACCACGCTCACCTCGTTGCAGCATCAGTGGGAGCGGCTCTCGGCGCTGGCGAATTCCGCCACGCGGTGCGCGCAGGCCTCGAGCGCAATGGCTCAGCGCGCTCGAAGGGCCGATATTCCTGTTTGCCGAACGAGACTGGGCGATACCGTGATCGGCGGCTGGCTGACGGATCATGGGCAATCCGCCGCAACAGCCGGCTGAAACCAGCGCGATAACCGCGTTGCAGCCATTGGCGCACGCAAATGCGCCAATCGACGACACACGTGCAGCATTGCTATACCTGGGCGATGCACGCCTCGCTCAACTCGAACACGCCGCGCCGAACGACGCGGCGAAGGACTTCACGACTCATGCTCCGGCTTGATCCTTCATTCGCACTGGCGATCCTGGCCGTGGCGAGTTTGCCCGGCTGCGCCACGTCGTCCGTAGACAGGCTCCCGACAGCCCCGACCGTCCCTGGCAACCTCTGACGGACGCGGACGGCGCCATCGTGCCCGGGCTGGCGGGGTCGACCCGATCGACCGCAATGGGAAGCTACACGTTACCCGCGAATCCCGCACTCGCCACAGTGCCCCCTCCGCCGACGCTTGACCCGTGGCGCATGCGTACGAGTTGCCCGAACTGGTCGACCTCGCAGAGTCGACGAACCCGCTGACTCGTATCGCATGGAACGATGCTCGCAACATGGCGCTCGCGGCCATCTTCCCCAACTGTCGGTTGCCGCGATGGGGCAGTACGCGGGCGCTCAAAATTCGAGCTCGTCCGTACCCGGTGCTTCGTCAACCGGCAGAACGGGACATGGCACGACCTCGGCGCTGTCGCTGCAATGGCTGCTCTTCGATTTCGGCGGACGCGCTGCGCGCGTCGAGGCTGCGTCGCAGGCATCGGTGGTAGCGAACATCGGCTTCACCGCGGTCCACCAGCAGGTGATCTTCGATGTCAGCGTCGCGTACGGGTACCAGGCCGCACGGGCCCGCGTCGCCACGACCGGCCAAGGTCTCGGCAACGCCGCAGCAATCCTGGCGGCAGCGCAGTCGCGCTACAGGCATAGCATCGGCACCGTTATCGAAGTGGCGCAGACTAACCAAAATCGCGCGCAGGCGAAGGTGAAGGCTGCCAGCCTCATGGCATGCAAGTATCTCTTCGCTCTTGTGTGCGGTAGCCGCGATCCGCCACTGCGGTAAGTTTGTCC
>CALNPU010000270.1 GCA_940588625.1 uncultured Caballeronia sp.
CGGCCGCATATAAAGCTGCAACCTATCCTGTCGAAGCAACACGCCAGAAAACCTGCCGCATCGGGGCGTTCATATAAGTTTATTTTGGGGCAGGCCGGCCAAGTTCAACCGGGCGCACACCTGATTCAGCGGCAGGCCCGGAGCCCGGACTTCAAGCCTTGAGCCCCACAATCTTCAAGCATCAGACGGATTGGCCGGGCGGCGCGGTGGCGGCAATGGGATAAACTCCGTCTCGCCAGGGACCTGGCCCATCCGCTGCTCGCTCCATGCCAGTTTTGCGGCCTCGATTTTCTCTCGTGAACTCGCCACAAAATTCCACTAGATGAAACGCGGACCGTCTAGCGGCGCACGGCCGAGCAGCATCGTGATCGCACCTTCCGTGCTGCGGAGATCGGCGGAAAATCCGGGCTTCAGCACCGCCATCTGGCCAGCGGGCAGCACGTCACCGTCAATGGAAAGATCGCCCTCCAACAGATAGACCCCGCGTTCCTCATGTTCCGTATCGAGCGTCACGGCACTGTCCGCTGAAAACTGCGCGGCGACATAGAGGGTGGGGGAGAACGTTGTGGTCGGCGCTGTTTCACCGAAAGCACTGCCGGCGATCACCCGCAGGTTCACGCCATTGCGTTCGAGTTGCGGCAGCGTCGCGGCCGGATGGTGCTCAAACGACGGCGCACACTCCTCTTCCGCTACCAGCAGCGCGACCCATGTCTGGATGCCGTGCATGTTCTGCCCGGCGGCGCGTTCCTCGTCGGGCGTGCGTTCCGAATGCACGATGCCGCCGCCGGCCGTCATCCAGTTCACATCGCCAGGGGTGATTTTCTAGACTGAGCCGACGCTGTCGCGATGCATGATCGCTCCCTCGAGATACGTGACGGTCGCCAGGACTATGTGCGGATGGGGGCGCACGTCCAGCCCTACGCCAGGCACGAGCATTGCCGGGCCGATATGATCAAAGAAGATGAACGGTCCGATGGTCCGGGCAGCCGCCAGTGCGGGCAATACCCGACGCACCATGAGGCCGCCAACGTCGTGCTGATGCGGCTTGAGAAACGCTTGAATTGTGGAAGACATAAGGACGTCCGGATTGCGTACTCGGAAATGCAATTCTATTGGGCGCCGTGTGGAAGCACGCAAGTGGTGTCCGGGCGGTATGCCATCTGGCCGACCGTTTAAACCGGAACACGGGGGTGCCAACAAACGCAACGCGGGATCGCCTTGTCCGAATGGGCTATGGCGTGAGTTTGTACAGCGCATTTGCAAAATCGTCCGCTACAGTGTCGAATTGCGTTCGATATGAATTCGGAGCTTCCGGTCCCCGGTCTGATCCTGAAAACAGCTTCGAATAGAACTCACGGAGACGACGATGTCGCCCAAGGATTTGTTGTCCGCGCTGATTGTCATTCTCGCCTGGGGCGTGAACTTCGTCGTGTTCAAGGTGGGTCTGCACGGCGTGCCGCCCATGCTTCTAGGCGCGTTGCGCTTCACGCTGGTCGCATTCCCGGTCGTGTTTTTCGTCAAGCGGCCGGCTATTCCGTTTCGCTGGCTGTTCGCTTACGGCGCGACCATCTCGTTCGGGCAATTCGTGCTGTTTTTCTACGCAATGTCTGTTGGCATGCCCGCCGGCCTTGCGTCGCTGGTGTTGCAGGCGCAGGCGTTTTTCACGCTGATCTTCGCAGCCATGATTCTAGGTGAAGGTTCTCGTGGGCCGAATGTCGCCGGGTTGCTGATCGCGGCGTGCGGGCTGGCGGTGATCGGCGTGCAGGCTGGGCACGCCATGACCGTTGCCGGTTTCCTGCTGACTCTCGTGGCCGCGGCCATGTGGGGCATGGGCAATGTCATCACGAAGCGCATGGGCAAGGTCGACCTGTCGTCGCTCGTAGTGTGGGCGAGCCTGGTGCCACCGTTGCCGTTCCTCGCGCTCTCGCTGATGGCGGAGGGGCCAGCACGCATTTCGTGCCAGCTTGTCGGGCATTTCGCTCACGTTGATCCTGGCGATTGTTTATCGCGCTCGGTTATACGTTGTGGGGAAAGCTGCTGGCGCGTTATCCGGCAAGTCAGGTCGCACCGTTTTCCTTGCTGTGCCCATTGTCGGGCTGGCTTCGGCGGCATTGCTGCTTAATGAAGGGCTGAGCCCGATGCAATTCGTGGGGGTGGTGCGGTGATGGCCGGACTGGTAGTCAACTTGTTCGGCGGATGGTTTTGGCAGCGGTTTTTATCGACGGCCCGTTAATCTTACTGTGTCGGAAATGGATGGGATCGATTGCTATTCTCCCGTGTCGAGAAGCGAGCGTAGTAGCC
>CALNPU010000271.1 GCA_940588625.1 uncultured Caballeronia sp.
GAATCCTGCAATTCCGGCAATGCGGTTTCGCCCTTCAACCCTCGTCAATAAAGGCGCTGGCGATCATTCAGGACGAAGGGTAGCGAGCCGTCCGGACCGGTCGGATAGTCGCCCGGACAGCCGAAGATATGGCTGCGGACTTTCATGTTTGATTGCCTGGAACGGGCGACTTCAGCCCGTACTTTAGGGAAGCCTTATGCAGGTTCGATCATGCCAGGAACACCCTTCGTAGCGATCTGGAAACCCGATCCGGAATCCCAATTGATCACAAGATTACTGGCCTGTTAAACGCGGTGGATGACAGTGACGACTGCATTGAGACTTAGCCATTTCGCACGTGGCCGTATTCGGTTTGACAATCCCCGAACGGATACTCCGACGAGAGTTTCCGACCTACCGGCTGCTGGTACGCACGCTTATTCGGCAACTTGACCGCGGATTTGAATCGCGTGGTCACTGTTGCATGCGGATGACATCGATTTTTAAAATCTTTGACCTACACTGGATTCGTGTCCGAATCACTTACTCCAGGTGCGTCTTTGTCATGCAACAAAGCGATGCTAGAGATGCACTGCACCATGGATTTTCAAGGACAAATCGTCCGCATCCACCGTAGCGCGTATGCAGGTTAAGCAGGTAGGCGAGCCTTGTCGCCTAAGGCCAGTCAGACACATGACCCCAATGTTGAATAGCGCAATGTCGGTTAGCCCGGTCTGGCCACTTCGTATTGAACCCGTTACCAATCTTGGATGGCACATCATGCGATTACAACAACGTCTTCTTGCTGCGGAAATGTTTGGCACGTTTTGGCTAGTTCTTGGCGGTTGTGGCAGCGCAATTCTCGCAGCTAAATTTCCCGGTACCGGAATTGGATTTGTAGGCGTGGCATTCGCGTTCGGATTAACTCTGTCCTGACCATGGCTTACGCGCTCGGGTATATATCGGGTGCCACTTGTATCCGGCGGTCAGCGTGGGCCTCGCCGTTGCGGGCCGGTTTCCTGTCCGGGACTTGGGACCCTTTGTTGCGCAAGTAATAGGCGCGATCATTGGCGCATTCGTGCTGTACTTGATCGCGTCCGGCGTGCCTGGATTCGACGCAGCCGCGAGTGGATTTGCATCGAATGGATACGGTGCGCGTTCACTCGGCGGTTATTCGTTGACCGCCGCGCTGATCTGCGAAATCGTGATGACGTTCTTCTTCCTGATGGTCATTCTCGGTTCGACCGACGGACGCGCCATCTCAGGTTTCAAGCCCCTCGCCATCGGGCTTTGCCTAACGCTGATTCACCTGATATCCATCCCGGTGACGAATATGCCGGTCAATCCCGCACGCTCGACCGGACGGCGCTGTTCGCCGGCGGCGCTGCGCTGCGACAACTCTGGCTTTTCTGGATCACGCTGATCATTGGAGCCTGTATTGCGGGCGCGTTATATCCGCGGCTCTTTCCCGATAAGGTCGCGGCGGTCACCCCGCACATGGCTATCGACGCACCTTGACGCTGGCTGGCGAGCGAGAAGGGTTGACGCGAGGCCTGCTGCGGAGCTGCTGTGTGGCCGCCGTGCGCCTCGCGCGCTGCACCGGCGCTGGCGCCGCCCCAAAAAACAAATGGCCCGCCTAGGCGGGCCATTCGGTTCACACAATCAAGCCGTGCTGTAACGAATTACAGCGGCTGGATGTTCGACGCTTGCAGACCCTTCGGGCCTTGCTTCGCTTCGTAGCTTACTTTCTGGTTTTCCTGCAGTGTCTTGAAGCCTTCCGAGCGGATCTCAGAGAAATGCACAAAGAGGTCATCGCCACCGCCGTCCGGCGTGATGAAGCCAAAACCCTTCGCATCATTAAACCACTTCACAATACCTGTTGCCATTTGCTGATTTTCCTAGAAGAGACGTAATTCCGTTTGGTAGCGCCACCAGCCGTCTATCGGCCAAGCGTTGCTGCCTCCTTTTACCACGCGAAAATGACAGTCGGCAATTGGATTCTGCCCGATGTTTCAAAAACAAAGCTCCAAAAACCGTCGCGTACGGAGTACTGAGACGCCTGACGCTCACCATCCGGAAGATCGGATAATAAATAAAACATTTGGTAAAACAAAGGAAAAAGTTTATTTTTCGCGATCGTTGAGGGTTCTGAGTGCATCAATCAATGAAAAAATGGGCGGATATCAGCGTTTACAGACAGTATCCGTAAGGCTGCGGCTGGTCTCGGGTGGAGCATCTAGGCGGGTTAGCATTGCTGCCAGAGCCGCACGGGTGGCGCA
>CALNPU010000272.1 GCA_940588625.1 uncultured Caballeronia sp.
GGTAGGGTAGTCCCCATCCTTGCGGATGAAGGGCCCCCTAAGAACTGTACGTGCGAGTAGTTTCCCCGCATACAGCTCAAGCCTACATACAAAGTCCTACTCATCAGATCAGGACCGGCTTAGTCACAGCAATTTTACCAATGTGCACATGCTGGTGGCAGTGCGGGTGAAGCAAAACTCTGTTGGACAACGTGTCTTTACCACCATGCATCCGATATTCCAGATGATGATCGCGCCAACCCGTTTCGTCCGTCAGAGCCGTTCCACAGTGCGCGCACAGCCCACCCTGTGACATGTACAGCGTCGCCCACTGCTTGCGATAGCACATCGATTCCCACATGCGATCCTGCCGCAATTTCTCGCCGTACTGCTCCCACGCTGGATCAAAAAAGGATGGAAGTCCCCCTTGATCTTTATGTGTCGTTTGATGACCGTTCCGCTGACTTGGTACAGCTCAAACAAACCTCTACTGCCATCGCGCCTGACCATGGGAGCGGCAAACACCCAGTGCCGGTCACGAACAGAAAATATTTCGTCTTCACCTAGTCGGAGTTCTTCTGAGGATGCCGCCGCTTCGACCACCGCAGAAGCCTCTGGAAAACCAGATACTCCATGCGGATGTACGCCTGCTTAGCTACTACGGGACTGTGATACTGCGCCCAGCCCCGTAGCATCGGATTGAGCAATCGGATCAGATCCTCCTGTCGTACCGTCTTGTTACCGCTGATTGTTTCCGCCACCTTGCGATAGAACGCTTGCGCGTTTCCTGCTCGGTTTGATGAGCAGTTTCCCCGAATACTTCCGGAAATTCCACCCAAGGAAATCAAAGCCTTGATCGATGTGGGTGATCCGCGTTTTCTCCTCGGAGAGCTGCAAGCCTCGAACCACGAGGAAGGCTTCTACCCAAGGTCGGACTTCGTTGACCAGCACCTTTTGCGAGTCACCGGTGATGACGAAATCGTCCGCGTACCGCACCACATGAACCTTCAGCTTCTTGGCGTTTGCGGTTCCAAGTTTCGCACCGAGGTGCGCCACCAGTTCTCGTTCCAGCCCGTTCAACGTCACATTGGCCAGCGTCGCGGAAATGATGCCCCCTTGCGGCGTACCAGCCTCCGTCGCCTGCAACTGACCTTGATATATCAGGCCAGCCTTCAACCACTTCCGGAGAATCCAGCCAGTCATGATCGATGTGGTCAAAGCAGCCCTTGATATCCGCTTCCAACACCCATTGGGCTGAACCCTTCTGAGACATGGAAACGAAAATCTGAGACATGGCATCCGCTGTCGAGCGATGACTCCTGAACCCATATGAGTTCGGGTCGCTCGTCGACTCCGCCACTGTGGCTCCAAGGCCAGCAAATACAGAGCTTGCATCGCTCTGTCAACTTTCATGCTGCTCTCCCACTCGAAGAAGTGAATTCCGAGCGAAGAGCAAACCATCCCCCCTTACGGGAGCGATTTGCTCCCGTAAGGGGCGAAAAATGAATGGACGACTAAAAAGCCATCCCGAACTTCTCAAGCATTGAGGGTAGTCAGCCGTCTTGCGACGGTAGACCAGACGGAAGTCTGCCCACTTTCGCGTAGAGTGATGTTCCAACTCCTATTCGAACCATTACAGTTCGACGTTCGCTTTTTCCGTGCCCCCCTACCCGCACAATCAACAGCGTTCCTTGCGGCCCGCCTGCCAGTCGCACCGCACTGGCAACCATACGGGCTTACCACGTTCCCGGCGTGTCTGACTTAGGTTCTACCTCTCCCCCGGCGGTCTGAAGACGACGTAACCCGAGCTTCGAGCGAGTTAACCGACCGCACACCTTTTGGTTGATGCCTAACAGCAGCTTTAGCACCTCAATTCTTACGGGGTTTATCAGCAGTTCACTTACATTAATTAACCATATCAGCCAGCCGCCTTGAGTCTCAACCCCATCGCTGCTAACCTCCATCGCTGCTAGGAGTATCCACAAGACAACTTCACAGTTGCCATCTGCCACACAATCGGGGGACCCTTTGTCAGAAGAGCTTCACACCCCACCGTTGCCAGTGACGCATGTCTTCCTAGGCTACTGCTAGTCGTATAGCAGGTTCACTACCAGTCCCCAACTTGCGGGAACGGGCTGAACCATGACACACCGAGCTTTCGCTCGTATCGCGTAGCGAATCCGTTGCTTGACGCGCGGGACTTGCAAACATCACCCCGCCCTGTCGGCGGAGATGAAGCCGCTACCAAGGCGGGGCCTGACGGTAATCAGG
>CALNPU010000273.1 GCA_940588625.1 uncultured Caballeronia sp.
TGCGCCGTTTGGCCGACATGCAGCCAAGCTTCAGTCTTGCATGCAATAGATATGCTTAACCGAAAGATTCGACACGCACTTACTTGTCGATGCTGGCGGGGTTCGCAACTATCGATGAAGCAATTTCCTTCGCGCCGCTGCGCGCACTGATCCATTCGATGATGACGCACGAGATTGCACCGACCTTGAGCGTTCCGGCATTGTTCGACCTGATGGCGTACCGCGATGCGTTGCTCGAACGCTATGCGAACCCGGCGCTGAAACATCGTTGCGCGCAGATTGCCATGGACGGCAGCCAGAAGATTCCGCCGAGCCTTCTCGCGACGATTGCGGCACGCCTGGAGCGCGGCCAGCCAATCTCGAGGCTCACGCTTGGCGTTGCAGCGTGGTTCGTTTTCTTGCGCGGACGTGCCGACGACGGCACCATTTTCGCCATCAGCGATCCGCTGGCCTCGCGGCTGGCTATGCTGGCGACAAACGCTGGAGAATCGCCGAAAAGCCTTGTCGACGCACTGCCTGGTTGGTCGCAATGTCTTTAGCTTCGAACTTGCCTCGAACGAAATGTTCGGGCACGCGCTGATTGAAGCGGTCACGCAGTTGAAAACCGGGGCAAAAGCAGCGATCAAGAATGCCAACCTGTAGGCCGCCGAGGTCAACTCTGCGTCAGGGCACAACCTCCGAAGCACGAGGGACGCCAACGATTACCGCCTTGCACCAGCGCACCGTGCCAGCATGGACGCCACAACAATCAACCTGCCGCCGACCCATGTAATAAGCGATATCTTCTCGTCCAGCCAAAACCAGGCCAACAACGCACCAAACGCGAGTTGGACTGCTGCGCCTGATCGCGTAGTTCTGCGCGAAGAATGCAAACAGCGTGCACGCAAAAATCAGATAAAACACGCTGGCCCAAAACGGCATGTGCCCGGCCAACGACGGCACGTGTTGCCACTGCTGCGGCGTGAACACGAGCGCCACGGCCGCACTACCAAACGCGACCACACCCGGCTGCACGGTGGTCACTGACAAAGGCGGCAGCGCAGAGTCACGCAACACGCGTTTCGTCACACAGACATTCAGCGTACGCAGCAAGGCCATCAGCAGGATCAGCGCATCGCCTGGATTTAGCACGACCGCTCCGTCTCCGGCAAGCAACCATGCACCCAACAGCGAGAGCGCGACTGCCGCCCATTCAATCCACCCTGGCCTGCGCTTGAGCATCATCCACTCGACCAGCGGCGTCAGCACCACGCACAGGCTAATCGAACGCCGCATTGGAAGCGTGCCTCAGCAGCACCCCAAAGGTTTCGCTCAGGAAAATGCCTAGCAGCACGCCTGCAATGAATATACCGCGTAAGGTACGCGCGTCGGCATGACGCAAACTGCGCAACGCAGGCGACGACATGACAAACGTAATGCCGAATCGTAGCGTCAGCAGGCCCAGCACCGGATAGAACACGAGCGCGCTCTTGACGATTCCATAACGGTGCCCCAGACCACCGCGACCACCAGCAGCATCAGGTCAGACAATAAGAGCAGGCGGTCTTGCTTGGACATATTCGGACCTCGGGAGATAAGTCCGTATTGTCGAGCGTTGCACAGCGATAATCGGGTCCATGCGCAAAACCTTTATGTCGCAGATGCATTAATCCTGCGCCCCACTCGCAACGGCCCGATGAATCCCATTGCTGCCCGACATGGCCGTATTCGCCCGCGTTGTCGATGCCGGCAACTTTTCAGTGGCCGCACGCTAGCTCGGCAGCACACCGTCAACGGTCAGCCGCCAGATCAAACGTCTTGAAGAAGCGCTCGCCACGCGGCTGCTCGAACGGTCCACGCGCAAGGTGAAGGTGACCGAATCGGGTGAGCAGGTGGTGCGCTTTTGCCGCAACATCGTGAGCGCGCCAACAGCTTTCGCGAAAACGGTGATTCATCCGCTGGTCCCGGGCTTTTTGCGCACGTATGAGGAGGTCGATCTCCAGTTGCTATACGCGGACCATGAGGTCGATCCGCTCGAGAACGATTTCGATCTCGTGATCCGGCTAACGAATCGTCCGCCACCCGGTCTCGCGGGACGGCGGCTCGGTTCGGTACGTTGTGTGCTGTGTGCGTCGCCAGAATATCTGCGTGCACGCGGTACGCCCACGCACCCGCGCGATCTCGCGCAGCATGACTTGTGAACGGGCGGTCAGAGAGCGACGCCAGATGGCGGCGCCGATCGGAAATGCGAAACGATCTTGTTCTGCAGGC
>CALNPU010000274.1 GCA_940588625.1 uncultured Caballeronia sp.
CGGTATCGACTTAAACTAACCAGCACTAACCAGCCTCCACCTAACCAGCCTCCACGATTCCCGGGCGGTTCAGTTGGCTCGCGAACAGGGTTGTAAAGGCGTCTGGCACGTAGCGAAGCATCAGGTCCAGCACGACAAACGCGGTGGACGCCATGGCGCCGCCGCACCAAAAAAAACCGCTTCTCGTGGAGAATCTCGTTATGTACCGAATCCGCATGGCTGCAATGGCTCTTATCGTATCAGTATCGCACTGGGCTGACTGCCCCCGTCGCAATGGCGCAAACCGCCGTCAGCGACACCGGTACTTCCACGCCGAAACAGGTGCAGAAAGCGCAACGCAAGGCCGCCCGCGCGAAGAAGAACGCCGAACTGAAAACTCTGGAAAAGAACGGCTATCAGCCTGGCGGTGAGACCAACTACCCGCAGAATGCGGAGAAGAAAGCGGCGGCAGCCAAGGCTGCGTTCGCACCCTGAACGCAGCCGTTGGACGTAGTGCGGCTGCACGAAAATAACCCGCTTTAAGCGGGTTATTTTTTCGGGTGCCGCGATTCGCTTGGGCGTCCGCGCAGGGTTGCCGGCCAAACCTGGACTTCCTGTGCAGTTGCAGGTGTGGATTGGTCACGCTTGCCGCCGCCTTCACGAAGTGCGATCCTTCATGGCATGCACGTTGCAAGCCGTATAACGACGGATGGACACCGGCAGGTTTTTCGTTAAACCCGTAGAATCGGATGCCGTTTCGGGCCGGGTTTCTCTTCAGACGTTCCAACGTTTTGACGGAGCGCGACGTATGTGGTCGCCAGCCTCAATCTCGATTGCAACCTACCGGCCTCACCTTCCACCAGGCGGTTTATGCGACATTCCGCGTTTTTTATCCCGGGATTCTGTTTCACGTGTACATAGGCGTGCGCCTGATTCCGGCTGCACCCGTTGGCGCGCCGCTGCAATGGCTCGCGGTGCTCGCACTCGTGGTGTCGTGCTTGCTGATTCCGCTCGGCATGGTCGGTCGCGCGCAACATTAGCCAGCAGCCGCTGTCGGATCGTCTTGCATGGATCGGCCTGCTCACCATGGGCTTCTTCTCCTCGCTACTGACGCTGACGTTTCTCCGCGATATCGTGCTGCTTGTCCTGCACCTGATCAGCAGTGTGCACAAGGAGTCGGGCGGCTAGCCTGGTTTTATCGCCTGGAGCGCGCTTGGCGTACCGCTTCTTGCAGTGCTGGTCACGCTGTATCTACAGCGCGCGCCGGCGCGCCGGGGTGAAAAACGTCGGTGTGCCTATTGAGAACCTGCCTGCCGCGTTGAATGGATTCACCATCGTGCAGATCAGCGATATCCACGTGGGACCGACCATCAAGCGTCATTACGTCGAAAAGATCGTGGCGGCGGTCAATGCGTTGTCGCCGAACCTGATCGCCGTAACCGGCGACGTGGTCGATGGTTCGGTGCCGCATCTTGCTGCGCACACGCGACCGCTTTCGGACCTGAAGGCGCGGCATGGCGCGTTCCTGATCACCGGCAATCGTGAGTATTACGCGGGCGCGGACAAGTGGATTGCGGAATTCCGCAGGCTTGGGCTGAAGGTGCTGCTCAACGAACACGTGATCGTGGACCACGAACGACGGCGCGCGCGGTTGTGGCCGGCGTGACGGACTACGGCGCGGGCAGTTTCGACCCGGCCCACAAAAGCGATCCGGCCAAGGCCATGCTCGGCACACCGGCCGACACATTGCGTTTCGTCTGCTGCTCGCCCATCAGCCGCGCAGCGCGCCGGCGGCATCGAAAATGGGCTTTACGCTACAATTGTCCGGTCACACGCATGGCGGTCAGTTTCTGCCGTGGAATTTCTTCGTCCGGTTAGAGCAACCGTTCGTTGCCGGACTCGAAAAGCTCAACGACTTGTGGGTGTATACAAGCCGCAGCACGGGCTACTGGGGACCGCCGATACGAATCAGCGCCCCGTCTGAAATTACGTGTTTGCGTCTGGTGAACTTGGGCGGCGCGCGGCCAGCCTGAGCATCAGATTTAAAGACCAGGCTTTGGCCGGTGTCCTGGAAAGGATACCGGCATTGCGTCGGTTGAGTCGAACCAGTCATTATTGAAAATAGAACTCCGATTTTATACATATTTCTTATACATATTTGATTCAATTGTTTGATAGCCAGTAAGTAGTTCGTCCTGAATGATCGCCAGCGCCTTTATTGACGAGGGTTGAAGGGCGAAACCGCATTGCCGGAATTG
>CALNPU010000275.1 GCA_940588625.1 uncultured Caballeronia sp.
CATCGATCCCGTTCGCTAGCAGTCGATCCTCTCGCGCGTCAACGTAATCCGCAACCGGTCTAGATTGAATGCTTACGGAAGATCGCATCGGCGATTCGCAATAGCGGGGCGTCGGGCGGGGGTCAAGAGAGCTTCGCCGGCGATAGCCTGGGGGTTGAGCCGGCCAACGATGAGGTGGCTGCCTTCGTCAACAAACGTCCGGTGCAAGACGACGCCTAAACCGAAATCGCATCGGCCGGCGGCAAGCGGCCGGCACTTCCACGTAACAACACCTGCTAGGGAGGTGAAGCATGGCAACCACGCACGATACCGAAGCGCGGCAAGTTATCCATCACGCAACGGCGCAGCTCTCGGCCCTGAACTTCATGGATCAAGATACCGCCAAGGAGCTGTCGCGGCTGGCTGAGGCTGTCGCAAACCTGTTCATGGTCGTTTTCTATCAAGCCGAAACAAGCCGAGCAATACCCTCAAATTTCAATGAGGCGATGGCCGTCATACGCCGAACGTTGCGGCGCACTGACTGTGGCTTTGCCAGCTGTGGCCGCTCAGTCGACTGCGGGATCCTCTCCGGTTCAGGATCATCGTCATCGGAACGGCGGCCACACCTCGTGACCCGCCGGCGGGCCGAAATCTATTTCCGGCTGCAGATTTTCCCGCGTGATGCCGGCCAACAGGCCAAGAAATCTGTCAGATTCTGCGTCGGCGCCGGCTATCGCAGCGTCGATTTCCTCAACGGTCAACCGGGCACCGTTCGTTTTGCCTTTCAGAATTCCGCGTAACTCTGCCCAGGACGCTGTTGCATTACTGGATACCTTCGACATCGATACCCTCTCCTTTCTATGCGTGGCATTTAGGCGGCTCTATGTCTTCGCCTGACTCTAGCGTGATCAGCCAGGCATCGGCCTCTTTAAGCGTCAAATGAGGCCATCGACCCGGTAGTCATCCCACGCGCGCAGGGCGTCTTGCCTAAATGTCTCGCGTTCAACTGACATGATGCCCTCATATTCGAAAGATGCGGATTTTCAATATCATAGACCTTGCTCATCTGCTGAACAGGAGCACACCGCAATGACAAATCCCATGGACGGAGAAGCTCGCCGACAACGGCTCCGCGAGCTGCACGACGCAATGACAGTCAAGCGGCGCTATGTTGCGCCACCTGAGGCGGAAGCCGATCAGTGGATTCTCGGTTACGAGGACACATACGATGAACACGGCCGCACCGTGAAGCGAGGTATTCCAGTATATAGACGCCAAGGGGGGAAAGCGACGAGTGGCACCGCCTACGCTTTGGCTCTGCCGTCGAGAGTGCGGCAGACATCCCGCGCTTCATCGAGCCAGGCAGTCCTGAAGAAGCAGCCGCCCGCGAAGGACCGTTACCCATTTTCATTACGCCCTGCCGACAAAGAGATGCAGGCTAGGTCAGGTCAGTGTTGCGGCATCGGTAATGTCGCGACTTCCGCCCATTAAACGAGCATCGCGTGAATCCTTTTGAGCCAGCACCTCACCCGCCGCATCGATCTCCGCAAGCCTAGCGGCAGTCATTTTTGCCGCGGCGTCGCGGTTGAGGCGTTTTTTGGCCCGATTGACCTTATCACCCAACTCCTTGGCGTCAGCCAAAACATCTGCCCATGGCTTCGTGCTACCTGACGATTTGTGAACCGACTTCGCCACGATTAACGGAGCGTCACAGGTATCGGTATAGGCGACCACGATACCGCTCATGCCTTCCGCGATGGCGTCCGTGTGCAAATAGTTTTCGAGTTCCCCCGCTTCGCCGTTATAACCGCCCAAGATCCGTCAGTGCGAGCATTGACCGTATCGCATTCTGCTTGATACTTCGGCGGCACGACATCGTCACGATCATAGATATGAACTTCCGGAAGGTTCAGGTTTCGCAGATAGTGCTTGGCAACCCATTGCTTGAGCGAGCCTCCGCCGAGAGGTACGAGTGCCACGCGGTTGTCGCCGGTGAAGTCGACGACATCAGCCATACTTGGTTTCAGCATGGCACTGATGCACTCAAGGAACTCGATATCGTTCGTCCCTTCGACGAAGACCAGCGCTTGGACCCGTCGGTTAGGTAACGCACCGAGTGCGTTTGCAATGTAAGCATTCAATCTAGACCGGTTGCGGATTACGTTGACGCGCGAGAGGATCGACTGCTAGCGAACGGGATCGATG
>CALNPU010000276.1 GCA_940588625.1 uncultured Caballeronia sp.
TTTCTCACGTCCCTTCGCTTCTTCGTGAAGCGAAGGGACGGAATTCCAGTGCCCGTTTCTCCCTCGCGCAAGAAGTTCACGAAAAGAATTTCAGCGGTGCCATTTCCGCTAGTAACAGAGGGAGCAAAACCAGCGTCGCGGAGAGGCCGCGCACACTAATAGGTCTAACCAGACTCATAGCGACTATACAGACTCATAGCGACTATAATCTAAGCGTATCTGCACCTGATAACTATTCTTTTATGAGCTCGCGAATCGCCAAACGACTTCCCCCGGATGCCGACAAGCTCGTCGGTCTTTCGCTCTCGCTGTTCGCATCGGGCAGCCGTATAGAAGACCGGTTCTGGGAAGCGCGCCTCGACACGCTTCTCGGGAAAATTGTTCGCAACGGCAATCAGACGGCTCTCGATGCCGCACTTGACCACCTGCAACTCAAGTTCCCGGACGCATACAGTGCACTCGCCGATATGGCGGAAACACAAAGCGAATCGTTCGTGATCGAGATCGACGGCGTGCCGCACGAAGCGCTACTGATCGCGGCACCCGTGCTGGCATGGACGCGTTACTCGATCCCTTCCGGGCCGCTCAAGGCCGACGTGGTCGACGCGTTGCGCACCCAACTGCAAGCACATGTGCTCGCGGAGGGCGCCAAGGTGTCAGTCGCGCCGTACCTCTATAGCATCGACCAGTTGCCGCGCCACCATGTAGAAACAGCACGTGTTGCGCAGCAACTCATACAGACTGTGCTCGGCCACGCCCCGGCACGTCTCAATCTCGGTGACTTGCCCGAAACCTCACCCATCCTCGCCGATCCGCGCTTTTTGCTTGCGATGGCCATTGTGCCCTCGGGCGGACCGCTGTTCCGGTGGCAAGAGGAAACAGTCGGCGGCACCCGAATCGAACGCGGCCAGTGCCTTGAACATTGGGCGACGCAAGGCGGCGCCAGTTTTGCCGCCATCCTGCCTGGCTGCGAGTTCGAGTGCTTGCTGCCCGACGCCTACTATTCGGCATGCCGCGACGCCGACGAACAGGTCCGGCCTCACTCGGTCCGCACCGCCGTTCGCTACCTGTTCGACACGCTCGGAACAACACCTGACGAATTGCGCGCTGTGATTGCCGGGTTCGGGGAGCAACGCGTGGACGAATACCGGATCGGCTTTACGCGCCGTGGCAACAACGACGTGATCTATGGCGTCGTTTGGCCACTTTACGGCCGGGAAAACGGTGAAATTGGCGCAGCAGAAGAAGCGGCCGAATTGGAAGGCGCGGATGGTCCGGTGGAAGAGATCGTTGCGCTGCTGAAGCGCTCGGGCGTGACCGACGTGCGCCGGCACACCAGTCGTTTCGAGCCGGAATATTGCGACGATTGCGGCGTGCCGCTGTATGCGGATCCGCTCGGGGAAATCGTCCATGCGGAAATGCCGGAAGACGCCGAGCCTGCCCAGCCGCATTTTCACTGACCCAAGAGGTTGAAATCGGACGCGGCTTTTGTGCTGAACGTTGTCACTCACTCGTTTGAATCAACCCAAGCGATCAAGACGTTAACGTTTCCCCAACTTGTGAACTGGCCTGCACCCAAAGTCATGTTGCAACGGGTCCAACCGTCGCTCTTGAGACGATACAAAGACCGTTCTGGCGTCCGTTGGAACGGTCTTTTTTACACGACTCACTCGTCATACCCGAGTAGCGATTGATAGGACGCTCCCGGGATCGGCGTTGCGCAAACGAACAAACGTGCTCGAACTAGCCTCCGCAACAAAATCCATTTCACGAAGCAGTCCCTGGCGTCGGGTCCACGACTATCGTGGAAATGCGTTTTTTTCGACGATTGACCGCCCTGCCGTCTTCCCGACGTAACCTGGTTAGCGACGCCTTCCGCCTAGGTCGCGGCCCCAAAAGACTTGCCCTCCACTCCATCAGCGCTACTGAGCGAACAAACTCAATGCGCGAAACGCAGAAAAGCTCAAGGTCACTTACCTCGTTGTCAGGTCAAAACAACGTCGTCGGTATATTTGAACCGTTCCGAGTTTGGTGGAGGCTCGGACTCTTGAGAGAATGGAGCCGCGAACAAGTCGAACCAGTTTTCTG
>CALNPU010000277.1 GCA_940588625.1 uncultured Caballeronia sp.
CAACAAATTCTCAACGCCGCAACGCGCAGGAAGCAAAAGGCCCGCACTCCGAAAAACAGGTTATGCAGACCTTCCCTTAATTCATGGCTATGGAGATCGCTGACGGACTTCGGTCAGCGCTGCAGTTTTCCTTGATTCCAACGCTCACAAGAGCGGTCAATTGCCTGCGTTCCCGGCGAATAGTCCCCCAATCTTATTTGCCTGGTTATTATGTTTAATTCGCAATGCGAATTCTTTTAGAAAACTATGTCCATATGACGAGATTTCCTTTTCCAGGGTAAGACTTCAACGGATTGAACGGCCGCCCGTCCACGCTATCTCCGTTTTTCCGTCTCCCTTAATGCCTCTTCTGCTGGGTCACAGCAGCCGCATTTGCCATCTCTTCTTGCTGCAACTGGTCACGTACAATCTCAGGTTTATTTTCTAAAAAATTGTTTATCGAATCGACGACCGAGATAGCGAAACTCCGCCCGAGTCACGCATTATTCAGGACAGTTTTGAGCGTGATCGCCTGTTACTTCGACAGTCTCGCGGCACCGCCTAAACTGGAGTGGCCGTCGTGAATGTCGACAACACTGTTGGCGTTGGCGTCATCCTTGTTGGAAGACACCTCGGTTTTAGCGATCACGATCACATCTATCAACTGTGGATGCTGGTGATCGAGACCGACTTTGAAAGCATCGGGCGCTAATAGTTCTAGTGCGTGCAGCAACTCTGATCCGGTTAAGCGCAGTTGCATAGGCAACGGACTTTGCGGCTTGCTCATAGGTTGGGCTCTGAAGAGTATGCACTTACTCGCAGCGAGCGGATTCCTTTCGCCGAACGCTCTCGACACTCCAAGCCGCTCATGGACTTCGAGTGCTTTAAATGGCTTGTCGATTTAAGCGTGCGACCACCTTTCCTCGATGCCGCGATGATAAAAGGCCACAGTCTGGTCGGCCATCTGGTCGATTGTGAAGCGAAAATCCGTCAGATGACGCCCGGCCCGGCTAAGCCGCGCGCGCAACCCGGCATCGTCAGTGAGACACCTTATGGCGTTTCGCAACAAGCAGGGATCGTGAGCCGGAACCAATAGCCCGTTCACCCCGTGCGTTATCAGTTCCGGCACGCCGTCAACATCAGTATCGGTGACCGGTAACCCGCAAGCCATCGCCTCGATAAACGATTGCCCCAGGGCCTCCTGGTGAGTAGGCAACACGAAAAAATCGCAGCCACGCAGCACGTTCGTGATATCGGTCCGAAAGCCCAATAAGTGGATTCGATCGGCGAGCTCATAACTCGCGACCAGGTCATGGATTTTCTGAAACCACGGTCCGTCGCCAGCCATGACTACATGTAGGTTTGAACGCGCCGCCAGCATCGGCCTGACAGCTTCGATCAGATCTTCGTGCCCCTTCTTGTCGCGTATGATAGCTACCATCGCGACGATGATCGCCCGCGAGTCGAGTCAATTCCCAATTCGGCGCGCAGGCTAGAGACGGGTGGTGACACTCGGGCCTGGGCACGCCATCATAGATGGTCTCGATTTGTTCTTCAGCTATGCCCATCGAAATCAGATACCGCCGCACGTACTCGCTTACCGCTATCACCTGGTGAGGGATCATTGTGTAGGTGGCGAGCAAGCTAACCGGCAATGCCAGGTGGCGTGTACGAACAACCAGGGGCACACGGGCGAGGCGCACTGCAGTGCCGGCCAAAATACTGTCACGACCGCTGTGCGTATTCAGAACATCGAATTTTCGTTGTTGCAACAGCGCTTTGATCTTGATCATCGAACGTACGTCAACACCGCCTCGCATGCGCGCGTGATGCACGGCGACCCCCTCATCAGTGGCCCGTGCGCCCAGGCGGGCGTTGCTGGGGCAGACGAGTTCAACAATATGACCGCGAGAGCGCAACTCGACCATCTCTTTGAGAGTGCGATGTTCCTGCCCTCCCCGGACACGAGACATAATGCTCACCTCTCTATGTTATTGAAGATCAATGGGTAGTTGATTTGGATCCGCGCGAT
>CALNPU010000278.1 GCA_940588625.1 uncultured Caballeronia sp.
GGCGAGATGCGACGGACCGTTGCCCTGGTTTCACCGGCTAAACATGCTTTTATTTTCCGTTTCCTGAAGCAACCCCAGATAGACCGTCACGCAGCGGTGTTGGGTCTTCAATTCGGTGTCCAGTCCGCACGCATGTCGCAAGGGTACATAATGTGATCGCGAATCCGCGGCCGCGCAATGCCTGTACGGCGACTGTCAGCGACGCGCTGTCAAACACCATCGGCTCGTTGATCGAGAGCACGCCGCTCGGCACCGCTTCGCGCGAAAACAGTACCTTTCCGCCTCGCGGATTACGAAGAGCTCGCGAGGATGCGTCGATGATCGCCCCGGGCGTTGCGTGCTTGAGCAGCATCGACTTACCGCTCGCAGGCACCCCGATCAGCAGTACCACCCAGCCTCTCCGCATTTTGCCGCGCAGCCACGCGCCGACCAGCGCTGCCCGCAACTGCGCAATCCAGGGCCGTCAGCGCGGCCACCAGCCAGATTTGAGCCGAACGGTTCGATGTTCCGGCGCATCGCGGCGTCGTTCGATCCATTGCGCAGTTATTGCCGACTCCTATCCGCCTGGCGTCCGATGACGAGGCAATCAAAAATTATTTTTTGATTGCCAATGACTATCAATATTTTCTCGCACGTCTGAATTATCTTCATACCTCTCGATTGCGCAATATTTACTATTCCCCTGCTCTATTCTGGATATTCCCCCACGACGTGTCGTAGGGTGAGTCGTCAACGTCGACGTAGTCGGCCCTTTCAAGAAGTGCCAGAAGGTCCTGCACGCGCCTTTTCGACCGGGATGTCAGTCGCGAAAGACGTGCTCTTGCCACCATCTCTTCAGTGACAGCCAACGTGAGATTTCCGATGCCAAAGAAATTCCTTACGCTCTCTTCAATCTCAACGGAATAGGGACCTCTATGTCCCAGTCTCTCGGCATCGACCAACTGATTCGTCGAATCTTCCCGATCGCACAACCTCTGTATTTCTGAAAGTGAAAGGACGGTGTCTGTTACATCGATCTCGCAACGACCATCGATTTCGACGGCGTTTTCTTTAATCCATGCCTCGGGTATAAATGTCGCCATAATGCATGCCGCCTTCACTTCCACCTTGCCAGAGGGAATCGGATCAGCTTTGAGGCCCATAATGTGCTCCACATGTCAGTTGCGCGCTCACGCGCAGGTTGAAAGTGACGGGTGGAGGAGGTGTTCAAAAATAGGCACATACACGCAGTGCAGATCTGCTCACCGTAGGAGGATGTCTTTGCATGTTGTTGTCACGAGCAGATTTTTGATCCATCTTAGGGTCAAAAAGAACCTTCTCGATTTGAATTCCAACGGTGTCAGCAGTCACAAAGCACCCCTCAATCGACAGGTTTTGAACACCTTTCGAAGGACTTTTTCCAACCGAAAGGAGAATGTGGATCACAACGCAAATGCCGCGGCGCGTTATTTCGAGGAGGCTGACGCCGCACACGAACGCGCATGCTACGAGGCCGCGCAGCAGAATGGGCATCCGACCGAGGAAGCCGACGAGTGCGAAGGCTTCTCGGTTGGTTGCGCCAATTGCCCCTTCCGTCGTAACACCACCCCGGAGAGCAGGGCATGAGCACGAACGAACTCAAGGTCAGGTATTGCAAGCAGGCACCGGCGACATTACGCCGCTGGATCGACGCTCATCCGCACATCGTGGCTGAGTTCGATGTGGGCGAAGGCTACTGCTCGGGCCGCGTCGATGGGTTCGCTTACGACATTTTGTTGCGCCCCGGTTGGCGGATGCACGATGACTTCGTGCACACGCTGATCGAGCCGACGGTGGATCAAATGCTCTCGCAACTCCGCTCGGTCGTGCAATGCGACTGCGATCAGTGCCGCGAACTCATCAACCGCATCAACGGGAAATAGCCACGCTCCTCCGAGACGTGAACCGTTCCGAGTTTGGTGGAGGCTCGGACTCTTGAGAGAATGGAGCCGCGAACAAGTCGAACCAGTTTTCTGC
>CALNPU010000279.1 GCA_940588625.1 uncultured Caballeronia sp.
GCGCGACCCAACGCCGCCGTTTTTTAGTAGTGTCTCGGATGTCTCGGATGTCTCGGATTTGCACCGCCGATAACACCAGCCAAGCCCGAGCGACGCCAGCGTGATGCCGGACACGCCGACAGATACGCGTCGAGCTTGCCATGAACCTTGGCCAGCAAACGCCCAGGCAAACCGTTCGATCAGGCGATTGCCTGAACGCGCTTGGCTCGCAGTTTGACGAGTCCGAACTCGGCCGCGACGAGAAACCCGTTCAACTCGACGAGCAACAAGGCACCAATTAGCGCGACGACCTGATTCAAAGCAACTTGCTCCACAAAATGAAAGCACCAGTTTGAAAGCACCAGTTATAGAGGTAGATGATAGAGGCATAGAGGCATAGAGGCGCAAGTTGACCGAAAGTTATTCAGGCGGCGCTCAACGGCACGCGAAACATGAGCGCAACGGGGGCGCCATCGGTGAAATCGTCGTGTTCGAACGTACCGCCGTGCCCTTCTGCCACGCGTTTGCACAGCGCGAGCACCCACGCAATACGCGCGGCTTCCCGAGGCAACGTTGCCTGGGTGCGCGCAAATGTCTCAAGCACGTGGGGGAGTTCAGGATCCAAAAGTACTTTCTGCGATACGGTGAACGTGACGACCGCGCTGAACGCACCGCCGTCCACCAGGCCGTTCAATACCACCTTCGATCCCGCCGCGCTCGCCTCGGTGGCAAACGCAAGCATCAGCCAGAGCGCCTGGGCGAGACGTTCGCCGTCGCCGTTGATCAGCATTTGCTTTTCGACCAACGCTGATTCGACGTGCAGCGTGACATGCCGAGCGCTCGCCAGACTCGCGCGAGCTTGGTGAACGCTCTCTTCCATCAGGCGCCGCAGCGCGATCAGCGCGCGGTCGAGCACGAGTGTTTTGGTCTCGGCACGGGTGGTATCGATAAATTGCTCGATCAGCTTTACTTGCTGTTCCACGCCCGAGCGAATGCCGCCGAGCGCGCGTTGGGCGGCGGCCTCGGTGGTATCGACTTTGCGCTCCAGCACGTAACCCCAGCTATGGATCGCGTTCAGCGGACCGCGCAGATCATGCGATACAACGCCGAGCACGTGATCACGCATGAACAACGCCGCTTCCGCACGCAGATGCGCGGTGCGGCCATCGGCTTGCGCCGCCTGGCCTTCCGCCGATGCCGATGTTGCGGGGCTATACGGCGAGACAATCAGCGACACGGTATCGGCACCGCCGGTGCCACCGGGCAGCGCGAGGATGGTGAACGAACGCGATCTCGACGGTGCACCTTCGTCCTCGTCAATGGATACCCGCGCGCGACACACGCTGCCGGCGGCAATGGCGGCAGCTTCGGCAAGCACGGCGATCAGGGGTTTGGGTAAGGCTGTATCGGCGAGAGCACGGCCTTGCAGCGCATTAGCGTCGAGATCGAACAGATGCGCGAGAACGGTATCGGCTGACAGACAGCGTTGCGCGAGATCCAGCACGAGCAAGCCGTCCGTGCCGGCGACCGGCGCTTCAGGACGGGGAACGCGCCCCGTTTCGACCGTGCCGGAAAAAGACGTTGTCACGATGGGAGGTCCTTGAGCGTTGATGAGTGCTAGTATCTTGCCCGGTGTTATCGAGATGACTGGCCATTATAGGAGATGGCTTCCGGGCTTTCTGCCTGGAGCTGGCCGGCCCTTCCTCCCCATTTTGGAAATATGGCCAGAGTGTGCAGCAAACCCCGCGTGCACGTTTCGCCGAGTATAACGATCCCACTCGAACCCCTACAATACCAGGTTTAGATCCAGCCGGCGCCAGCCGGCGGTGCCGGCTTTTACAAGGAGTGTTACATTGCGATCGTGACGACCGACTAAGGGCTCAAGTATGAAATTTTGTATGGGGTCGGCGAACGACGCCCCTCGGAGCATGTTTCGGGGACGTGCAGAGCGTGGTAGCGGCGGCAGGATGGG
>CALNPU010000280.1 GCA_940588625.1 uncultured Caballeronia sp.
ATGCCGTCGGCCCGCGAAGGTCCGCTTAACCTTTCTTGTTCCCACAACTCACGGGGGGAGACGTTCATTCCCATTCCAACATAAGAAGAAATCTCGGAGTTCGATAATGAAGTGCTGGCGCAGGGCCGCCCCCGGGAGGACGGCAACGCCGATGATTGGCCCACGCTTACAGGAAAAGCTTGCGCAGATAAGCGGAAACGCGTTCGGCACATGTGACCAGTACGAAGGTAGCGATCAACAGGAACGACATGGTCTGGTAATGGAACAGGTTCATCGCGGTCAACAACTGGAAACCTATCCCGCCTGCGCCAACCGGTGACGAACAGCAGCGCCCACACCAGGTCCGGGACCGCCCGGGTGACGCCAATCACTGCTCGCGCGACGTAGTAAAGCGGCAGCGCCGGCGTGAGGTTCGAGGCTGCCAGAATCGACAGCGGGAACGCGAGCAATACCCCGAACACGGCACCGAAGATCGCGAGGTCAATTGTCTCGAGCACCGGCCACATATTCGGGACGAACTGATCGAACGCAGGCGGCATGGCGCGCGAGATGATGTCGGCCATACCATGCGCGCCGGTAACCAGATCCTGCGCCTTACCTGAACGACGATCCATGCCTGACAAACAACGCGAGTATGACGATGGCGGCAAGCACGGACCAGACCGTGCGCGCGCCCGACGCACCGGGTGGGGTGCGCATTTCCATAACCTTGCTCATGAGGCCTCGGCGAGATAAAGACCCGCGATCTGCTGACTGGAAACGTCGGACGCAGGCCGGTCGAATTCCAGCAGACTGCTGCGTAGTCCGACCAACCGATCCGCGCGCGCGGCGAGCTCTGACTGGTACAGCACGCATACCACCGCGAGACCGTCCTCGGTGACGAGGCGGCGCAGCAACCGCATGACCTCGTCAGCGGCTTCGGGATCCAGGCTGGGGCAACCGGCTCGTCCGCAAGCAGGACATCGGGACGCTGCGCCAGCGCACGGGCAACCGCCACGCGCTGTGCCTGTTCGCCCGAGAGCGTGCCGGCCCGCTGGCGCGCCAGGTTCAGCAAGCCGACTTCGTCTAGATAGCTCATTGCCAGTTCAATTTCGTCGCGTGGCAGGCGCCCGAACGCGCTCATCGGCGTCCGGTGCCGGCCCAGAACGCCGCAGCAGACGTTCGCCAGTACGCTGCGTCGCTTGACAAGGTTGGCGTCCTGCGAAATAAGCGCGAGCGGCAAACGCGCTTCCCGCAGTGCTTCGCCGGAGAGCGCAGCCAGGTCCCGACCCCGACCGGCCGACTTTCACTTAGCCCGTGGTCGGCCGGTTCAGTCCGACCACGCACTTCATGAAGGTCGACTTGCCGCTGCCGTTACTGCCGAGCACCACCATCTCGCCGGCATTGACTGACAGATTCAGGCTGCGCAGCGCGGTATGACCGTTCGCGTAACACATCGTCAGGTCGCGAACCGCCAACCTGACACTGGAGGCGCGCACGGCGGGCTTTACCGCCCCCAGCATGTCCGACCCGGTGGCCCCAAACGCAGCCGCCGGACCGAGAGGCATATCCAGTGATGTACTAAAGGGAATGCTCACAGCTTCGCCAGGTCAATGTGGAGTGTCGAGACCAGATCGCGAATCTGGTCGTAGGCCGCGTCCGTCTGGGGCACAGGCTTCAGCTCCGGGGTTGTATTCGCTGCCAGGAACTTCTGGTCCGCCCCGGCAATTGGTGCAGATCAAGCAAACTCAGCACGCTTGCTAGCCGCGCCTTGAAATCATCGGGCAAGTCGCCGCGCACTGCGAACGGATTAAAGATAGCCTCAGACTTCCATAACGAATGAAAGGGACTTCCCCGTCCCGCGGCTGCGGCGGAAGCCGCAGGTCGGCGTCACGGTGCCATGATGGAGCCTC
>CALNPU010000281.1 GCA_940588625.1 uncultured Caballeronia sp.
CTGGCTCTGCTGCTGAACCCGGCCGCTCGCGTGTGAGCCTAGCGATTAGACCGCTCGCCACCAACCAATTTCAGGGTCAACTATTAAGCAACTTGCACGAACAAAAACTTGCCAAATCTTCTTGTTGCCAGCTCCATCCGTACCTGCTCGTCGATGCGGCTATTGCGCCAAATGCAGAATAATCTGAAGAGGTTGGCCGCCGAGACAACGCGCAAAACCGATCCGGATAGACTTCACTCGAGAGGGTCACTGATCCTTGATGATCAACGATGGCATGGCGTCATTCTCCAACGTTAACAACGGCTAGCCACCTGGCCGTATCGCGCAGCGCTCAACAATAACGCTGGTAGACGTCACCGCCAAAGAGCGACGCGCATCGCCAAAAAACATGCATATCTCAAACGATTCCGATAATTAGCTAACCTTAACACTTCGTATCAATTTTCATTAACGCAACCATTACGCTCGCCGGCCATTAGGATTGCCACGCGTGTAATGAAATGAATAAGAACGGTTTCCGTGTTGTTTTCAACCGTGTACTAAACGCATTAGTTGCGGTCGCGGAGACGGTATCTGGAAGGTCTGCAAGCGTCGGGAACTCCGGCGGTACATCATCCCGTCCGCTACCCTTCGTGTGGCAACTTAGGGTCGCAGCATTCGGCGCCCTCTGCATCTTCGGCCTGACCCCCGTATGGGTCGCCGCACAGATCGCTCCGAGCCCGAACGCCGGAGCACAAAAAACCAACTGTCGCGACCACGCCTTCAGGCATTCCACTCGTCCAGATCTCACGTCTATCAGCCGCGGGTGTATCGAACAACCAGTACGATCACTTCTCCGTCGGCCGAGCCGGCGCGGTATTAAACAACTCACCGACCTCCGTTCAGAGCCAACTCACCGGCTGGATTCCAGGCAACGCAAACCTGGCGTCACCAGCCAAGATCATCCTGAATCAGGTGACGGGCAATCTCCCGTCGATGCTTGCCGGGCCGATTGAAGTCGCAGACCGCAAGGCCGAAGTCGTGATTGCAAACCCCGCTGGCATCACCTGGGGTGTCATTAATACGAGTCGGGGCATTCTCACCACCGGCACGCCTGTGATCGGACCCAGCGGCAGGCTCGATGCGTTTCGCGTCACGAGCGGCACCGTCTCGCTCACCGGCGCCGGTTTAAACGCGTCGAATCTGGATCAGGTCGACCATTCAACGCTGGCAGCCACGCCGGTTGCAGGAACTGGAACGGCGCCTTCGGTCAGTGTCGATGTGAGCCAACTGGGCGGCATGTACGCTCATGCATATCTGGCTGGTCGGGACCAAGCGTGGCGTCGGTGTCAATAACGCGGGCACCATCGACCTGACACTCTCAAGCCAAGGCAAGCTCGTCGTCACGGGCAACACGAACGCATCGGGAAATTTGAATCTGTCGGCGTGCAGAACAGCGGTTCGATCACGGGACAGGCCCAGGCGTGGTCAACGGCCGGAACGTTTCATCCACGGGCAGCCTGGCTGCGGGCGTGGACGCATCGGGCAACGTGGGCCAGTCCGGCGACTTGATCGTCGTCGCGAGCAATACGCTCGCCGGAGGTTCATTTCAGCACGACTAATGTACGCTCTAGGTGGATGGACCTCAAATATTTACCTTGCTAGATAGCTTTGATTAGGTGACAGCCTTCTTCTACTGCGTAGCTGGCGCGATATTACGCTATTACATCACTTGAATACTTTCAATATAAATAAATCTCATGACAAAATCGATGCTATATAACAAGAAAAAATCGTTAAGGAAGGTCTGCATAACCGTTTTTCGGAGTGCGGGCCTTTTGCTTCCTGCGCGTTGCGGCGTTGAGAATTTGT
>CALNPU010000282.1 GCA_940588625.1 uncultured Caballeronia sp.
ATCGCTCCTCCTCCGCTATCGGAGGAGAAATTCTAGCCGCTTTAAAAAAACGTTTTGACACAACCCCTGGAACGGATGCGGCATGAAACGCAGGCCGCTGTCTGACCAGCCATGACCGCGAGCTTGAGTTTGTCGGGGATCTCGGGCAAGGCGAGATGCCGTAGGCTCCCTATACTGCTCTATACAGCAAGCTTAAGCTGTCTTTAAACCGGGCGAAATAACTGGCTTCGACGATCCGGTACATCTGGTACCACTCAGCTAAGAAAATTCATGGGCGCGACACGCGCCTGGCGGGTGGAACGCAGCCCAAATTGCGAAATTCGTCCCGCTTAATATCGTCCGAAATACGATGCGTGCGCGGCTCGGCCATATCAGCGTCAAAAACCTGGCCGGTCAATGGCAGAACCACGTTCTCCGAGTTTCCGGTCAGGGAGAGCTTCAAGCCGCCGCGGCGATCAATTGCGACGGCGCTTGCGTACCCGCGGACACAGTCAGCACGTCGTAACCCGCTGGCGTAACCAGCACCGTATGCTCCCATTGCGCGGACAGGCTGCGGTCGCGCGTCTTGACGGTCCATTGGTCGGGCATGGTGCGGATATCGCGGCGGCCAGCGTTAATCATGGGTTCGACGGTAAAGATCATGCCCGCCTGCAATTCGATGCCCGTGCCCGGCCGGCCGTAGTGCAGCACTTGCGGGTTTTCGTGGAACACCTTGCCCACGCCGTGGCCGCAGTATTCGCGCACCACGCTATAGCCTTGTGCTTCGGCATATTTCTGGATGGCATGCCCGATATCGCCCAGATGCGCACCCGGCTTGATCTGGTCGATCCCGAGCCACATGCAGTCGAACGTGGCTTGCACCAGGCGCTTTGCCAGGATTGACCCTTCGCCGACCAGGAACATGCGGCTGGTATCGCCGAAATAGCCGTCCTTGATCACCGTGATGTCAATATTGAGCGCGTCGCCGTTTTTCAACGCCTTGTCGCCGGGAATACCGTGGCAAATCACATCATTCACGGAGATGCAGGTCGCTTTCGGGTATGGCGGATAGCCAGGCGGCTGGTAGTTGAGCGGCGCGGGCACCGTGCCCTGTTCCTTCACCATGTACTCGTGGCAGAGGCAATCGAGTTTGCCCGTCGTCACGCCGGCGACAATATGGGGCGTGATGAAGTCGAGCACTTCGCTGGCAAGCCGGCAGGCGACGCGCATTTGTGCGATATCGTGGTCGTTTTTCAGCGTAATGGACATTAATCCCTCAGAAGCCTTGTGGAATAGGGGTTTCCTAGTTTCAGTGGGTCTGGATTTACACAAATTCCACCAGAATTCCACCAACACGGTACGAAACCACCAGCCAGCAGGGTTTTAGCGGGGAGATTGGTGGAAGATTCTCACCAGCAGACCCAACCAACCGCTGCAATTGGGGCTTAATTTTTTATTTTAGCACCGTATAGCCCGGTGGACCGCCTGAACGCCCCGCGCAATCAATCGCGCTATGTCTGTTCCGCCTGCCACTCGACAAACAGCGCGGTAACGACTAGCTTTATTTCTTCTATCTGCTGTTGCTGGCCGAACCGACTTTCGAGCGCCATCATTCCCCGTATCAGCGACGGCGCGAGTCGCACCGCCGCACGGTCAACCGACACATCTTGCAGGCTGTTCAACACCATCAGCGACGGCAGGCCGTCTTTGCCTACTCCGTTTTCCAGAATGGAGTGGAACAGGTTACGGCTTATGCCCAGATGATCGACTATGCGATTACCGTACCCAGTTCGTCCTGAATGATCGCCAGCGCCTTTATTGACGAGGGTTGAAGGGCGAAACCGCATTGCCGGAATTGC
>CALNPU010000283.1 GCA_940588625.1 uncultured Caballeronia sp.
GAGGTATGGCCGGGATTCGTAAAAAATCCGCCACATCTCGATCTACGGCATTGATTTGAGAGGAAAATTGACGATCAGATTTGGTGACGAGACGGCACATTGTGGATTCGGCAGGTTACCCGACTGATCATCGAAGCCTTCGATCCACGAAAAAATTCCCCGTCGAACTGATCTGATTTCTATACCTGGTGACCGGAACACCGATTGATGAACTCCGTGAGGAGGCGCGTGTTATATCTGCCGGCTGCTCCAGACTTGGCAAATGGGCGACACCGGACAACTCGTGGTAGGAGCCATTCAATACCGTGGTTGCAATATATCGGCATCGCTCTTGAGTATTGGGAAGGTCGAGGTCTCCGCAAATCACGAGTGATGGCGCCAATATCTCACCCAAACGATGGTAGGCGGATGCGCTATCAAGATTCGCCCCGGGTCGGCGGCGACCCGAGCGCAACGGCGTTCATGTCGAAGAACAACTGACGGGCCCAACCGGTAACACGACCTTCAACCTCCAGAGGACAGTCTAGAGAGAGGCAAGTTCTAATTGCCATCGCCTTATCTAAATCGCCCATCTTTTCGGCTTCCTTCAACTGGGTTAGTAGGCCCCTCGATTCTGGGTGGATGGATCCCTTCAGGTGCGCCGGTGACGTTGGGTGCAATGAGAACGAGGGCACGGCGCGCGATGGATACCGAAGCGCTGCGTCGATCACGATTCCTCCGCCCTGCGAGCATCCAACAAGAAATCACAGGCTCGCCGTTCGCCGTGGCATCAATCACGGCCATCAAGTCCTCGACTGCAGAAAAGTCTTCTTTTTCGAAGCGGGTCTTGCCAAAGCCCCGATGATCGTAGACGATTGCCTTATTGTGAACGCCGACGCCAACCAGTTGCTCGCGCCACATGCGGCGATCAGCGACACGGGCGTGCAGAAAGACGACAGGGCCGCCACTGCCTACGGCTTCCGCAGCCGCGTGGCACGACCAGATGCAATTCGATGAGTGGATCTCATGGGTTATTCCGACTACGTGTTGTGTGTGAAGGAACGAATTTCGTTGGAGATTTCTTCAGCCGCCGCCTGGAGCTGCGGAACAAAGCTCTCGACCATATCGAGATCGGCTCTCGCGATTGGCGCCGATACGCCCAAGCTTGCGATAAAAATGCCCTTATCGCCGAGGATCGGCACCCGGCACCGCGCAACCGACAACACCTGGATTGAATTCTTCATTGTTCGTCGCCCAACCGCGTCGCCTGACTGTCGCCAGTTCCCTCAACAGACGATCAGCGTCAGTGATTGTGGCTTGCGTATAACGGTCGAGCGATAGTGATCGGACCAACTTTTCCCGAGCCGTTGTCGCCAGGCGCGACAAAAAGATCTTTCCGGACAACGTACAGTGAAGTGGCGCTTTTGTTCCGGTGGCAATCTGCAATCCGGAAGCGTGCGCCGGTTTCACCGTTTCAACGAACACCACCTGATTATCGCGAACGACGGCGATCTCAACCTGCTCCGAGATCTGTCCGGAAAGCGCCATCAGAATAGAGCGTTGCTTTGCGTCGCTCATCACCGATTTGACCGCCTTGAACGCGAGGCTAACCATAGCGGGGCCGAGTACGAACTTTCGGGATCCGAGTGCGCGTTGGAGCATGCTCCGTTCTTCGAGATTGATGGCCAACCGATGTGCGGTCGGCGGCGGCACGCCGATCACCGCAACGATTTCGACAATCTGAACCAGCCGTCCCTGAGTGGCGACAAAGTTCAAAATGGCGAAAGCACGGGCGAGCGGACTGTCGCAGACCGGTC
>CALNPU010000284.1 GCA_940588625.1 uncultured Caballeronia sp.
GCATATAAAGCTGCAACCTATCCTGTCGAAGCAACACGCCAGAAAACCTGCCGCATCGGGGCGTTCATATAATCATCCGGGAAAGGTGCAGAGCGAAATAGCCTGACGCAGTTTTTCTTGATGTCATGGGTGTTCAGTATTGGTAGATGATCTGAATGCCGGCGGTCGCGCGGGCCGTTGGATAGTTCGATGGCTTGTACACCAGCGTGCCCACGAAGAAGTCGTAGCTGATGATACCGGCAACGCCGGCCTTGCCGCCGCGAATGCCAACCACCGCCCCGGCGAGTTGCTTGCCAAGCAGCGCGGCGACGCTGGGCCCGTACATGTGGCCGTAATCAACGCCCACATAGACCACCTGGCCGCTATTGCCCACCGGCATTTCAAGATCGTTGCGCCAGTAGAAGCCCTTCTCTGCGCTCAGGAGATATTCACCGTCGAACCCACGCATGCTATAGAAGCTGCCGATGGAGATATCGTCGATATAAAACAAGTGTTGATTCGTGAACTGTCCGCGGAAGGTGCTCGCGTATCGAAACGGAACGTCGCCGAGTTTGAACGGCACGGACAACGACGCATCGAGCGTTGCCATTTTGCAGAGATAGGTCTGGAGAAGCTTCTGCCCGCTGTACGGGTCGTAGAGATTATTCTGCGCGCCAAACCAGGGCACGCCTTGCTTATAAGCAAGCGTTGCATCAAGCGTAGCTCTACCCACATGCTGGCGACGCGTCAGGCTAACCTCGAAAAACGAGTTGTCCCGATGTTGCGCATCAATCTCCGTATCTTCGATGAAGCTGCGTCCATAGCGACGAGAAAGTTGTACCTCGGACGCCTGTCTTGCTCGTTTGATCGCGATACAACAACCGATCGATACGGAAGTTGAGTGACTTCGTATCGCCTTGGGATATGAACGTCTGATTTGCGCCCGCGATGTGCTGAAAGTAGCTGCTTTTGTTGCCCGAGAGCGAAAAGTTCCAGTTTCCCCAAGGCACTGAGTAGTACGCGTTCAGGCCATGTGTGCCGTACTTCTTGTCGGTGAAGTAGAGTAGAGGTCGTTCGATACGCCAATACTGAGCAGATCATTAAGACCGAGCGGATTGTCCAGGCCGAATGTAGCGGTGCCCTGAAACTTGCCGGTCTCGCGAGTTCCAGAGTTATCTACTCTCAACACGAGCTTCCATGGCTTCGAACGTTGTACAGCGATGACGATGTCGCTCGTCCCTGCTCCAGCGGCTGGCTCGATCTTCATATCCGCTTCCTGGCTTGCGACACACTTCATCTGCTCCAGTCCCTGTTCGATGTCACGGAGGTTCAGCAAATCGTCGGGGCGGTTTGGGAATGCGGATCGCAATGTACCGCAAACTGTGGGGTCTGCAAAGCGGATATCGTGGAAGTGGTTTACCGGCAGCAGTTCGAAACGCAAAGTGCCCTTCGATAAGTCTTGATCAGACAACAGGACGCGAGTCGTGACGAAACCGCGCGCAAGGTTCTGCGCAAGCACGCCCTTGCGCAGGAGTTCGATGTCGTGTTGACCGACGCACTGACCCACATACCGGTTTAGCCACTGGCGAGCGAAGGAAAACGCATCGTGTAGCGAGGCGGGGTCGTTGAAGGACTGGATGTGATCGGGAAGTGCCGTAGGGACGTCGAGCGTTATGGTGTCGAGCTTGAAACAGGGCGCTTCCGATGGAAGGACAGCGGGAATCGGCTCGCTACCCAGTTCGTCCTGAATGATCGCCAGCGCCTTTATTGACGAGGGTTGAAGGGCGAAACCGCATTGCCGGAATTG
>CALNPU010000285.1 GCA_940588625.1 uncultured Caballeronia sp.
TCATATCGCTCCTCCTCCGCTATCGGAGGAGAAATTCTAGCCGCTTTAAAAAAACGTTTTGACACAACCTGGAACGAAAGCCTCCTGCGCGATCTGCAATGCCGCTCAGCCAAGCCCTGTGCGGCTGTCTACCGTCTGCGTGATGGCGGTGGACTGTTTCTACAAGTGCGTCCCACTGGCCTCAAATATTGGCAGTTCCGCTACACGAAACCGGAGGGCCGTGAAAGTTCAATCCAGATTGGACCGTATCCCCGGGTGACCCTTGAGCAAGCCAGGACGGTGCGTAACAGCCATCAAGCGGCCATTGCGCGCGGTGGACGATCCGTCTGTACTCCGCAAGCAAGATAAAGCCCGCCGCAAAGTTGACGCCGCTCGCGCAATGACCTTCAAGCAGTGCGCGAGTAAATACATCGAAGCGCACGAAGGCATGTGGCGCAACGTCAAGCACGCTCAGCAGTGGACCAACACGCTCACTACCTATGCCTATCCGGTAATCGGAGCCATGCGGTCACGCGTGATCGACCGACCTCGTAATGCGGGTACTTCAACCGCTCTGGCTGACGAAGACTGAGGCGGCCAAGCGGCTACGCGGCCGGATCGAGAGCATTTTGGATTGGGTGATCGGATCGACTACAACCGATCATTCTTTGCTGAACCTGGTCCGATCACTAGGTACGAAACTGATCGGTTTAGTACATGGGTGTTTTGGGCTGTCCGAAAAATAGACTTTCTAGCTTTCGTACATTGAGGCACACGCAATGTCGCGCACCTTTGCATACGTCCGAGTCAACACCGTAGACCAAAATACAGAAAACCAGATCCGCGAAATCGAGGCGGCGGGCTTCGCCGTCGATAAGCGACGCGTGGTGGCGGAAAGCATTTCGGGTAGCGTCAGCGCGGACCAGCGTCCTGGTTTTGGAAAGCTGCTTGATCGTTTGGAAGAGGGCGATGTGTTGATCGTGACGAAGCTCGACAGGCTGGGCCGCAACGCTATGGATGTGCGTGCGACGTCGAAGCTTTGGCGGCGCGCGTCGTGCGGGTTCACTGCCTCGCGCTGGGTGGCGTCGACCTGACCAGTGCGGCTGGTCGTATGACAATGCAAGTGCTGGGCGCTGTTGCCGAGTTCAAGCGCGATTTGTTGATTGAGCGCACGAACCCTGGTATCGCGAGAGCAAAAGCTGAAGGCAAAGTGATGGGACGGCCATCCGCGCTGTCCTCAAAGCAGCAAGATGAAGTACTGCTACTCCTTGCCAAAGGAGCGAGCGTGGCCGCTATTGCCAGGAAATACGGCACGAGTCGTCAAACAATCATGCGAGTCCGCGCGGCGCTCGCAGCAGCGTAACGCCGTACCATTTCGAGTGGTAATCGGCGAACGGGACGGCGCCTGGCATCACGCGTGGTGTTCCCGTATCTCGCAATTTTTACCAAGCTTTACCAAGCTTGGCTCTTGCTGAGAGCGATTCTCTCTAAGTCAAGGAGCATATTCAGGTTGGCGAATTCAGACGTTAAATGACCATGGTCCTTTGTTGCTGGTATTCAATGAAGTTAATTTTTGAGGATTCACTGAGAAGGTCCTTGACCTCGGGGCAATAGTTCTTGGTTGCGGTGACAAAATAGTGACTTTGCCCGTACGGATGTTAGTAGCGATAGTTCTCTAGAAGAGCTCTGATGTCGGGATCGTTTATTCCACATCCGACGAAAATAAAGGTGAACCGCCCGGGAATCGTGGAGGCTGGTTAGGTGGAGGCTGGTTAGTGCTGGTTAGTTTAAGTCGATACCGGCAC
>CALNPU010000286.1 GCA_940588625.1 uncultured Caballeronia sp.
ATCGAAAACCTGCAACCTCCGATGCGACCGATTTCGTTATTCCCGTGTCCACGCGTTTTGATACTGTCTGGAACGTGAAGCAGCAGAAGCGGCGGCTCGTTGTCGCCCTTCATGCCGAAGAGTTCGACGCCCGCGGCATCGAAGGTGAACGGCTCGTAGTCTTCAAACGGCATGGCTTGAATATTCAGCGTGACGGGAAAAGCATTGTAGGCGTCCTCGTGGATACTAAACTGCTTGCTGGCAGGCGCTTTCGTAGAAGCTGAAGACTTCTTCCAATGCCCTGGTAATCGCGAATCAAAAGATTAGCCTATAATCGAACGGTCGTTCGCATGCGTTCAGTGCGCGTTTGAGCAACGCCCAAGTCCGGCAGCAATCGCCGTGCGCAGTTACCGTGCAGTTATTGTGACCCCACATCAGATGGACGCACGCGTATCGCGAGCTTTCATATTCAATCAGGAAACTCGTGTCATGGCACTTCCCGCCGCTCTGCAACACCTCGCGCTACCTGTCATTGCTTCACCCATGTTCATCGTCAGCTATCCCGAGCTCGTGCTCGCGCAATGCAAGGCGGGAATTGTCGGCTCGTTTCCTGCGCTGAACGCGCGGCCGGCCGAGTTGCTCGATAAATGGCTCACGCAGATTGGCGAGGGGATCGGGGCGCACAAGGTAGCGAATAGCGAATCCGGGCGCGCCGGTCAGTCCAGTTGCCGTGAACCAGATCGTGCATCACTCGAACGCGCGGCTTGAGGCGGATGTGCGTGTGTGCGTGGAGCGCCCATCTTCATTACAAGCTTACAAGCCTGCGCGCGCCGGTCAAGGAAATGATCGACGCCGTGCACAGCTATGGAGGCATCGTGCTCCACGACGTGATCAATTTGCGGCACGCGGAGAAGGCGCTGGAAGCAGGCGTCGATGGCCTGATCCTCGTCGCGGCCGGCGCCGGCGGACACGCGGGCATGACGTCGCCGTTCGCGCTGGTAGGCGAAGTGCGGCGTATTTTCGATGGTCCGATCGCATTGTCCGGAGCCATTGCCAACGGCGGCTCCATTCTCGCCGCCGCGCAAGCCATGGGCGCGGATTTCGCGTATATCGGCACACGTTTTATTGCCACGCGCGAAGCGCATGCGCTGGAGGAGTACAAGACTGCGATCGTGGGATCGAAGGCTGCCGACAGCATCTATACGAACCTCTTCACCGACGTGCACGGCAACTATATTCGTCAGAGTATTATCAACGCCAGACTCGATCCGGACGCGCTGCCGGAATCGGACAAAGCGGCGATGAATTTCGGTGACTCGGCAATCAAAGCCAAAGCGCGGAAGGAAATCTGGGGTGCGGGACAAGGCGTCGGTCTGATGGACGACGTGCCGACGGTGGCGGAACTCGTGTCGCGGCTCAAGCACGAATACGACGATGCAAAAGCGCGCCTAGGTATTGCGCGATAACTCAATCGGATGAGCGGCTGGTTCACGAACCCTTGGACCGCTTGCACGTCTGACAACAAAAACGCCACCCCTTAGGGCGGCGTTTTGCATTGCCGGACGCCAGCGCGTAATGCTCGCTGTCTTCGCTCAGAACTTGGTGCGAATGCCGACACCGTATGTGTTCCCGCTCGACATGCTCGTGTACTTGTCGTTCAGGTACGCGGCATAAACGTCGGTACGCTTCGATATCGGATAGTCCGTATGAGGTCGGCGAACGACGCCCCTCGGAGCATGTTTCGGGGACGTGCAGAGCGTGGTAGCGGCGGCAGGATGGG
>CALNPU010000287.1 GCA_940588625.1 uncultured Caballeronia sp.
CTCTGGCAGCAATGCTAACCCGCCTAGATGCTCCACCCGAGACCAGCCGCAGCCTTACGGAAAGTCATACTGTCTATTCTGAAATTTGAGGTGAATTCACCGCGATGCATCGAATAACGAGCACAGGCTGCGTCAATCTCGGACACCTGTTTTGGCTTCGCAACCTGGCAATCATCGGTCAATTGGTGACAATTGCCGTCGTACAGGCATTTTACGGCGCGCATCTTCCGTTAGCTGCTATGCTGACGATTATCGTGCTCGAGGTATTGTTCAACGCCCTGAATGGATACGCGTCGCACGTGTGCAGCCCGAAACGAACCTTGAATTGTTCGGACAACTCTGGGTGGATCTCCGCGCGCTGTCGGCATTGCTGTTCCTGAGTGGCGGCGCCACGAATCCGTTTGTTACGCTCTATCTGCCTTCGCTCGCGATTGCCGCCGCCGTGCTGCCGTTGGCGCCTGATAGGCTGGCTCGCGTTGTTTGCCGTCGCCTGTTATTAGCTTCTGACGTTCAGCTACGTGCCGTTGAACATGGAAGATCCGATGAATTTGTTCGAATATTTCCGCATAGGACTGTGGGTGAACTTCATGGTCAGTGTGGGGTTGATCGGATGGTTCGTGGCGTTGATGTCGCGCGCGCTACGAGCGCGCTGTTGCGCTGGGCGTTCAGGCGGCCACGGTCGCGCATGAAATTGGCACACTGTTGTCCGCCATTGCCATGCTGAGCGAGGAGTTACGCAATTCCGTCCACCACGACCCGCATCTCGCGCCGTATTCCGCCGATATCGAACTTCTCGAGCAGCAAATGACGTTATGCACATCCGCGCTCGTACGCTTGCGCAGCCGTGCGACCGGGCCTGCGCCGCGGCAGCCGCTGGATGACTGGCTGCATGGGTTTGGGTTTGTTGAACAATGGCGATTGCGCCATCCGCACGTGCGTTTCGAGTTGATCGAAGCGGAAAAGCAAAAACGCGCCGGACTGTTTCTGAAAAATCCCGTCGCGGTGGGGCAAATTCTGACCATTCTAATGCGGCGCGGGCCAGCCGCGATTCGGTGACGCTCACGACGTCGGCGAGCCGGCATCTTGGCGAGCCGGTCATTCAATTCGATGTCCGCGATCAGGGCGCCGGCATTCCGGCGGCATTGCGGGGATCGCTCGGTGCAACGCCCGTCGACAGCACGCAAGGCGGCCACGGCGCCGGCTTGTATCTGGGCATTCTCGGCAGCAACGCGGCTTGGCGGGTCGATCAAGCTTAGGCCGGCCAGCACGCAATCTTGCGTCTCGCCGATACAAGTGCCCCCCAATCGCGGGAAAAAGCAGCAAGGACGGGCCGCGGCGGTATCGCCACGGCGCTGAGATTGGCGAACACGCAGAAGTTCGGGCAGATCACGGTCGATCTGCACCTCGGCAACGATTCCGAGCTGACGCTGGTTGCGCCGTTGCGTGACCTTCAGCCAGACGTGCGGATTCTCGTGCTGACGGGTTACGCGAGCATCGCGACGGCGGTCCAGGCGGTGAAAGACGGCGCGGATAACTATCTGGCCAAACCGGCGAACATTGAGACAATCTTGTCCGCGCTGCAGGAAGAAGCCAGTGAGCAGACCGCTGAGGAGGCTATCGAGTTGACCCTGAACGCCAGCATAAAGGCGTAAAAAAACCGCGGCTTCCCGAGGATCATTCGCAGGTTGTGGCCCGCGGCGCACAGTACCCG
>CALNPU010000288.1 GCA_940588625.1 uncultured Caballeronia sp.
ACTTTGATGCCGTCCGCCCGTTAGCGTCCGCCTCTTCGGCGTCACACACCTGGTAGTGGGGACGTTCATTCCATTTGCGCATGGCGCCGATCATGTCGCGCACCTGCTGCCCATCAGCCGGTATTCCCCGTACGGAAACAGATGGCTGGCGGCAATCGCGATGGCGCACCCAACAACGGTGTCGATCACCCGTTCACCGATCAGCCGCATGCCGCCCGGTGCAAGCAGGTGCAGCATCAGCAACACGTAAGCCGACGTGAACACCACGCTCGCCGTGTAGTTGAAGAGTAGCAGGCTGAGCTCATGACCATGCAGGCAAACATGGCGATCAGCAATACGTGCGGGTCCTTCACCACCAGGATCAACCCGATGCACGCCGCGCAACCGATAGCGGTGCCGATGATTCGCTGCACGTTACGCTGTTTGGTGAGCGAATACCCGGTTGAGAATGATGACGGTTGTCGTCACGATCCAGTACGCGTTGGTGAGCGGCAGCAGCCGTCCGAGCCAGAACCCCACCCACGCCCACTGCAATGGTTACCCGCAGCGCATGCCGGAAGCTCGGCGAGGCCATTGTCAGGTTTGGAAAAATTTGCATGAACGGCACGCGCCGGCTCGGCACAAAACGCGACAAGGTCAGATCGACGCGAATCACCGCCTCGGTAATGCCCGGGATCATGCCGCGTCTGGCGACGTATCCTGTCGATCAGTCATGTCGCATTCCAAAGCCGCCTGAACGCGGACGACACCGCCGAATAGGCCTCCGGGTTCTTCTGCGGGACCTCGTGGCGGCGCATCTGGTCGAGTTCGTATTCGATCACGCGCAACTCAGCCTTCACGTTGATGCGTGCCCGCGCCGACCAGTTTTGCAGCACGGTTAGGCCGATGTCCTCCAGATCAAGCGCGGACTTTCTCATCAGGTCGCGATAGAAGATCAGGATGTCTTGTCCGCCAAATGTGTTTCGCACAAGCGGGTAATCGGTGTGCGCACCCACGAACATCTCGTGCAGGTCGACCACGTTGATGAAGAGGTTGAAGAGCATGACGCGGCGTGCATCGAGCTTGCCGCTTCTCAGTTTCGGCAAGTTGCGCAGCACGATGTCGAGCGCCGCGTCCTGGCGCTCGATCCGATAGACAAGCGAACAGCTGACGAAGGTCGCCCAGTAAGTGTACCAAAGACCGCCGAGCAGGATCCACGAAGCGTTGACGAGCCCCTGCATGGGCGTGAAATGCTCTTCCAGCGTCACGATCATCATGAAGAGCGTGGCGAAGCTGATCTGCGGTCAACGGTTGCCGACACCACCAGCGACAGTACGAAGATGAGTGATACGACGGTCAGCCACAGCGTCACCACGTTCGCGATGCCGGTAGCAAGCGCCGACAAGAAGCCGATCACCGTATACGCCAGCATCTCGTTGTGCTTGTACTTCAACGGCCCCGGCATGTCGACGATGATCGCACCCAGCGCACCCGTCGCAATGGTGAAGCCGAGTTCACGATTGTGAAACACGGTCAACATCAGGATGGCCGGCAACGAGACGTCGAGCGCGATCCGCAAGCCACCGAAGAAGTACTGGCTATAAATGAATTTTCTGATTTCTAGCGAGTAACGCATCGACGTCCTAGTCTTACTGTGTCGAAAATACAATACCTATGTTTATGTAATACCTGGCAGTATTTAGCAATACGAAC
>CALNPU010000289.1 GCA_940588625.1 uncultured Caballeronia sp.
ACACCCGTGCCTCCTCTCTCAACCCGTGCTCCTCTCTCGTACCGCTGGCCGATAAACGCCGAAAATCGAGCACTTACCTTTGACTACGCCAGAATCACGCCAAATGAAGCTGCGTTGCTTGTAGATAAAGGGCATCGGGCATGTACTGGTCCCCCCGGCAGGAATCGAACCTGCATCTAGCGCTTAGGAGGCACTTGTTCTATCCATTGAACTACGGGGAGATGGATATTTTCAATGGGTAGACTGAAACCTTATAGAATAAAGGCTCCGGCCTTACCCAGCATGCGTTTTCGGCTAATTCGCTTCTTCCTAAATGAAGCGCCGTGACGCACTGTGAACCCCGATTTACTACCCGCACTACCCGCCATGCTACAGTTTTGCTACAAAGCGCCTTTAGTAGCAATCTGTAACAGTGCCAGATCGCTGGGCCATACTGGACAAACGATACGAGGTAAATCATGGCTTCAATTTTGCCGGTCGGTGAGAAGTAGCGCGCTCAGGTCCGACGCGGCAGGCAGAATAATAGCAAAGATCTTTAAAACGAAGGGCGCGGCGCAAGCATGGGCGCGCGAACAAGAGGTCACAATCGACAAGGAGCGAAATGCCGTCGACGCAGAAACCGTCACGATTGGCGTGCTGATCGAGAAATATCGCGAGGCGCGGGCTGAGTCGAGCCGCCCGATCAAACCGAAGTCGAACGAGGATTACATCCTCCAACGCCTACACGATGCGTTTCAAAGTAACTTGGCTTCACGCCTGACGACGCAGCAAATCGTCCAGTTCGCGCAAGCACGCAAACGCGGCGTCGATGGCAAGCCGGGCGCGGGCGGTTACATAATCGAAATGGACCTCTCCAAGCTCGGCACGGCGATGCGCCACATGGCATCGCTACTCGATATCGTATTGCCCGATGCGATCGCAACCGCGCAGCCGACGCTGCACCACCTGCGATTAATCGACTCAGGCAACAAACGCACCCGTTGACCGACGCCGGCAGAAATCAAAATGATCTTCGAATGGTTCGGCGAGCACCCGGAACGTGAGCAGGCGATGCCGGATCTATTGCGCGTGGCGATGCAGTGTGCGTTCAGGCGTGGCGAATTATTCGAGATGCGATGGGACGATCTCGATGCGATCAATCACCTCGTGCTGGTGCGCGATTGCAAACACCCACGCGAGAAGGTTGGCAACAGTGAATGGATTCCCCTGATCGGCGAATCGTTCGAGGTAATCATGCGTCAGCCGCGTTACCCGGTGCCGGAACAATACGCGGCAAAGCGGGCTGCGGATCCGGCCTTGCCTCCTCACAAAAATGAATACATTTTTCGGTTCGACAAGGGCACGGCGAGTAAGTATTTCCTTGAGGCCTGCCGCGCAAAGGGAATTGACGATCTGCGCCTTCATGATTTGCGTCACGAAGCGACGAGCGCTCTATTTGAGGTGGGATGGGAGATTCCAGAGGTAGCTGCTGTCACAGGTCACAAAGATTGGCGCAACCTGAAGCGGTACATGAACCTAGACCCAGCAATAGTTGCGAAGAAGGGCAGGCAAAAAACGTTTCGGATTTGAAACATAAGCTAAGGAAACTCTGCAAAAGTCCTGGCATTGGGGTTCGTGTGAACTATCGTGGGACGCAGTGGAGTGAATGGAGGA
>CALNPU010000290.1 GCA_940588625.1 uncultured Caballeronia sp.
AACAAATTCTCAACGCCGCAACGCGCAGGAAGCAAAAGGCCCGCACTCCGAAAAACGGTTATGCAGACCTTCCTTAGTTCTCGTTCTATCGCTTGGCGGAAGGCGCGGAGGAGACCGGGGGGGTTAGCTTGGTGGATCATGATGGATGGGCTGGCCGAGGAGGCGGGCGTGGGTTTTGCCGGCAGCATCGATGTAAGGCTCGCCCATTGCGTCAGGCGCTGCGCTGGCGATGCCGGTTGCGAGGAACGCGGTTACGTTGAGCTTCTGCCAGACGGCAAGGTCGTCGAGGACGATGATCGCTACTTTTGTGCCGAATTCCATGGCGGTGTTGGCGTCAATGCTTTAAGAGATGTTCACCGTGGAATGGTATTCAAAGTAATGTGTTGGCGGGATAGTGGAACCTCGAAAACGAATACGCTTCGATAAACTGACTATTTAACATCATCAGCAAGCAGTTTGGCTGAATGGCGTTCAGCCGTAGAATGATGGCCGCCGTTGTCTCGTCGAGCGGTCGCCGTTCGGCCATTGCGGCCGTTCGGGATACCTCGTGGTTGCGCTGCTACGAATGTCCGCTGACAAGAAAATCGGATGAGTCGTCTCGGCCCTATGCGGTCGTTCAAACGCCAAATTTCATCGTCCACTTTCGGAGAGAACGAGCTAAGCGGTGTGACGTCGGTAAAGGGCCAGAGACCCCGCGAGCGCAACCAGCACAGCGCTGCAAGACCGTTCGAGCCATAGCGCTCCCGACTCCTTCAGCAAGCGAATTGCCCGTGCGCCGAGCAGCGCATAGCCGAATATGATGAGCAATCCAGCATCGCGAACGTTATAGCGAGTGCCACGTATTGCGGCGCAAGTGGTGCGGACGGCGCTATGAACTGGGGCAGAAATGCGGAGAAGAACAGATATCCTTTCGGGTTCGTGACTGCCGTGAGGAAACTCTTGAGGAAAATCGCGGAGTTGCTGTCGCGACTTGCTTCGCTATGCATGCTCGCGACACTCAACGAACCCTTTGACATCAACAGCCTGCGCCAATGTACGCGAGGTAGGCCACTCCCACCCATTTGACGATGTTAAAACGCTGCCAGCAGCACACCAAGGCCAAGCGCCACGGCGAAAATCAACACGAAGTCGGATGCGACCGCCCCAGCGAACCCATAAGCGGCGCGGCGAAGACCATAGCGCGAGCCATTGGTCAACGCCAGCAGAACCGTCGGTCCGGGAGTGACGATACCTATAAAGGCTACAGCGGCAAAAATTAGCAACGCACTTTCACGCATGACAGTCTTCTCCGTTGTGAGTGAGCGGGATGTGTCAAATAACCACCAAGTATAGTTCCGCTTTCTCACCTGCAAATCACACATAGCCCCGGCTGCCCCCAACGCGGAAACACCATGCTCTATCCCAAGCAGACGTTCGCGTGCTAATCGGCAATGGCGGCTCCTGGTCAATAGCGCCAGTTTAACTAAGGGCTTTGAAGCCGATATTTGGGAATTAAGTTCGTCCTGAATGATCGCCAGCGCCTTTATTGACGAGGGTTGAAGGGCGAAACCGCATTGCCGGAATTGCAGGAT
>CALNPU010000291.1 GCA_940588625.1 uncultured Caballeronia sp.
GCGGACTGCACGTTCCCGGACCTCGGCAGAAAACTGGTTCGACTTGTTCGCGGCTCCATTCTCTCAAGAGTCCGAGCTTCCACCAAACTCGGAACGGTTCATCGAGTTTGACCGTCAGCGCTAATTGACCGTCGCGCGGTTGTTCGATCAATGTGATCTCCGCGTCGTAATGAAACTTGACGTCGTGCCGCTCGCACGCCCGCGCAAGGCCGCGCGTGAACTTGGGAGGTCGCCCGTAGAATCCGATGGCGTGAAAAAGCCGCCGTAAAAGTCACCGTGCACGGTCGACTCGACAGTGTGGAGTTCGCTCGGCGTCACCGGAGTACGTTCGAGGTCGCCTTCGCACAGCAACGTATTGACCTTGCTCGCCGCTTCGAATTCCTTCCGCGTTTTGTAGATGTGCAGGATGCCGCGCCGCTTCAGATCGAAGTCGATGCCTTCTGTTTCTGCAAGCGCAAACAGATGCTCGCACGCCGCAATGGCTAGCCGCACGGTCTCGACGGTGTTCGCCCGGTAGTGCGGAATCTGCCGCAGGAACTCGCCCATCCACGAGTACTTGTGCAACGTGGGCAAGGGGTTGAGCAGCAACGGGGCGTCGCGCGAGAGCATCCAGCGCGCCCTTCAATACCGTGGCCGCGCTGTTCCAGACTTCGGCGTTGCTCGCGGACAATTGGCCGCCGTTAGCGAAGGAGGTTTCCATCGCTGCGTAGCGATGACGTTCGAAGACAGTGACGTGGTGGCCGCGTTATGCGAGGGCGTGAGCAGTCGTGACGCCGGTGATGCCGACGCCGATGATGGCGATTCGTGACATGACATGGTCCAGAGCAAGTTGTGAGTATCGCCGGCTTCGGCGTTCGATTGCTTCATCGAATCCGGCATCGATGCCTCATCTGTCCATGTACCTGAGAGTTTCATTCTTGCGCCAGTATTGCCCTAGGCAGGCAAAAAATCCCCTTCGGTGGACGCAAAAATTTGCGTCGCTCTCCTCTCCAGATGTTCTCGCTGAGCGGTCCTTCTGCCTGAAAGTTTCCCGGGGCGGTTGCTCCTTCGGCGTCGCCAATAAAAACGTCTTGACGATCTTTCACATTGCAGCATATAGAACGACTTTGCTTTACCGGTTGACGTAGAACTTGGCAAGCTTTTTTGCCGGCTTGATGTAATGCGACGCATGCTTAATAAGTGCGCGAATCAGACTCGCGGCGCCTGGCAGTTCGTCCTAAATACCGGGCGGCAGCTTACGACTCTTTTGCACTTGACAAAAAATATTTCGATACCTGCGACCCCGCGCGTTATCGCCACGAAGGGTACGCAGTCCTTAACGATGACTTTTGAGTGACCCGCACATTCAGCACCTTGGTCTCGCAACTACCTAGGGGAAACTCTGCAAAAGTCCTGGCATTGGGGTTCGTGTGAACTATCGTGGGACGCAGTGGAGTGAATGGAG
>CALNPU010000292.1 GCA_940588625.1 uncultured Caballeronia sp.
CTGCTGAACCCGGCCGCTCGCGTGTGAGCCTAGCGATTAGACCGCTCGCCGCCAAAACCAATTGTTCAGGGTCAACTAAATAGGCCTCATCGATCATGAGAAACGGACGTATCTATTTCCTCACATTTTTACTTACGTCCTTTTACTTACGTCCTTGTCGTCCACTCGTAAGGTGTCACGGTGGGCTCCAACACTATTACATTGGCCCAGGCGAGGAGACCAGCATAGGCGATTCGGGATGCAGTGAATATACGGTTTCGATTTCCACTTCAAGCGGGACACCTAGTGGAAGAAAGAAGACGTATGCATTGGATGCATTGGATGGCGGTCATTCATATAACATATTCTGGAAAGGTCGTTACTGGGATATCGGTGAAGATGTGGATTAATTTCATTACCTCTACTACTGATTGAAAAGATTGCAGGCTGATTATTGCGCAGGACCGCATAGTAGACGGATCATTTTAGGTTGTGCTAGGCTACCAGACTCGCTCACAAAAAGCCGCCTTCGAAGGCGGCTTTTTGATTTACAGCAGCGCCAGATAGTTGTCGCGTTTGCCCCAAGTTCCGCTCAACCCCAGAAGCGTCCTTTCCGATGATCCACGATTCCCCCTCCGACCAAGACGACAAATCCGAGAGCGACGAAACCGGCGAAGCCCAAGACAGCGGCACGCTTCGTCACCGGCGGATTCGCAGCTTTGTCACGCGTGCGGGGCGGGTATCAACAGGACAGCGTCGTGCGCTCGATGAATTCGGGCCACGCTTTGTCATGCCGTTCACGCCGCAACCGCTCGACTGGGACGCTGCATTCGGCCGCACGGCACCGCGTGTGCTGGAGATCGGCTTCGGCATGGGGGCGACAACGGCGGAAATCGCGTCGGCGCGCCCCGCCGACGACTTTCTCGGCATCGAAGTGCATGAACCGGGCGTAGGCGCGTTGCTGAAGCTAATCGGCGAACAGGAGCTGACGAACATCCGCGTCGTTCAGCACGACGCCGTGGAAGTGCTGGAACACATGATTGCGCCGGACAGCCTCGACGGGGTCCATATCTATTTCCCCGATCCGTGGCACAAGGCGCGTCACCATAAGCGCCGGCTCATCCAGCCCAAGTTCGTTGCGCTGCTTGTTTCGCGGCTCAAGCCGGGTGGCTATATCCATCTCGCTACCGACTGGCAGAACTATGCCGAACAGATGCTTGAGGTCTTATCGGCGAAACCGGCGCTGGAAAACACGGTCGGCTCGGATTACGCGCCACGTCCCGATTACCGTCCCGTCACCAAATTCGAGCGCCGCGGATTGAAACTCGGCCACGGTGTATGGGATCTGGTGTTCAAGCACCGTTGAATCGCGGCTAACTAGTTCGTCCTGAATGATCGCCAGCGCCTTTATTGACGAGGGTTGAAGGGCGAAACCGCATTGCCGGAATTGCAG
>CALNPU010000293.1 GCA_940588625.1 uncultured Caballeronia sp.
CACTTTGATGCCGTCCGCCCGTTAGCGTCCGCCTCTTCGGCGTCACACACCTGGTAGTGGGGACGTTCATTCCATTTATAACAAAACACTATCATCACCCCCCAAAAACGATTATCCAGTTTATTTTTTGCGCCATATTCTGATTTCACGGCCTGCATCTACCGGTATTTAACGGAAAGTCTTGTCATAACAGTCCATACTCAGATTGAGTAAAAAAAGTCACGTCGGTTTGTCTTGAACCTGAAAAACGCGGCCTTATCCATTCCGCTTTAGGCTTTGCCGTGCTGCACGCTTATGCGACTCGGACACACCATGCCGGGTCGCATGGTGGGCGCCCCGGGACCCGCATTGCCCCACGCTAAGGGATTACCCGATCTATAACTCTTTCGAATACGCCATGCCAATATCGGACTTTGACAGCCAAATTTGACGACTTCACCTTAGCGTCACTGCTGAAACAGCGCATCTTGATCGAGGGCTAACACTTGAGCTGTCGAATCTTATCCACGCTGGTCGTGGCGCTGGCTACCGGCGGGCTTATGCGTGCCCGCCTCGGAGGCGCAGACCGATCCACGTTCGGTTATCCGCGTCAGTTCGGGCGCCGAAGACAACGTGACGCTGGATCCGGATCGCGCCACGTCGACCAACGACGTCGGGGTGGTCGCCGAGATCTTCAATGGTCTTGTCCGCTTCGCACCCGGCAGCGCCCATCCCAAGTCGCTCGAAGCCGACTTGGCCGAAAGCCGGGAGGTCTCGAAGGACAGCACGGTGTGGACGTTTCATCTGCGCCATGGCGTCAAATTTCATGGCGACTGGGGCGAGCTGACTTCAGCGGATGTCGTCTATTCGCTGCAGCGCGCCGCGAACCCCAAGAGGTCAAGCTTCGCGGCGAACTTTGCCATCGTCGACAAGGTCGAGTCCACGGACCCCTACACCGTGCGCATCACGTTGAAGTACCCCGACGCCACCTTCCTCGGGCGCGTATCGAACTATCACGGGGGCAATATCGTCAGCATGAAAGCGACCGAGAAATACAATACGGCAAACAGTTCGGCAATAATCCAGTCGGTACCGAGCCCTCCTTCAACAAGCATATCACGCAGCAATACGTGCAACTGGTTGCGAACGATCAGTATTTCTGCGGCAAGCCGAAGCTCGCAGGAATTACCTACGGATGATCCCGTCGGACAGTGATCGTGAACTGGCATTCAACTCAGGCGAGCTCGACATCATTGCCAGCAAGCGCGAACAACGCTGGGTGGAACGCGCCCGCAAACGCAGCAGAACGAATGTCGATATCTTCAGACCGGATGAATTCCGCACCCTTTTCATCAATCGCACGATCAAGCCGCTCGATAGTTCGTCCTGAATGATCGCCAGCGCCTTTATTGACGAGGGTTGAAGGGCGAAACCGCATTGCCGGAATT
>CALNPU010000294.1 GCA_940588625.1 uncultured Caballeronia sp.
AAGGCATGCGCCGTTTGGCCGACATGCAGCCAAGCTTCAGTCTTGCATGCAATAGATATGCGTAACCGAAAGCTCGGGATGGCCCACGTTAAATTCAATCTTGAGGTCACAGATAGAGCACATTGTCCCAATTCCTTTGCAAGCGCCGCGGCACCCTCAAGGCGTCACAATATTGAACCAGAAGTCGAAGTTATCCAGCTACGACACAAACTCCCCCAGCTTCTGCGTGTCGCCAGTAATCTTTGCCTTGCCCGCAATAATCTGCTTCTGCATGGTCGTGACGCCCATTATCACGTCGTTAAGATCAGTCCGGGACATCGTCACGGAAGCGTCGGCGGAATCCGAGGTCTTGCCCTTCGAATAATGCAGCGCGGAGTTCTCCACACTGACCAGATACTTTTCCTGCGTGTCGGTCATGATGAAGTTGAACGAGATCGACTTGCCCGCCGCCCGGTCCGCATTCAAACGAACACCCTGGTAATCCAGGAACATTTCCAGCGGCATCGCCTTGATGGTGTCAGGACTTTGGGAACTGCCGAACGGAACCTTATGCACGCCATTACGCAGTTCCATGGCGCCCGTCAGATAGAAATTGTGCCAGCTCGATGCTTCCGACTGGTAACCAAGCTGCTCGTACGCATCAGCCAGCATGTACTTGGCAGGGACATTTTTCGGATCAGCAAACACCACGTGGTTCACTACTTCAGCTATCCAGCGGTACTCGCCCTTGTCGTAGTATTTCTGCGCCTTCTGCAAGACGGCATCCGGGCCGCCCATGAACTCCACATATCGTTTGCCGTTTTCAACAGGCGGCAATCTATGAAGATTCGCGGGCACACAGTCGAAAAAGCCCAGCCGCAAGTTGTATTGCGCAACCACATCGTGGAAAACTGTGCCGTAATAACTGCGGCAGTACCATTGCTTTGCCAACGAATCCGGCAAGCGCAGCATCTCCCCGATCTCAAGCGGCGTGTAACCGGTATTCGCCAGACGCATGGTCTGATCATGCAAATACCGGTACATGTCGCGCTGCGCCTTGAGGAAGGCAATGATCCGGTCATTACCCCACGTCGGCCAATAATGCGAAGCGAACAGGACCTGCATGTCGCCGCCGAACATATCAATGGCAGCCTGGAGGTATTTCGTGACCGTAACAACGCATCGCGTAGCTTGGCACCGCGCAATGTGTAGAGGTTGTGCAGCGTGTGAGTCGCATCCTCCGCTGCGCAGAAAGCCTTGTACTTCGGAATGTAGAACATGAACTCGGACGGCGCTTCCGATTCCGGCGCCATGATGACCGTCATTTCAACGACATCCATGGTCAGCTTCTGGCCCAGGTTGTGTCAAAACGTTTTTTTAAAGCGGCTAGAATTTCTCCTCCGATAGTGGAGGAGGAGCGATATGAAGCGG
>CALNPU010000295.1 GCA_940588625.1 uncultured Caballeronia sp.
AAAGCGAAAAGCGCCTACGGCGCTTCCTGGCGCGTCTATCAGGGCCGCCACGCTGAATTTGTCTCGAATCCTGAATTGCCCAATGACTTCAATGAGCCGCTGCCCTGCGGCGGGCTTCGCCCTTGCCCAAAGGGGCTTTGCTCCTCTGCTCTGGACTACCCACCCTCGCCGGCGGGAACCACCTCGGGAGCAGGGGCTACGGGCCGTTGGCCCTTCACTCCTGCCGCGTCAAGGGAGCCTGGACCCGTCATCCGCTCAGCAGAGCGTAGCGGGCCGTCTGGTGCGTCTTGGCCGGTTTTTTGGCAAGGGGTGTCAAGGGCAGGACCGGAGGCCGCAGTCCGGAGCGCAGCGCAGGGACCGGGTGAGGATGCCGGGCGAAGCCCTCACCCTTGATGCCCCTGGAAGCCACGTAGCCTATCGGCCAGGGGGAGGAACAAGGCGAAGCCACCGGGCCGCCGCCCCCGCAGCCAGTCCGGCAAGATCGGACGCGGGATGCAACCGAAGGGGTTGCCCAAGCGAAGCGCGGAGTTTTCCGACTGGTGACAGAGTGACGACCTGGCCGGGCTGCCGGCGTCACCAATGCCAGCCGATGGCGACAGGCCGGCGCGATTGAGGAAGATCCATCGTCACCAAAAAAGAAGAAAGCCCCGCCGAGGCGGGGCCGTTGTGCAGATCGAGGAACTACCGCCGATAAAGCGCAAGCCGGACATGACGCCAGAAGATGCGCTATTCCCCAGGCCGGTCGCCATCGAGCAGCAACGCCCGAAACATGGCGAACGCTTCCGGCAGCCGCTCGCGGTACAGATCGGTCATTGCCGCGTCGTAAGTCTGTCCTTGTTCGTACTCCGTCACCGGCAGCGGGTAGGCCCGCGCGATGTTCTCCATGTTGTAGCTGTATTCCAGGCGGTCGAGGGGAGGGCTTCGCCCCTGCCCGCTTCGCTGCCTGGGCGGTTGTCTGTACGTCCCTGGCGTGATCGAAGGCGAGGCCCGGCCCCCTCGTTTTGATGGCCCGAGGATTGCTCGACTGTTCCCACTCTTGCAGTCAGTGGGCAATGCGCTGATTATCGGGGACATAACCCGTTGCATACGTCATGAGGCGCATCAGCGCTTCATATTCCGATTGGCTGAACATGGCCTCATCCCTTGTCCACGTCGCCGCCATCGGGCTTTCGCCATTCAGTCCTCATCCGCTCTTTGAGCGCATCCCGATACGCCGGGTTGCGGTTCCAAACGGAGCGTCCCATAGCGAAATGTTCTGCACGACTCTGGCCGTGGTTTGGTGGCCCGGTACGAGGGTCAAGCCGCGTCGATTGAGCCAGAGGATTTATAGGGCGCGTGGCCGAAGCTGCTGGAACCACGA
>CALNPU010000296.1 GCA_940588625.1 uncultured Caballeronia sp.
CGCCGACGCGCCAGCCGACGATGCGTCGGGCGTATACGTCGATCACGAATGCCACGTAGAGCCATTCCTGCCAGGTCTGTTAGCGACGGTGCAAATCCGACACTAACAACGGCCCATGCGCACGGTTTCAATCATGCTTGCAACGCTGATCCAGACGCTCGACAGCATGATCGATCACCAATGTTGCGTTGCCGCCATATGGAGGGCACGCTGTCGGCATCGCAGGACGAGATCACGTGGGTGCTGACGTCGTACATTGTTGCCGCGGCAATCGCCACGCCGCTTACCGGTTGGTTGTCGGACCGGCTGATGCTGGTCATCTCAATTGCCGGCTTCACGGTTGCGTCGGCGCTGTGCGGGTTATCGGAGAGTCTTGCGCAGATTGTCGCGTCGCGATTGCTGCAGGGGATTTTCGGAGCCTCGCTCGTGCCGCTCTCGCAATCCATCCTGCTCGACGACATCAATCCGCGCGGAAAGCAGGGTCAGGTGATGGCCGTCTGGGGCATGGGCGTGATGGTCGGGCCCACGCTCGGCGGCTGGTTAACCGACAGCTACAACGGCTGGTTAACCGACAGCTACAACAACTGGCGCTGAGTATTTTTCATCAACGTGCCGATTGGCACGTTTGCGCTTTTTGGCGTGCTGACGTTCCTGCTGGCGCGGGCCGCGAAGCTCGGCGTGAAATTCGACGCGTTTGGCTTCGCCACACTGGGTCTGGCGATCAGTGGATTGCAGGCCTTGCTCGATCAAGGCCAGCAGCTCGATTGGTTCGGCTCGGTCAAAATCCGCATCGAAGCGACTCCGGCGGTCCTGAGCCTTATCTTTTTTCTTGTGCACACGGCACTGCCGGCAAGCGTTCGTTTTTCAAGTATGAACTGTTGAAGGACCGCAATTTCGCGACTGGCGTGTTTTTTATCTTCGTGATCGGCGCGGTAATGTACGCGACGCGCGCGTTGCTGCCATGTTGCAAAACCTGATGAACTATCCGGTCGCCACAACCTGTCTGGTCACGGCGCCGAGCGGCGCGGGCGCAATGGTCGCCATGCTAGTCGCCAACCGGCTGTTACGACGCACCGACGCGTCTTTTGTTGCTCGCGAGCTTTTTGATTTCGGCGTTTGCGCTTTGACAGATGATGCATTACAACGCTGGTGCTATCGGTGTCTGACATCGTGTGACCTGGCGTGATCTAGGGTTTTGGTCTGGGTTTCGTCTTTGTGCCGCTGAGCGCGCTGACGTTTTCCACGCTGACGCCCGAGTTACGTGCCGACGGCACCGCGACCAACAGACAGTATGACTTTCCGTAAGGCTGCGGCTGGTCTCGGGTGGAGCATCTAGGCGGGTTAGCATTGCTGCC
>CALNPU010000297.1 GCA_940588625.1 uncultured Caballeronia sp.
CCGGTATCGACTTAAACTAACCAGCACTAACCAGCCTCCACCTAACCAGCCTCCACGATTCCCGGGCGGTTCAGGAAAAGCACCAGCGGTGTATACCAGCGGTGTATTACAGCCAAGTGCCCGCAGAACTGGTTACTTTTTCCGGCAAGCCTGTCTTTATTTCGATTTCCGGCACGAAGCTCACTTTCGCTACCAATACCGAGCGATTTGTTTGTCTATTCGCCAACCGGCGCGTATTACTACCTGAGTGCCGGACGCTGGTTTTCGGCGCCTGGGCCGACCGGCCCATGGACTTACGCGACAAACCAGTTACCGGCGGATTTTGCCAGGATCCCGCTCAATAGCCCCGTGGGGAGAGTGTTGAGTTCGGTACCGGGAACACCTGAAGCCAAGGACGCGGTATTGCTCGCCCAGATTCCCACCACGGTCGAGATCAACCCAACCGCAGCGGCGGCCGCGGTCAAGGTTTCAGTTTCATATAGCGGCGAACCTGCTTTCGATCCGATCCCCGGAACCTCGATGTCTTATGCATCGAACACCCCTGCGAAAGTGATCAAGGTGGAGCAGCACCATTACTTATATGCTCGCAAGGCGTGTGGTTCGATTCCGCTTCGCCGGGTGGTCCGCGTGGCAAACGACCAGTGTCGTGCCACAGGTGATCTACACGAGTGATCTACACGATCCCACCCAGCTCTCCCGTCTACAACGTCGTCTATGTGACGTAACAGGTGAGTGTTCACGGGAGGCGCGGCTTGTTCGCGCCGTAGCTCGTGCAGGGCGAGCTGGGTGCGAGCAGATCCGCTCGCGCAGATCGTCGATGGGTCCGCCGACGGCGAGCGCTTGCTCGGCGGAGCGGTTGTCCGGGATCGGGAAGCCGAGCCTGCGGGTGATCCCGGAAGGCGGGCGCCCGATAGCGCGTCATGACGTCTTTTTCTCGGCCTTAGCCACACGGCTCTTCGACGGCGGCACGATCACACCGATTGGGCCACGCCCAATCGAAGTCGCCCAACGGTTTGAAGCTGCCCAGGCGGGCATCGCGAATGCGTCGCTCCAGAGAACGACGTCCGCGCCCGTCCTCTTCCCCCTGCAGCAGAGGCGCAATCCACTGCTCGGACACCGCGTCAGGCCGAAGCGCCAGTAATCCATACAGGCGCAAGGCGTGCGCGCGGGTTTGTAGTGCATCAGGCGTGTTCATCGGCGTCTCCCGCGATCTGGTCGTAAATGTCGAGCCGATGGGGCGTCACGAGCGTGTTTTTCTTGCTGCACGTGTTCGGGCAACCGGATCGCGCCCGGTGGAGGCGCGTGGCGTGCCTCGCGCCG
>CALNPU010000298.1 GCA_940588625.1 uncultured Caballeronia sp.
GATGCCGCGTTCATGGCATCACGTCGAACCGCACGTCGCCGGATTTGCGCGGCTCCCGACCGCCATCGACAGCCGCCGAACACCGCGAATGGCAGCAGCACGACGGTGGCGGCGGTCATGGTGCCGGTGGCGACCACGAGCGAGTCGACACCGTTGAGATTGCGCTTCGTGAAGCTCGCGGCGATCCCATAAAGCAGCGTGGCGCCAAGCACAGCGGCCGCGGCAAGTGCGGTGGCCGCCGGCGTCATGCTCGCTCCTGTGCTGGCGCCCCCATCCATCTGATTCTAGACCAGCGCGACCACACCGACAAAACCAATCACAAGCCCTACTACAATGCGCAGCCCGGTCAGGCGATCTTTCAGCCACAGGAATGCAACGATTGCGCCCCATAGCGGCGTGGTGGCATTGATCACCGATGTCACGCTCGCCGACAGTGTGAGTTCCGCGAAGGCGAAGAGGCAAAACGGCGCGGCCGAGTTCAGGATGCACAAAAAACGGCCATGCATGGGTGCGCATGACCCGCAAGGAGCCGCGCATGAGCAGTACGGCCAGCAGGAACAACGCGCCGATGCCAACGCGCAACGCCATTAACGGCGCGACGCCAAGGTCGGTGACGCCGACGCGGATAAAAAGGAACGAGCCTCCCCACAGAGCGGCGAGGATGAGCAACTGGACGATATTTATAGGATTCATTTGAGGGCGTCGAGCACAGTGGGGTCGCGACGCGGAGCCATCGTAACGCTGCTGTGGCGCGAGATGGTTCAGTCCGTCGTGAAACGACAAAAAGAGAACACGTGGTGGTTCGCTGTATGGCTGTCATCGTAAGCGTGGGGCCGGAACACGCCAAACGAACAATTCTCACGCCTATGTGAGAAAAATTACGATCAGGTTGTGCGGCAAGAGAAATCGGCCAATGACACAGGCCGTTCTCAGGGTTATCTCTAGTATCTCGATAAGTTAGCAAATTTGTAAAATAATTATGTAATTCTAATAAATCATGAATGTTCGAGAAGATTTCTGCGCAAGCCTTGAGCGACACGGTCGCGCAGCAGCTTCAGTTGCAAATCGAAAAGGGCAGCTTCGTAAAAAGCGGCAAGTTGCCGACCGAAGCCGTGCTTGCGCAGGAGTTCGGGGTAAGCCGCACGGTCATCCTCGAAGCGATCTTGCGGCTGAAGAACGAAAGCATGGTCGAGCCGCGCCAAGGCAGCGGCGTGTTTATTGTCGCCGCGATTGCGCCAATCGCCGCAAAGGCTGCGCCCGTGATGATCGCGACGCTCAACAACCCGGACATGATCG
>CALNPU010000299.1 GCA_940588625.1 uncultured Caballeronia sp.
CACCCGTGCCTCCTCTCTCAACCCGTGCTCCTCTCTCGTACCGCTGCCGATAAACGCCGAAAATCGAGCACTTACAAACGCCACACCGGCGATGGCCGCAGCACGTTACTCATGATGAAAGTCGGTCGTCGACTCGAAGTCGTTTTCATCGTCGATGGCCCGTACTTGCTCCCAGGCGTCAGACATGGAGATTTTCGGATTGGGCAGGCCTTTTTCGAGTGCATCATTTGCCCATAGATTAAGGGCAAAATATTCGTTGAGCCGGGCATGGTCATCAGAGTGCTCCTTGAACCTGTGGGCGTGGATCGATGGTGGGTCGCACCAGATCAGGTAGCCGTCGCCACAGGTAGCCGTCGCCATCGTGCGACTGCTGCACCCGCCAGTTTTCAAGGTCGCCTCGCTTTGCAAACACGGTCATTTTCTCGGTCAGTTCTGTGATTTTGCTGCTATCGTTTTTCTCTTCCTCGTATTCGAACGGAAGATGCTGAGGAAACGCGGCAACCCCGGCAAGCACCTGGGCTTGTAGGCTCTCATCGCCGCCGAAAACCAGATAAGGGAGCAGTTCGCGGATATCGCGCTTTCGATGCGGGCGTTCGTTTGACTGCTTATTCGCGGTCAACTGATACCGGTGACGGTGCCAGCCTCCCATTTGGCTGGCTGGAAGGCGGTCGCCCATCCACCGGGCAATATCCCAGCCCCAAAGATGCGGGCAGGTAACGAGCGGCGCCGATTGTGCGAGTGAAGATTGCGGAAAAGCGAGGCACAGGCTCACGGCCATACCCAGGATGGCAACGGAGTTGTGCCCATCTACCACCTTGCCAAAGAGCTCAGGGAAGTCTGCGTCTGCTTCTAGCCGCTGAAGTACCCACGACTCCAGGGCCATAAGGGCAGAACACACTGCGTTGGTCCCCCATATTCCGCGAAACCATTGGTAGACCTGGTGGTCCTCCCAGAACTCACGTGGTGCCGCTTCCAAAGTCCACTGTTAAAGGTAAGGGCGTCGCCGGAAAGTAGTGCGCGGGGTGGGTGCGACTCCAACGCCAGGCAGCGATAGAGTGATTACAGAGTTCTCGGATAAGTCGCAGTCCTTTGCTTTCGCGAAGGCTTAACAAGAGGAGAAAGGGCGGTTGTATAAGCGACGGCGGATAGAAGTGCTAGTCTGACTCAATGCCGAGGTCGTCGATAAGGTGCCGCGCTTCGCTAAAAAATGTGGTGGTCTAATTTCCTCGGACAGGTCGATGGGAGGACAATCCTGAGTCGACGGGGAAAACATTAGATGACGAGA
>CALNPU010000300.1 GCA_940588625.1 uncultured Caballeronia sp.
GGCCTGCAGAACAAGATCGTTTCGCATTTCCGATCGGCGCCGCCATCTGGCGTCGCTCTCTGACCGCCCGTTCACAAATGGGCGTGTCTTCGGCGTGCACCGCATCGACCACCTTCTTCCAGCCCGCGAGCGCTTCGACGCCATATATACGCGGGACGTCGACTTCGTTCGACGCAGCGTCGTGCGGTACCCATGTACCTTCCGTAATGATGAGACCCGCACCACCGGCCGCACGCTTGCGGTAGTAAGTGGCGTTTGCCTCACCCGGAATGCCGGCGGGGGCCAGGGTCCGTGTCATCGGCGCCATAACTAGGCGGTTCTTCAGCAACAGTGCGCCGATTCGCTGCGGTTGAAAAAGCTTCGCCGTGTGTTCTTTGGCCAGGGCTGTCAGCGGTGCGTGGGAAAGTACCGCCATGGTTCGGGTTTCTTGCATCAGAATTCGCCTCCTTGGTTCGAGCGTGTCGTAGTCGCATTGAAGCGCGTCTTTGAATAGCAATGCTACGCGGATGTGCATGAAGTGAGAAGACGCGCTCGAGAGACGCTGCGTCGCTTTTCGGGAGACAGTCACGTGCGCGGTGAAGGCAAGCGGATTGTCGCTTGCAGGGCAACGCTGTGACCACTGCGGCGCTGTTTATCCTGAGCCGGAGACTATCCACAATGACGCGTTTGGACGGCTCGCAGTATCCGCCAGCCATACTGTTCTGCCAGGATTCTCAACCTCTTCGATAGAGTCAGCAATGAATACCGCAACGTCTCATGGAACGGATCGAACCAAGCTGCTGATACTCGCCGCCGTCTGTCCGCACTCGTATTGCCGCTAGCCTTTTCGGGCGTCGCTACACCCGCCATTGGCCGGGACCTTGGCGGAAGCCCTGCGCTTACGTGGGTCACCAACGCCTTTATGCTAAGTTTTGGCAGCCTGCTGATGGCGGCCGGGGCACTGGCAGACCAGTTTGGCCGCAAGCGCCTTTTCGTCCTCGGGCTGGGGGGCTTTATCGTCACATCGTTTGCAATGAGTTTTGCGCCGTCGACTCTGTGGCTGGATATCCTGCGGGCAACTCAAGGCGTAGCCGCCGCTGCGTCTCTCTCGAGCAGCGCCGCGTCGCGCTTGCCTAGGAGTTCGACGGTCATGCCCGTAATCGCGCGTTCAGCATGCTCGGTACGAGCTTTGGCATTGGCCTGGCTTTTGGTCCGCTATTGGCCCAGACAGTATCAAAACGCGTGGACACGGGAATAACGAAATCGGTCGCATCGGAGGTTGCAGGTTTTCGATTGCGGC
>CALNPU010000301.1 GCA_940588625.1 uncultured Caballeronia sp.
CCCCCCCATCCTGCCGCCGCTACCACGCTCTGCACGTCCCCGAAACATGCTCCGAGGGGCGTCGTTCGCCGACCTCAACTTCCTGGTGCTCTGGGCCATGACGCAGGGGCCGATCGCCATGGTCGCGGCGCGAGACTGCTATTGTCTTTGCGACAGGCTTGTCGGTGGTCGTGCTCAAGGAGCGGTTTGGATGGGGCGGCCGGCGGCTGCAGCGATTATCTTGCGGGTGCTATCGCTATAAAGCTGGCTTAAGACATCGGCTGGTTTTTTGCTCGCGCCGGTGGACGGGTTTGGGAGGTTTTGGTGGGATAGTGGTCGGGGTTGGTGCCGGGTTGCCAGGTTCCAGCGTTAGCGGTTTGAGTCAATGCCGGGTTGCTGCTTTCGGCGTTAGTGGTCTGCCTGAGTGAGCTAATTTCTTTATCACTATTAGCCACTGCGCGTGGCAGCGCGTCATTTCTTTGACCAAAGCGACAAAGAAACGAAGCAAAGAAAACGCTTTCAGAACGCGGGCACGTAAGTGTCCACAGCGTGTAGTCCCAATACATGGGTACCCCCAAAGCACGGTGCTCGCCAGAGCGAAGGATGTGTGAAACCCTCTTTCTCCGAACACGGATACCCACACGTTTCGCCACCAGTGACTGAACCTGCCCAAGGGGCACCCCGCGTTATCCGCGGACAACCACTCTCCAACCATGTATGCACGGAGAACCTCGTCGCCCACCCACCTCGAAACGAGGCCGCAAAATGCGTGAGGCCCTAGCCTATGAAAATAAGTGCACCGATCAAGCAGCTAACCGTAAGCGTGCGCTAAACTCATCTTGAACAGCGGTACCGTCTTGGGAGGCCTCAGCTTCAACGTAAGCGATCACTTTCCATCAAGCAGCAAGCCACTTCTGCGCATCGACCTTCATTGCCCGCTCAAGTTCGCTGCCGCTGGTCGCAAAGATGCGTCTGACCGGGAAACCACTTTTTTCCAGCAAATAAGCGAGCACAGCATATTCTCGCGGATACTTCGCGACGACGTCACGCTCACTCTCCACCACGCCAACAGGGAACGTGAAATATGCCATGTCATATACGCTCTGCCGCTTAACCAGTTTCCACACGCCATTCCGCCTTTCGACCGTATCGACGAACCGGTTATGTGCCTCAAAACCAAGATCGAGTTTCGTATTTTCCCCCAGGAGTACTGAACCGCCCGGGAATCGTGGAGGCTGGTTAGTGCTGGTTAGTTTAAGTCGATACCGGCACAGCAGCAGGATTGCCGAGTTGCC
>CALNPU010000302.1 GCA_940588625.1 uncultured Caballeronia sp.
TGTGGTGGTCTAATTTCCTCGGACAGGTCGATGGGAGGACAATCCTGAGTCGACGGGGAAAACATTAGATGACGAGAAGGCGCCGACAATTTGACGCCAGCTTCAAGCTGGAAGTGGTACCGGATGGTACGAGACCAAGGTTTATCGGTCAGTGAAGTCAGCCGGTCGATGGACCTTGTTGAGACAGCCGTGCGGCGCTGGGTGGCGCAAATATGATACGGAACGTGCTGGTGGTCCCGGCAAGGGCAAACCGCTTACGGCGGAACAGCAGCGCATCCGGCAACTTGAAGCCGAGAACCGGCAATTGCGAGAGGACAATGCGCTGCTAAAAAAAGCGCCGGCCTTCTTTGCGCGGGAACTGAAGCGACTTACCGCGTGGTAATGCATTTGCAACAGGAGGCCGTGTCAGTCAGTAATGCGTGCCGGGTTTTGCAGGTGAGCCGCTCTGGCTACTATGCACACCGGCGCGCAAAGCCCAGTGCAAAGAGTCTGCAGGAGCGGGCCCACGTCAAGGCAGCATTCGCCGCCAGCGGCGCGAGCTATGGTAGCCGGCGTGTGATGCGATGCATGCGATGCGGGAGCAAGGGCTAGGTATTGGTCGTTACAGGGTGCGTACGCTGATGCGCGAAGCCGGCCTGCGCACGAGTTGGAGGCGCAAGTTCGTCTCGACGACCGACAGCAGGCATACGCTACCTGTGGCCGCGAACGTGCTCGACCGACAGTTTGACGTGGCCGAGTCCAATCGTGCATGGGTTTCGGACATCACGTATATCCGCACGGCGCAGGGCTGGCTGTATCTGGCGGTCGTGCTGGACCTGTTCTCACCTAAGGTGGTTGGCTGGTCCATGGCGCCCGCCATGCCGGCCGGACTGGTCATGTCGGCACTGACACGCTGCAGCAGCGTCGGCCGGCGCCGGGACTAGTCCTGGCATTCGGATCGGGGCAACCAGTACGCGAGCGATGAATATCAGGCCTTGCTGAAGCAGCAGCATGTGGTTTGCAGCATGAGCCGCAAGGGAAATTGTTGGGACAATGCGGCGATGGAGCGGTTCTTCCTGAACCTGAAAATGGAGCGCGTGTGGCAACGTCAGTACGCCAACCACGACGAGGCACGGCGCGACATCGATCAGTACATCGTCGGCTTCTACAATGCCGTACGCCTGCATTCGACTTTGGGCTATCTGTCACCCGCCGCCTACGAGCCGAAACCGACGGTGAAAGAACCTATCGGCCTGTCCGAAATAATTTGACCACTA
>CALNPU010000303.1 GCA_940588625.1 uncultured Caballeronia sp.
GGCCTGCAGAACAAGATCGTTTCGCATTTCCGATCGGCGCCGCCATCTGGCGTCGCTCTCTGACCGCCCGTTCACTGGATCGAGAGACAGGGCAGGGTGATGATGCCGAGCCCAAGCAACGCAATGGTCAGCGGCGTTGGCTCTAGAAACCGTGTGTGATGTTTCCAGCCGAGGAGCGGCGAGCCCACGAGCAATGTGAACGAGCCCGCCGAGCGCGACAATCGCTACGAATTGGTAGCTGTATCCGGGTCGATGCGGCGGTCTCCGAGTGTAGGTTATCCAACTCACCGACAGACGAACGTAGGCGAGAAAGCTGGACATCAGGACAACCCGGACAACTTCGTTTAGCGAAAGATAGGTCCAGTAAACAACGCCGATCACCAGCATTGTGAACGCCAACACCTCATGAAGCCGCGAAGGTCAAAGGCCGAAGAATAATCGGCAACCTTGCAGTACAAGGAATGCTGCGCCGGCGAATAGCGAACTCGCGACAACAATGGTGAGTGGTGCAGGCGAAGTGTCATCCAGCGCCAACGCAACCAATGCGGCCACAGTCAGGATGTTTGCACTGACCCAGCGAAACAACCCGGGTATCCCGGACCGCACCAGCGAGCCGAATACGACTACGCTAATCGCGCCGGACATGATTCCGACAACGTAAAGTGCGACGGGACTGAACATATATGTTTTCAGTGAGAAATATGACTGAAAAGATTCGTGCGAGCCGAATGGGTAGAGCGCCTGACTGACACTCTCGTTTCCACGTTGCACGAAGGTGCTGAACGATGATGCTCGCGGCTGTGATGATACGCTCTGGAACCCAATCTTCATAAAAATGCTGAACGATGGCGCACTCTCGTTGTCAGGGCGGTGGCATACTGCGCGCACGGTTGGAAGCAATGGGGCTGGCTTCTTCTTGTACGTCGGTCGAGGTTCTGCGGCGGGACGCGGATCCGAGGGCGGCTCTGGATGTTAGCAACTTCCATAGCCGACAAGCAGGGTCATGCAGGGAAGATGGCGTTTGTCTGATCCTTGAATGAGGTCTGCAACAGAATCGTTGTAGGGAGGCGGGGGAGGTCGGTGGGCTAGGGCTATTCGCGTCATAAAACCTTGTGACGTCATGCAGCGGCGGTCGAGGCATCCGCCAAACGGTACTACAAGGGCTTCCCCGTTGAGCGCAAGCGCCCAATGGAGTTTTGATCGATGCGTTGGTGCAATGCCGCGTCGGCGTCG
>CALNPU010000304.1 GCA_940588625.1 uncultured Caballeronia sp.
CAACAAATTCTCAACGCCGCAACGCGCAGGAAGCAAAAGGCCCGCACTCCGAAAAACGGTTATGCAGACCTTCCCTATGTCCTGACGGACGGCCTTCTACAAGGTTGGACTCGATCCATGATGCCCGCGATGTACGGGCTACCTGCAGCGACCTGCGCACTGATATCGAAGCACACGGCAATCTGGTTGCGATGCTGACGCGCGCTGTCATGACTCGCGTCGATGAAGAGCCGCTGCCTGAGATTCGCGCTTGCCAGGTGCCAGGCCGCCGCATGGATGTTCGCTACATCGTAGTTCGGCTGCTTGCCGCCGCCCAGCATGAGATACCCGAACGGATTTCCATGTGAGACGGCAGTGCAGATCGATTCGTTCAGGTTAACTGAAATATGGTGATGGGGACGCGACGCGCAGGTTGGGTTGCGCCGTCGGTACCTTGAATGCAACCGGCATCGGGAGGCTGGAAGCCATCTTACGATGCGTCTGCGATTCTGTGGTGCGCGCACCGACCACACCCCAACTGACCAGATCCGAAAAATAGGTGTGCGTAAACGGGTCTCCGTCGCTGGATGGCAGGCCCATTGCGTTGATGTCGTGCAGAAGTGAGCGTGCGATCCTCAGTCCGCTGTTCACACGGTGACTGCCATCCGCCGTGGATCATTGATCAAGCCCTTCTAGCCGATGGTCGTGCGGTCGTGCGTGGCTTTTCAAAGTAGACGCGCATGACGATTTCGAGATCGTCGGAAAGGCGTACTCGCTCTGCCGCGAGTTTCTGCGCATAGACACGCGCTGCCTCCGGATCGTGAATCGAACAGGGACCCACGACGACAACGAGGCGTTCATCGTCATCGCGTCCCTCCCGCGCGTCGGGGGTGCACGAACAAGCTTCCACGGCGGGCGAGGGCAGAGGATGCAAGGTTTCCTTGCCGAATGAAGCGCTTTCCATGACGCACTCCCCTGAACCAGGTAGGTAATGCGACGGTTATAGGCAGGATATTGCGGAGCAGCAACTATGAACTTTGCCAGTGGAACGATGTGCCTGGATCGGCCTAATCTTGGTCCCATCAATGGGGATCGGGCCGGGGATGACGGCGCGTTCCGGTTGCCGGGCACGTTTAATCGTATGCGGTTCTTGAAGGATGCCCTAGCAATGAACGAGTGATTTTCCGATGCTACCTGTCCACGTGGA
>CALNPU010000305.1 GCA_940588625.1 uncultured Caballeronia sp.
CTGATGGTGTTGTTGCATAAATCAGTCGGTCGAGCGAACTGACGTATACGCGCAACAGCGCTTGTAGTGGGTCTGTTAACTTCGGGCGGAACTGCGTTGATTCTCGACCTTTGGGCGGGAAGATGCGCAAGGACGAACGCTAGACAATCGAGCCCAGGGGCGTCTACCGCGTCAGGAACTGCTCGGAATACAACGCGGGGCTGATTGCCAGAGACAACGTAACGATGTGGATCGACGAAACCGTCCCGACTGACTCGGTTGAATCCGGCGCGCGCAAGCGCGGCAGGCCCGTGCATCTATGCAGACGCAGTGATCCAGATGCTGCTCGGACTCAAGCAGGTCTTCCGCCCGCCGTTGCGGGTGCTTCAGGGTTTCGCGCACAGCCTGCGCGAACTCGCATTCGCTAATTTGCCGGTGCCCAACTATTCCACGCTGAGCCGCCGTGCACAAACGCTGACGGTACTGCTGCCCGCCTAGCCGTTGCACCTGGTCGTCGACAGCACCGGCCTCAAGCTGTACGGCGAAGGCGAATGGAAAGTGCGCAAACACGGCTATTCGAAGCGCCGCACCTGGCGCAAGGTGCATCTGGCAATGGACGCGAAGGCCGGTCAGGTATGCGCTGCGCTGATGACGCATCAGGATGTCGACGATGCCCGCGTGTTGCCCGATCTGCTGGACCAGATTCCCTCCGGCATGCCGATTGAAATCATCGGTGGCGACGGCGGTACGACACGAAACGCTGCCTACGACGATCGCCGCGCGAAGGCGCGCCCTGGCCGCAGAACATGCCCGGCGCAGGCTGGCGCAACAGGGCCATCGACACGATCACGAACGGCGGCCGCTCCGAATGGAAGAAGTGCAGCGGCTACCACTGGCGCTCGCCCGTCGAGAACCTGATGACCGGCTCAAGACGCTCGCGGGCAATCGCTTGTGGGCGCGACGCATCGGTTCGCAGACAACCGAAGTCGCGATCCGCGTGGGCGTGCTCAACCGCATGACGGCCCTCGCTCGCCCGCACTCCGTTCGCATTACCTGAATTCAGCATAAAAGGAACGCCTTTGCCTCCAAATTCGATTTATGCAACAACGCCATCTT
>CALNPU010000306.1 GCA_940588625.1 uncultured Caballeronia sp.
CCCCATCCTGCCGCCGCTACCACGCTCTGCACGTCCCCGAAACATGCTCCGAGGGGCGTCGTTCGCGGATCGCTTACCGTTAATCGACAATACGACGATAATCACGGGCAGTTCGTTTGTTCGTTTCACTTTACTCACGTAATTTCATGCACTTCACGACCCATGCCGCCCACCGTATTCATCGTTTCCGATTGCACAGGGATCACTGCCGAGACATTCGCGCATTCGATCCTGTCCCAGTTCGACCAGAAATTCCGGCTCGTGCGCGTGCCGTTTGTCGATTCGACCGAGAAGGCGCATGCGACCATCGCGAAGATCAACGAGGCCGTGTCGCTCGATGGCCGCCGGCCGATCGTGTTCACCACGCTGGTGGACAGCGCATCCAACGAAATCGTGCAGCGGTCGAATGCGCTGGTGCTGAACATGTTCCAGACGTTTATCGAGCCGTTGGAACTGGAACTCGATATCAAGTCGACGCACGCGATGGGCCGTGTGCACCAGAACGCGGATACGGACGAATACAAGAACCGGATCGAGGCGATCAATTTTTCGCTGGCGCACGACGACGGTCAGAATCGCAATCTGTCCGACGCCAATGTGATTCTGGTCGGTGTGTCGCGCAGCGGCAAGACGCCGACGTCGCTTTATCTGGCGATGCAGTACGGTGTCAAAGCAGCAAATTACCCGTTGATTCCGGAAGATTTTGAGCGTGGGCGCTTGCCGACGCCGTTGCTTCCGTACCGGGAAAAGATGTTTGGCTTGTTGATCGATCCACAGCGGCTGGCGGAGATTCGCAATGAGCGGCGGCCGGGGAGCAAGTACGCGGCACTGGAGAACTGCCGCTATGAAATCAACGAAGCCGAAGCGATGATGAAGCGCGAGGGGGTCAAGTGGTTATCGTCGACGCATAAGTCGATCGAGGAAATCGCCACGACCATCCTGCAGGAGATCCGACTAGAACGGCCATCGTATTATTGATAGTAAGCGATCCGCGAACGACGCCCCTCGGAGCATGTTTCGGGGACGTGCAGAGCGTGGTAGCGGCGGCAGGATGGGG
>CALNPU010000307.1 GCA_940588625.1 uncultured Caballeronia sp.
AATTGTTTCGATTGTTAATGGCGCATCATTCTCCCGCAATTTCCGATTAACCCGGCTGGTGTCTCATACCCAAGTGCCCGGCAACATTCGCCCCTGCGGCTTTGGGTGCGTCTGTTTGCAACAGGGCCACGCACGAAACAAAAAATGGCGGAGACATCGGATGATAAAGATCAAGGCAGGCCTGTTGACGGTGGCACTGGTGCTCGCAACTGGTCCGGCGACAGCTGCGACACTGCGGATTGCGTGCGGGGCCGCGGGCGTCGACCAGGATATTTGTCAGGTATCCGTAAAGCGTTGGGCTGAGAAAACTGGCAATGAAGTCGAGTTCATCAGCATGCCGAACAACTCTAGCGAAACCCTTGCGCTGTACCAGCAACTGTTGAGCAGCGGTTCGGACAAGATCGACGTGATGCAGATCGACACGGTGTGGCCTGGCATCCTGGCTAACCATTTGATCGATCTGAAAGCGTACAGCAAGGGACAGGAAGGCCAGTCCTTCCCCAGCATCGTGGCCAACGACACCGTGAACGGCAGGCTGGTCGCGATGCCCTGGTTCATCGACACCGGTCTGCTGTACTATCGCAAGGATCTGCTCGACAAATACCACCTGAAAGTGCCGGCCACGTGGGACGAACTGAACTCCGCCGCGGGCAAGATCCAGAGCGCCGAGCGCGCGGCCGGCCACGAAAAGATGTGGGGCTACGTGTGGCAGGGGTGCGCATACGAGGGTCTGACCTGCGATGCGCTCGAATGGGTGAGCAGCTACAACGGCGGCGCCGTGGTCGACGAGAAAGGACGTGTCACGGTCGACAACCCGGCGGCGGTCAAGGCGCTCGATTCGGCGGCGAAATGGGTGGGCACGATCAGCCCACGGGCGGTGCTGAATTACGGCGAAGAAGAGGCGCGCGGCGTGTTTCAGGCGGGCAACGCGGTCTTCATGCGCAACTGGCCGTACGCCTGGTCCATCGCGAACAGGCCCGGCAGTCCGATCAAAGGCAAAGTCGGTATCGCCTCGCTGCCCAAGGGCGGCGC
>CALNPU010000308.1 GCA_940588625.1 uncultured Caballeronia sp.
CTCCTCCTCCGCTATCGGAGGAGAAATTCTAGCCGCTTTAAAAAAACGTTTTGACACAACCCCTGGAACGGATACGGTCGAGTTCGACGCAACCGGATTCAAAGCGCCATAACCTTGAGCCGTGTAGCTTTGCGAACGTAGGCCGTGGCTCTTCAAATACTGCGCCACTGATTCCGCACGGCGTTGCGACAACTGGCGGTTATGCGAAGCCAAACCCGTTGAATCCGTGTAGCCCGCAACGACGACTCGCCGCAACGTCACACCCTGGGCGGCGGACACGAACTCGTCGAGCGTGTCGGTTGCTTTCGGCGTCAGCGTAGCGCTGTCGGTAACGAAATTGGCGTCACCGCTCAAGTCGTTCTGGCGGGGCATTTCCGCTGCGGCTTGCGGCACTGGAGCCGGAGCAACTTCCGGCTGAGTGGGCGCGCCGCACTGGAACGTCAAGATACGCGGATCGCCCGAGTTTTCAGACGCGGACCGCAGACGTCCCATGGTCTCAAGCTTGTACGCGGGCTTGTCACCGCAGATTTTCTGGGCTTGCTTTACGCATGCCGCCACGCTTTCAAACAAACCATGACATTCCACGCGATAAACCTGCGCTCCATTGGCCATCTGGATCTCGTTAGCGTTGAAAGTCGGGCCGGACGCGGTCGAGCAACCGGCGAGCGCGCCAATTGACAACAGACCCGCAGCGATTAGTTTCTCGGACATTTTTTTACCATTCGTAAATTGAGTGTGACTGAGATATCGAGACAAATGTGTACTGGATGAGCCATCAGACAGTTACACGATTTTCACAGCCACCTTATTTGCCTCAGGCCTTCGACCCGGATCTTAAAAATGATCTGGAATCCGAAATCGCGCGGCATGGCAGCGCAGCACGCAAAAAATAGTATTCTTAAGTTGACTGACCCTGAACAAAATTGGTTTTGGTGGCGAGCGGTCTAATCGCTAGGCTCACACGCGAGCGGCCGGGTTCAGCAGC
>CALNPU010000309.1 GCA_940588625.1 uncultured Caballeronia sp.
TCGAAGGAAACCACGACAGACTACCCCCTCTCCATGACGTTCCGGAATCGGTCGTCATCACGCGAACAAGCCACCCCTTTCAAGGAACGCGACTCCAGGTCATCAGCCGACGGCAATGCGCCGGCCGGCCGCATCTCTTGCTGATCCTTCCCGACGAGTCGCGCGGCCTTATCCCCGTCGATTGGACCGATTTCTCCGCTTCAACCACCAACGGCACTTCCACTGCCGCCGCATCGTGAGCCGACGCAATCGGCTCACTTGCCGATCTACTCCACGCTCGCCTGATCATTGACGCTTTACTGCGCCAGACGGAACAGGAGAGTCACGATGCAACTGAACTTACCCCTAACGGATCTCCCGTTCGACGCGGGCAGTCTGTGGGAACAACTCGACCCAACGGCGCGCGATGCGGTGATCGACGCGCTCGCTCAAGCAATCGCAACGCTCGTGACGCAAAGCCATCCGAACCAACGGGAAAACGATGATGAGTGACGCCGCCAACAAGATCAGCCCCAGTCATTTGCAGCACACCGCGTTCGTCTACATCCGTCAGTCCAGCGCCAGCCAAGTTGAGAACAATCGTGAATCGACGCAGCGCCAGTACGCGCTCGCTCAGCGGGCCATAACCCTTGGCTGGTCCGAGCAGCAGGTCTGCGTGGTTGACGACGACTTGGGGCTTTCGGGGGCCACCACAGCGCGCCGTGGCGACTTCGCGCGCATAACCGCCGAAGTCGCACTCGGACACGCTGGCATCATTCTCGGACTCGAGGTGTCGCGCCTGGTGCGCAATAATTCTGACTGGTACCGGCTGCTCGACCTTTGTTTGTACCATGACTGATACCCTTATCGGCGACGCCGACGGCGTGTACGA
>CALNPU010000310.1 GCA_940588625.1 uncultured Caballeronia sp.
CTGCTGCTGAACCCGGCCGCTCGCGTGTGAGCCTAGCGATTAGACCGCTCGCCACCAACCAATTTCAGGGTCAACTAATTAGCTTTCGGCGAGTGGCTTGAATCGAATCCGACATTAATGCCAAAAATTCTACGTTGTTTGATAAAAATGCCTAACGGTAGACTGCTCCAGCATCGAGCAACATTTAACGGTCGATCACAACTGCACACAATTCTTAATCGAGATAAATTGTCATGTATATCAAGAACCAACTTACTACAATCGACCATCACCACGGCCAAGCAAGCAGGACAGTCATTGCAGGATGTCCTACCATTCGCGGTACAAAAATGCGTGAGAAGGCGAACTATTATCTTTCAAATTTGAGTTGGATTCGTGAAAGCCTCATTCGTGAACCTAGAGGACATCGAAATATGCTAGGTTCGATTATCACGGAGCCGGTTAGTAGCGGTGCGGATTTTGGACTTTTGTTTTCGCATGCGAACGGTTTGTTTGATGGATGTGGGGATAGTACTTTTTGTGCGGCGGCGGCTGTTTTGGAAACGGGGCGAGTCCCTATCACAGAGCCGATTACCCGATTTGTAATCGACACTGTCAATGGCCCAATTCATTTGGAAGCTTACGTTAAAGACAGCATAGTTAATGAAGTGCGGTTCGAGAATGTACCGTCTTACTTTGTCGGCAGCACAACCACCCATGCTACTGGTGTCGGCGAGGTTTCGATCGACATCGCTTTCGGTGGCCTATATTTTGGTTTTGTGTTTGCCGAATCAATGGGACTCAACCTAGGGAAGGTCTGCATAACCTGTTTTTCGGAGTGCGGGCCTTTTGCTTCCTGCGCGTTGCGGCGTTGAGAATTTGT
>CALNPU010000311.1 GCA_940588625.1 uncultured Caballeronia sp.
GAAATCCTTGGCCACTTCCGGATGCCGCAACGCGAACTCCACCGTCGCCTTCAAATAGCCCAGCTTGCTGCCGCAATCGAAACGGGTGCCGTGATACTTGTACGCAAGCACTTGTTCGTCAGCGAGCAACGACTGGATTGCGTCCGTCAGTTGCAGTTCGCCACCGGCGCCCGGCTTCAAGGCACGAATGCGATCGAAGATGCGCGGCTTGAGCACATACCGGCCCACCACACCCAGATTCGACGGTGCAACTTCGGGTTCCGGCTTTTCCACAATACCCGACAGCTTGAAAATATTGTCTTCCCACTCTTTCCCGTCGACCATACCGTACGACTTGGAATCCTGAGCCGGGATCTCCTCCACGCCGATCACGGAGCTGTGATAGTGATCGAAGACTTCGATCATCTGCCTCATCACCGGCGGCGTGCCGTACAACAAGTCGTCCGCGAGAATCACGGCGAACGGGTTGTCGCCCACCAGTTTTTCCGCGCACAGCACGGCATGGCCGAGACCTAGCGCTTCGGCCTGACGCACGTAGAAACAATCCACGTGGCTCGGTTTGATGCTGCGCACGAGATCGAGCAGCTTTTGCTTGCCGCGGGCTTCCAGTTCGGCTTCGATCTCATACGATTTGTCGAAGTGATCCTCGATTGCGCGCTTGCTGCGGCCCGTCACGAAGATCATTTCCGTGATGCCGGCGGCCATGGCCTCTTCGACCGCGTACTGGATCAGCGGTTTGTCGACAACGGGCAGCATTTCCTTCGGGCTGGCCTTGGTCGCGGGGAGGAATCGGGTACCGAGACCCGCAACCGGGAAAACCGCTTTCGTAACTTTTAGCA
>CALNPU010000312.1 GCA_940588625.1 uncultured Caballeronia sp.
TCGTCACCATCGTGGCCCCGACCATCCGAGCCGGGCCGCGCCGGCCAGTCAGGCCCCGATGCTGCGCGCCGCCGAACGCGGCGGCAGTCTGGGCAACATTACATCTGATTTGCTGAGCCTGCTCGATCGATTTGCTGCCAATCCGCGTCGGCTTTGGAGCCGCGATCACTTGCAGGACAAAATGAAGGGGCGCGATAGCGAAGCGATGAATCGTAGAATTAACGTCCAGGTGTCTTGGATACACCGAAAAATCGAGGACAATCCCTCCTCGCCTAAATGTATACGCACAATCTGGGGTATCGGTTACATGTTTGTACCCGATATCAGTCATGCTTAGCACCCGGCGACATACCAAGCCGCGATCACTTTTCGACCGCAACTTACTTCTGTTTCTGGTCCTGTCGACGGTTGGGCATGTCACCACGTTGACCGTCTATACCATGTTGCTATTGCCGCAAGCTAAGGAGGTCGGCAAGCTTACTGCGTGGCAGATCAACACGCTGGATGTAGCACTCTCGCATATCAGCGGGGCGGCGTCGATTTGACAGCAATGTCGTCCGAGATATCACGCGGGAAGGGGGGCGCCGCGGGGCAACATCCTGTCACAAGTTCTCTTACACACCCTGCGTACGAACTTGGCACCGGGTATAGAGATTTGCCGAAAGAGGAATAGGGGTGATTGTGTACAGTTCTGGGTAAATCTGAATCTGAATGTAGGCGATAAGCGCACCTGGCTCAGGTTACCCATCGACGTCCTAGTCTTACTGTGTCGAAAATACAATACCTATGTTTATGTAATACCTGGCAGTATTTAGCAATACG
>CALNPU010000313.1 GCA_940588625.1 uncultured Caballeronia sp.
ACATCGATCCCGTTCGCTAGCAGTCGATCCTCTCGCGCGTCAACGTAATCCGCAACCGGTCTAGATTGAATGCTTACGAATTTCCGCCGCCGGATCGCTCTGGTTTCGTGATCCAGATCAGCGCGACGAATATCCCTGCCGAGATATAGAACAGGTCGTTAACGTCCAACTGCGCGGCCTGCTGCGTGGCCATGCATTGAACAGACCGTACCCCTGCGACTGGCTGAAGCCGGCCGCACCGAACTGTTACATGGAAGCTGTGAAGTTCGGGTTGTACAAGTTAGCCTGCTCCACGAGTTGCACATGATCCGCACAAAGTGTGACGATCCCGAAGCCGCTGGAATCTGGCTTCCCGGCAACCCGGACAGCGTGATGGACACGAGCAAGATGAAAAATCCAGCCATGCCGATGCCCTGATCAAGGTGGGCATGCGAGAAGGTTATCCACGCCTGTGGTATAGCGTGAGCGCATCCAGAACACGAGTGCGAACACGAGGAAACGCGGCGGTTGCGATCTTGCGAGGGTCGATGCGTGGCAGGAACTTGCCCACCACCGGTGAGAGCACGACCGCAAATAGGCCGACCGGCGCGAGCACGAAACCGGCATCGGTAGCGGTTTAGCCAATGTCGGTCTGCAACCACAGCGGCAGCAGCACGAGATTGCCGAAGTACAACCCATAACTGATCGCGAGAGCGATTGTCCCGCCTGTGAAGTTGCGCAGCTTGAAGAGCTGTTATCGGCGGTGCAAATCCGAGACATCCGAGACATCCGAGACATCCGAGACACTACTAAAAAACGGCGGCGTTGG
>CALNPU010000314.1 GCA_940588625.1 uncultured Caballeronia sp.
GGCGCGACCCAACGCCGCCGTTTTTTAGTAGTGTCTCGGATGTCTCGGATGTCTCGGATTTGCACCGCCGATAACAATTGGTGCGCTCGTTCGGCGCGAGTTCATGGCGCAGGCTCAGTTGCAATTGGAGCGTGCAAACTGCACACAGTCCCGGTTCACCGTTGCAATCCTCGACATTGACAACTTCAAAGCCGTGAATGATAGTCACGGCCAGGCGACCGGCGACCGCGCGCTCACGCTCTTTTCCTTGATCGTGTCGCAAGGTATCCGCCAGGGAGACATTTTCGGGCGGCTTGGCGGGGAAGAGGTTGCAATCCTGTTCCCTGAAACATCTGCGGACGCGCTCATCCTGGTGAACAGTGTGCGCCTGCATCTGGCCACATCCACGTTGGCCGTACCTTGCGGAGAGGTGACGTGCACGTTCAGTGCCGGCGTGGATGAATATCAACCTGCCGAGACGCTACCGAATTTAATGGCACGATCCGACGCAGCGCTCTATTCAGCTCAGCAAAGGCCATGGGACGAAATCGGGTCGTAAGCGCGGTCGATATCGGCGATGAGCCAGTCGGAGCCACCAAGGACGCGCCGAAACCGACCTGAGCGGATGTTTGCTGATGTATGTCCGTCTGTGGATTACGCTCTCGTATTCGTGCGACTATGCTTGGGCCGCCTCTTTGGTTTTAAATGAGGTCGGCGAACGACGCCCCTCGGAGCATGTTTCGGGGACGTGCAGAGCGTGGTAGCGGCGGCAGGATGGGGGG
>CALNPU010000315.1 GCA_940588625.1 uncultured Caballeronia sp.
CCAGATCGCGACGAAATCTCCGCGCGAGACCTGAAATCTCAGCATGTGAAAATTGGGGCCTAAGTGGATAGCCCTTGTTTCTACACAACCTCAAACCGTCGCATTGTCATATTTTTTTCGAACGGTCGCTCACAAAACGCGTTTTTGCGACTAAACTTTCTGGCAGGCCCCGATCAGCATGAAGGTTCTCGACTTGAAGTGCTCACACGACCATCGTTTTGAAGGCTGGTTTGCTTCGGCCGATGAGTTCGAATCCCAGTTGTCGCGCAAGCTCGTGGCTTGCCCGGTGTGCTCGACAACGGAGGTGAGCCGCATGCCGTCGGCGCCACGCCTGAATTTGTCGACAAGCTTTTCGGAGCAGGGTAAAAAGGAAGCTGTGGGATCGAGCGCTACGCAGGTGGCCCAGCCGCTGCAAAACGCCGATCAAGCGCTTCAGGCGCGTGCGCTGCAGTTAATGCGGGAAATTCTCGCGAACACGGAAAACGTGGGCGACCGTTTTGCTGAAGAGGCGCGGCGCATGTATTACGACGAAGCGCCGGCGCGAAATATTCGTGGCGTCGCAACGCCTGAAGATGCGCACGCATTGATGGAAGAAGGCATCGACGTGATGTCGTTGCCCGTGCCGGCCGCACTGAAAGAGCCGCTGCAATAAGCTGAATACGTTCAGCTAAGGTGCGTCTCCTCATGTTCCAGACAGTATCAAAACGCGTGGACACGGGAATAACGAAATCGGTCGCATCGGAGGTTGCAGGTTTTCGAT
>CALNPU010000316.1 GCA_940588625.1 uncultured Caballeronia sp.
TCCGAAAAACGGTTATGCAGACCTTCCTTAACAAAACTTTCGAAAGTAAACAAGAAACTTGTGGGTAATCGAAAGATTTACACAACGGTTCCTGGCGTTATTTTATTTTTACGGAGTGCGTGCTATCGTTTCTTGGGCTCGGCGTGCAGGAGCCCATGACCAGTTGGGGCGTCTTGATTCAGGATGGCGTTGGCGTGATGGAAGCAGCGCCCTGGATTCTCCTGTTCCCGGCGGCGCTGTTGTCGGTGACGCTGTATTGCATCAACTTTGTTGGTGACGGTCTGCGCGACGCGCTCGACCCGAAGGATCGGTAAGCACCATGTCGCTACTCAAGGTAAGTAATCTGGAAGTTGCATTTGACTCGTCCGACGCCGTGGTCCGCGCAGTCAACGGCGTGAGTTTTGACCTGGAAGAAGGCAGCACGCTGGCATTGTCGGCGAATCTGGGTCGGGCAAGAGCCAGAGCGTGCTCGCCATGCTCTGGTTGCTCGCGACTAATGGGCGCGCAAAAGGCAGCACGATCTATCAGGGTGAGACCCTGCTGACCATGTCGGCGAAAAAGCTAAACCGTATTCGCGGCAACCGCCTTTCCATGATCTTCCAGGACCCCATGACGTCGCTGAATCCGTATCTGACGATTGCACGCCAGATGTGTTATCGGCGGTGCAAATCCGAGACATCCGAGACATCCGAGACACTACTAAAAAACGGCGGCGTTGGGTCGCGC
>CALNPU010000317.1 GCA_940588625.1 uncultured Caballeronia sp.
AGCCCCTTTGTTGTTGACCGATTCGCTCGGGCTCCTGTCGCCGTTTATGCCGCGGTCTTTTACGCAGCCGTCAACACGGGAGAACGCGCGCAACTGATCGTATCGATGGGATATGTCCAGCGCCTGCTCTCGCCTCCCGCCGACGGGACGCAAGCGCAGCGCGAACGGGAAACTCGCACAGCGATGGTCGTAGCGGATTACCTGACCGCACCCGATCCGTTTCGCAACTGGTGCTGGATCGCCGAGCAATACGGCGTTAGCGTAGGCGCGAGCCTGCTGGTAGGCGGGTCAGTTGAGAGCGCATGGCTTGCGGCGTTGTTAGTGGAACCGGGTGTGAGGCGCGGCAGTATCGCCCGCCGGCTGATCAAAGCCTGCGTAGCGTTTGCCACCGGAGTCCGGGTACGGCCGCATTGTCTGCGCGACCGATTTGAACCCCGTTTCGGTTGCATCTCTTCTCCGTCCGTTCGGTTTCGAGGAACTAAGCGACCAGGGGGAATGGGAAAAGCACTTGAAAGAAACACGCGCTTTTTAAAGCGGACGCACCGAGCTGCAGGCTTAAGATTGAGGCCCGTTCTCCATCGGTTGAAATCGTCCATGTACGTCATCCATCTACGCTACACCGGTGCGTTCGCTGAACGTATGAGGTCGGCGAACGACGCCCCTCGGAGCATGTTTCGGGGACGTGCAGAGCGTGGTAGCGGCGGCAGGA
>CALNPU010000318.1 GCA_940588625.1 uncultured Caballeronia sp.
GCAGAAAACTGGTTCGACTTGTTCGCGGCTCCATTCTCTCAAGAGTCCGAGCCTCCACCAAACTCGGAACGGTTCACTATTGAGTGAACTCAGCACCGCGAGCGAAGGTTTGGAGAAGTGGATGACAACGGTGTAGTCGTCCGGGGTATCAACCTGGTCCGCGTTGGCAAACAGGGCCTGATTGCGTGGATGGTATTTTCTCCAGACGTTCTCCGAGGGTCCATTTGACATCGGAAGTGAACGGCTGGCCGTCATGCCACTTCACCCCGTGACGCAGGTTGAGCGTCAGGGTCTTGCCGTCTTTCGATAGGTCCCACTTTTCCGCGAGGCCGGGCTTTAGGTGAAAGTCGTTGTCGTATTCGATCAGACCGTCGAATACATTGGTGCGAAGGTTCCGGTGGGTGACGATGTGCTCAACGCCGCTGTCAGGATCACGGGCTAATTTAATGCGCTGGCGTTGGATCGCCCGAAGTTGCTCGGGGATCGCATCGAGCTGCTCGCCGAGTTCGTGCAAAAGCGTTCGGCTGCGGGCACTTCGTGCCGCACGACCTCGCGCGGCAGATTGGGATCGAGCGGCTTGCGGTGACCACGCTTTTTGCGCGTGTGCGCGTCGACCTTCGTTTGGGGGGGCCTCCCCGAGCAGGTGCAGCGTTCGCGCCGAGCACGTCGGCTTCCTCGAACAAGGCCGGGTTGGTCCG
>CALNPU010000319.1 GCA_940588625.1 uncultured Caballeronia sp.
ATTGCGGCAGCAAGCTGGGCTATTTGAAGGCGACGGTGGAGTTCGCGTTGCGGCATCCGGAAGTGGCCAAGGATTTCCAGGATTACCTGAACACGTGTTCGCCGCATCTGCTTGGCTACTAAGCACCAAGCGCTAAACCATAAGCCGGCCAGCACGCAGTTTGCGGCCGAAAAAAATGCCCATGGTTGAAACCCATGGGCATTTTTTATTGGTCGATCTCAATCAACGGCGCCGCATCAAAAACGTAAACACCTTGTCACGCGACGTCGATTCCACCAGCTCATTGCCCGTCTGCTTCGAGAACGCGGCAAAGTCGCGTTGCGAACCCGGATCGGTTGCCAACACTTTTAATATCTGACCGCTCTGCATATCGGCCAGCGCCTTCTTCGCCCGCAGGATGGGCAGCGGGCACGTGAGCCCGCGCGCATCGACTTCCTTGTGCACTTCCTCCATCAGATTGAGCCTTGTTCGAACCCGCTTAGTGATTCCGCTTAATGAGGGGTCGATTTTACCCCAGTGCTTAAAAATTCACCGCCTGGCCTTTGGCCAGAGACTCCCGCATCGCAATACCAATGCGCTTGGCTTCACCAGTGTTATCGGCGGTGCAAATCCGAGACATCCGAGACACTACTAAAAAACGGCGGCGTTGGGTCGCGCCGGCGTTGGG
>CALNPU010000320.1 GCA_940588625.1 uncultured Caballeronia sp.
CTTTGGTCGATCCCTTCGAGGACGTCCCGCGCAGCGTGCGTGCTCGTAACCGCAAACGATTACCCAGCCGGCTCAACATTTCCAGTACATGCGCATCGGCGGGCCAGTTCGCGTTCGCCTCCTGCGGTGCGATCAGCGTGGCGACGCCCAAAGGTCGGTGGCTCGTTCCCCCTCGGCGAGCCTGCTGGATACCCGCCCGGCGTCGCGCACGAAATAGTGATGAGCGGATCGGTAACGATGCTCAATGCGTTCATGTCGCTGGATGAGGCAAGTGCTTCGCGAATGCCGGATCATTGCTGCGTGTATGGCATTTCGGCGCTTCTTAAACAATTGCTCGAGGAGGCCATCGATTTGCCTGCCATTTACGATATCGATGGGCGCGCCGGCAAACTAATGAATTTACTCATCGCGGAAATAGCGTCAATGCCTCGTCTCGCGCGCGCGTGCCGGCGGCTGTTTGATGCTCCGTCAATTGCAATCGGACTTGACATGATGGCCACCGCGTCGGCATGAGCCGGCGAACCTTTACCCGGCTATTCCGCTTGCAGACGGCGTGAGTTTCGCCGAACGACATGACGAGAGGTGTTGACGGCTGCGTAGATCCGCCCCCCCC
>CALNPU010000321.1 GCA_940588625.1 uncultured Caballeronia sp.
GAACGGTCAGAAAAAAAGTCTCAATTTGCACTTGCGCTATCTGAGCCGTTCCCTATAATGCGCCTCCACTGACACGGCAAACCGGAAACGGAAAACGGGTCAGGAGGCACAGGAGACTGCGCCGCCGGAGAAAAACTTCTGAAATAGAGGTTGACTCTGCAGGAGGAAAGCGTAATATACGCCACCTCGCGACAGGACGCTAACGCACTGTTCGCACTGCTCTTTAACAATTTATCAGACAATCTGTGTGGGCACTCGCAGGATTGATATCAGCGTCTCCGGACGTAAAAAATATCAAGCCTCACGAGTGAACACATAATGAAATTCATTATGACGTTTTACAGATGAGCACCGCTTAACTTGTTTAAGCAAATCAAACTTAAATTGAAGAGTTTGATCATGGCTCAGATTGAACGCTGGCGGCAGGCCTAACACATGCAAGTCGGACGGTAGCACAGAGAGCTTGCTCTCGGGTGACGAGTGGCGGACGGGTGAGTAATGTCTGGGGATCTGCCCGATAGAGGGGGATAACCACTGGAAACGGT
>CALNPU010000322.1 GCA_940588625.1 uncultured Caballeronia sp.
CGAATGAAAGGGACTTCCCCGTCCCGCGGCTGCGGCGGAAGCCGCAGGTCGGCGTCACGGTGCCATGATGGAGCCTCGAACCTTCACCACACCAATAAGAGGAGAAGTCCATGCCTATCGTCACCGTCGGAATCGATCTCGCCAAGCATGTGTTCGCCGTTCACGGCGTGGATGAAGCTGGCAAGCCGATCTTGGTTAAGCCCAAGGTTCCGCGCGATCAGTTGGTGATGCTGATCGCGCAATTGCCGCCGTGTGTCATTGGCATGGAAGCCTGCTCCGGTGCCCATCACTGGGCACGCCTGTTCCAGCAGTACGGCCACACGGTGAAACTAACGGCCCCGAAGCTCGTGGCGCCGTACCGGATGTCGGGCAAGCGTGGCAAGAGCGACGCGGCCGATGCCGTGGCTATCTGTGAAGCGGTAACGCGCCCAAGCATGCGCTTCGTGCCGCTGAAGGACGAACATCAGCAGGCCACGCTTTGCCTGCACCGGACGCGGCAGGGTTTGTGGAGGAACGGACCGCGATCTACAACCGGCTGCGCGGCTTTCCGAATTCGGTGTCGTGTTGCCGCAGAGCCCGGAACGCCTGCGCAGAGAGATCCCCCCCATTTGGATGCATTGCCTGGTTGGGCAAGACGCTGTATCGGCGATTTGCTCGAGCATGCCGCTAACATCGAGGGCCGGCTCATGGAATACGACCGCGCGATCAGCGAAATCGCGCGCGACGATGAGCGCAGCAGGCGACTCATGCAACTACGCGGCATTGGCCCGACCACGGCCAGTGCCTTGCTCGCCAGCATCGGTGCTGGACACGACTTCAGCAGTGGCCGTCAGGTGGCCGCGTGGGTGGGTCTCCAGGCCAGTACAGCAGCGGTGGCAAGGAGCGGCTTGGCAGCATCGCGAAGGCCGGCGACGGCTACTTGCGCAGCCTGTTGGTGCTCGGCGCTCGTTCCGCGATCGCCAACATCGGAGAGAAGCAGGACCGGTTCAGCCGCTGGGTACGAAGCCTGATAGAGCGTCGTGGCTACTGGCGCGCAGCCGTCGCGATCACGGCCAAAAACGCGCGGTTGGCCTGGGCAGTCCTGAAATACGGTGACGACTTCAAGCACCAAGCGGCTGCGGCGTGAGCTCCGGGCGCACCCTTGACTGCCTGCCACGGGGCGCCAGCCCTGCTAGATGCGGCGGACACCATGAGGACGTAGACGATCGCTTTGCACTGCCAGCGGTGATGTGAAGCGGGTTGGACCCGCGCGGGGGGTGCCTGATTACGTACGGGGAATTTCTTTCCCGATTAGCGAACGAGGCCCTCGCGCGCGTCTTTCGTCTTTCATCAGGGTCCGGGCAACGAGCCCAACATGACCGGTTGTAGTACCGCAGTCCTTCACCTTCTCACGACGCCGACGCGGCATTGCACCAACGCATCGATCAAAACTCCATTGGGCGCTTGCGCTCAACGGGGAA
>CALNPU010000323.1 GCA_940588625.1 uncultured Caballeronia sp.
AAATGGAATGAACGTCCCCACTACCAGGTGTGTGACGCCGAAGAGGCGGACGCTAACGGGCGGACGGCATCAAAGTGCCCAAATGGAAGATCATCGAGGTTTTCACGGGCTAAGCGGAGGGTCCGAGATGAAGTATAAGACGGTCGGGGTGGACATCGCGAAGAACGTCTTCCAGCTTCACTGGGCGGATGCCGGCACGGGCGAGATTGTGAACAAGCAACTTAAGCGCGCCGCATTCCTCGAGCATTTTGCGAATCGCGAGCCTTGCCTCGTCGGAATGGAGGCCTGCTGGTGGTGCCCAGCATTGGGCACGGCGATTGATGGAGATGGGCCATCAGGTCGAGCTGATGCCGGCGAAGTTCGTCAAGGTTTTCAATATCGGCAACAAGAACGATCCTGCCGATGCCCGCGCGATCCGGATGGCCACGCAGATGCCGACCAAGCCCATCGCTGTGAAGACCGAAGCCCAGCAGGCTGTATTGGCGCTGCATCGGTTGCGGCAACAGAAGATCGAGTTCCGCACGATGCAGATCAACAGTCTGCGGGGCTTGCCGACGGAATATACGGCGAAGTGATGGCCAAGAGTCGCGCCGCGCTGGATAAAGCGATTCCCGGGGTGCTGGCGAAGCTGGCCGAGCGTCTACCGGCGATGCTGATCGACTCGTTACGCGAGAATGACCTTGATCGACTGGACAAACAGATCGCCGACATTGAGCGACGTTTGCAAACGTGGATGAAAGAGGACAAGGCATGCAGGGCAATCGCCGCGATCCCCGGCGTTGGCCTGCTGACGGCGACGGCCACTGTTGCAACGATGGGTGATGCGAAGGCGTTCAAGTCCGGACGGGAGTTTGCCGCGTGGCTCGGTCTCGTACCGAAGCAGATCGGCACTGGCGGGAAGATCCGGCTATTGGGTATCAGCCGGCGCGGCGACACGTATGTGCGAACGTTGCTGATCCACGGAGCACGCAGCGTGCTCTTCCATGGCAAGCACGCCGGATCGTGGGCTGAGCAGTTGCAGAAACGACGACCATCCAACGTGGCGACCGTAGCACTTGCCAACAAGATGGCCCGAACAATCTGGGCAGTTCTCGCACATGGCACGCCATACAACCAGGGGCACGTCAGTGCACAACCGGCTTGATCAGTTGAACCGTATGGAAGATTGAAGCTTGCAGGATGACGTAGAAAGGTTGCGTTGGCAATCGAGCGTGATGGCAAGACAGGTCGGACCTGAACTCGCTAAGCCTGAAAGATAATTTGAGCGCGAAGCTCGTGCGACAAATGAGAAGCGA
>CALNPU010000324.1 GCA_940588625.1 uncultured Caballeronia sp.
GGCGAACCAGCAACATATTGCCCATAATCAAGGCGACGATGTCGTCGTTCGCTATCCGTTTCGCCCGCGCTTCGGCGAGTGCATCAACGTCATAGATATGAATCGCTATCGGGGCGAGTCGTACCTGATCATCGTGCAGCCGGCCGGTACGCGTGCGCACTTTCCGCCGTGGATGACCTGGGAGGAAGCGAGCCGAATGCAATTGGTCTCCCGGCTGGCACGCAATGGGCGTGACTGGCACACGCTGCTCGAATTCTGTCGGCTTTGTCGGAACGATCCTGATCGACGAGGACGGCATTTATGATCCTCGGGAACCTAACGACCGACTTTTGCTGGGCATGAAGGGCACGCTGCCGGAGATGGAACTATCGACGTTTCGCCAGCGCTTCCAAGCCGTACTGGACCAGAAGGCCAAACGCAGTGAGTTATTCATGACGGTGCCAATTGGCTATGTTCGGGTCCCGAACAATCGAATCGAGATCGATCCGGACCAGCGTATCCGTGAAGCACTCGGCCTGGTCTTCCAGAAGTTTCGTGAGTTAGGGAGTGTCAGGCAGGTCTTGCTCTGGATCGGGCAGGAGAATATCGGGTTGCCGGCGGTCGGCTACGGTCCAGAGGGTCGCCATGTCGTCTGGAGATTGCCGATATATAACACCGTGCTGAAGATGCCGACGAATCCCACGTACGGCGGCGCCTATGCGTTTGGCAAGACCAGGACAATCGTGCGCATTGAGAATGGCCGCAAGCGTCTTTACAGCGGCACGCACGTCAATCGCGAGGATTGGCAAGTCTTGATCGTCGAGCACCATGCGGGCTACATTAGTTGGGACGAGTACGAGAGCAATCGCAAATTGATTACCGACAATGCCAACATGAAGGGCAAAATATGGTCCGCGGTTCGGTTAAACGCGGCAGTTCGCTGTTGCCGGGTCTATTACGTTGCGGTCATTGCGGACGCAAGCTGCTATTGCGTATTCTGGCACCAAAGGTGTGGTGGCCCGCTATTACTGCCGCGGCAGCATGCTGAATCACGGCAGTCCCAGTTGTATTTCGTTCGGTGCGTTGCCTGTAGATCAGCGCGTGTCCGAGGAAGTCTTACTGCGACTTGAACCATTGGGCATTCGCGCCTCGTTGGACGCCATCGAACGTAATCGCGTGAGTGACGACGAGCGATAAGGAGCTGGCGCTCGAACAGGCACGTTACGAAGCCATCCGCGCTCGTCGACAGTACGATGCCATCGCCCCCGACAACCGACTTGGTGGCCGCCGAGCTG
>CALNPU010000325.1 GCA_940588625.1 uncultured Caballeronia sp.
GTCGTCGAATTGCAGGACCAGCTCAGTTCCCGCGTGATCGAGATCGAACATCTGAAGCCGACGATTGCGAAGCTGCGCCGCATGCAGTTCGGTCGCAAGTCTGAGAAGCTGGAGCGTCAGATCGAGCAGCTCGGACTGCGACTTGAGGACCTGCAGGCCGACGAAGGTGCGGCTACCCGGGCTGACTCAAAGAAGGTGCAGCAACGCGTCGCGAGAGTGCCTGTCGCAAACCGCTGGTTGACGCGGTGCGCCGCCATGCGCTTGGCGGCAACAAGGTTCTCACGCCGACGACACGCCGCTGCCGGGGCTTGCACCGGGCAATGGCAGGACGAAGACCGGCCGGCTCTGGATATGTGCGCGATGACCGGCCTAGCGGTTCAACCGAAGCCCCGGCGGTCTGGTTTGCCTATACACCGGAATCTCGTCGCGGCGAACATCCGCAGCGGCACCTTGCCAACTTCACGGGCGTACGGCAGACGCGTTCCCCGGCTATGCGGGGCGGTCAGATCCGGGAGGCTCGTGCATGGCGCATGCGCGTCGAAAGCTGCACGATCTGCACGCTGTGCGGCCATCATCGATCACCAGCGAAGCACTCGAACCGCATTGGCGCGCTCTATCGCATAGAGGAACACATGCGCGGCAAGCCCCCGGAAGAACGGTCGCGCGTACGCCAGGCGCAGGCTGCGCCGCTGCTTGATGACATGAAGCGGTGGTTCGAGGCGGCGCTTCTCGCACTTTCCACGAAATCGAACACCACCAAAGCGATCCAGTATTCGCTGAATCGCCGGTCTGCGCTGACCTATTACTGCAGCGATGGCCTGGCGGAGATTGACAGCCTGATCGCCGAGCGCGCGTTGCGCGGCGTGGCAATCGGGAGACGGAATCTTTTATTTGCCGGAGCAGACTCAGGCGGCGAACGTGCAGCCGCGATGTACAGCCTCTGATTGGTTCTGCACGCCCGAATGGCATCGATCCCGAAGCC
>CALNPU010000326.1 GCA_940588625.1 uncultured Caballeronia sp.
GTCGAGCGCCAATGGCTGGGCACATTGATCCACTGCACGCGAGCGCGAGGCATCGGTCTCTTCGCCACTTCGTAGCCAAGGCAGAGTGGTCCGACAAGGCAGTCATGCAGCGCGTATTCGAATGGGTCATGCCCGCGCTGAGCGCGTACGCCGCGGACGAACCGGGCTATTACTGGATTATTGACGCTACCGGTTTCCCAAAGAAGGGCCGCATTCAGTCGGCGTAGCGCGTCAGTATTGTGGGCCGCTCGGAAAACGGGACAACCGTCAGGTCGCCGTGAGCCTGTCCGTTGCGACGCAACGAGGCGGCCTTCCAGTTGCATGGCAGCTCTATTCCCAAAAGAGAGTGGATTGAGGGCCGCGAGCGTGCTGCTCGCGCAGGCATTCCCGATGAACTGGACTTCGCGACCAGGCCGCAGATCGCGTTGACACAACTGCGAGAGGCCCTTGCATCTGGCGTCACGCCCGGCATAGTGCTCGCCGATGCGGGATAGGGTGATGAGACTGCGTTTCGGGACGGTGTGACTGAACTGGGCCTGTTGTACTCGGTAGGGGGGCGGCCTGGTACTTCAGTGCGGGAGCCCGGCAAGGCGCCACTCGCACCGAAACCATGGAGCGGACGCGGGAAGCCTCCGACGTTGTTGCGCCGGGCGCCCGGATACGGGCCGCTAGCGCTCAAGGAACTGGCAATGCAATTACCAGGCCACTGCCTGGCAGGCCGTGACCTGCAGGGAAGGCAGCAACGCAGCCCTTTCGTCACGCTTTGCTGCCGTACGGGTGCGTCCCGCACATCGGGACTATTGGCGAAGTACGGTGCGCGACGAAGAGTGGTTGCTCATCGAATGGCCCGATGGGAATAGCGAGCCACTCAAATACTTTCTCACGACAGCTCCTGAAGAAGCGACGCTGGAGCAACTGGTGTATGCGACCAAAA
>CALNPU010000327.1 GCA_940588625.1 uncultured Caballeronia sp.
GCTGCATGTCGGCCAAACGGCGCATGCCTTTCCACATGGCCGTGTTGCCAGGCGGTGCGTCGTTGCTGCGCGCGCGATAGCCGCCGAGTTGCGCAATTTTCTCAAGGTAGCGTGAAAGAGGAAGCGCCTCGTGGGCTTTCTTACTATTCTTTCGCCGAGCGGTCGAGGATATCTATTTCCGTATGGGTCAATGCCATTTCCGGATCCGCATCTGGGGGTGAGCGGTCGAGCATCGTCGACCAGAAGATACGCCAACTGACGATGCATAATAAGACGGAGGCCAGATTGGCCAGCCGGTCCGCCGTGCGCAGTCGCGACTCCTCTGCTTTGCAGCCGGGTTTCGGAATCTTATGGAAGATCTCGATTTTCCAGCGCATGGCATATGGCATACCCGTCGAGCGTTTCGATCGCATCGCGCCGGGACGCTACGGGTAAGTCCGTGATTAGCTTCCGTTCGATGCGCTTCCGATCCACCGGCTCCGCGCGTTCGCGCGCGTGTATCGCTGTCAAGTAGAGTGCCGGATAACGGCTTTGTTTGCCGATGGGCGGCAACACCTTAATTCGACGATACCGAATTTCCAGCACCACGTCGATGACGTTCCCATTTTGGTCTGCAGTCTGGACACGATGCAATCCTTTTAATTGCTGCACCTTGCCCATCTCCTGGGCAACGGGATGGTCCCCATCGCCGGCTAATCGACCGACGCAGGTACGGACAAGGACAACGTCTTGTGCTGTACAAAACAGCTCGTAGATATCGCTCTCGCGGTCGCCAATATGCACGCAACGCTGCGGGTCTCCGAGAAGTGCCGTTGACTGTCTTAGGTTTTCCAACCAACGATAGCTTTCCTTTTCTTCGATGGGGACTCGTGTCGGGTTGAGCGTCTTCTTAAGTGCGTTGCAGCCTTTAAATTTGCTGCGCGTCCG
>CALNPU010000328.1 GCA_940588625.1 uncultured Caballeronia sp.
TCTTCCGTGATGTTGGCGTCCCTACGCATTTCACAGGCCATGACCCACGACCATCGGAGCCGAACTTGAAGCACGGATCCTGCGCTACTACCACGTCGAGAAGTGGCGCTGTGGCACCATCGCGGTGCCGCGCGTGCGGGGCAGGCCGGCCTGCCCCGGCACGGCCCCGTGCTGCGGCCCTCGCAAATCGGTGCCTACCTGCCATGCATCCACGAGACGCCGAAGAGGTTTCCTTCACTCACGGCCAGCCGCCTGTATGCGATGGTCTATCTGAGCGGCGCTACCGCGGCGGTCATGGCCCCTTCGGACAGCTGGTTTCGCTGCGTCGTCCGCGCCCGGTGACCGAGGCCTACCTTCGGCTTCGCACCTGCCAGGAGCACAAAGTCGATGCGACTGGGGAAGCTTTGGCCCGCAGATCGGACGTGCGCGCCGGCCCCCGATGGCCTTTGCGATGGCTCTGTCGTGGTCGCGGCAGATCTATCTGCGCTTTTTCGCTCGATGCGCGTACGGACAGCTTCCTGGCCGGTCGCGCCGGTGCCTTCTCGGCACATGGTCCGGCGTCCCAAGAAGGGGCGTCCTGGACGGCAACCTTAAAAGTGCAGCGCTCGAACGCCAGGGCGACGCGATCCGCTTCAATCCAACGCCGCTGGCGTTCGCGGCGCATCACCGCTACCGAGCCCCGACCCGTGGCGGGTGGCCAGGGGCAAGAAGAAGGGCCGCGTCCAGAGGGCAATCCGGTTTGTACGCGAGAACTTCTTTGCCGCCCGCAAATGCCTTGCCCTCGATGGCCTGAATGCACACGCCGCGCTCTTCTGGTGCGCCGCACCGGCGGCCGATCGACCGGGCCGGGAAGAGCCCACCATCACCGTGCGTGAGGCCTTCGCC
>CALNPU010000329.1 GCA_940588625.1 uncultured Caballeronia sp.
ACTACTGCAATATTGACGTTCTTGCCGGGCGCGACGAACTTCTGGAATCGGCGGCACAGCCGCAACTGCGCGTCCCACGCCCGATCAATGATCTGTTGCGGTAACCGCTCCTGCCGCTGCTGGATGAGCGGACCGATACGCGCCGGGTATCGATAACTCCATGCTGCTTCGACGAGCAGCTTGCGGGCAAAGCTGTTGCCAGCCTTGGTGATGCTTCCCTGGCGACGTTTGTCTCCCGATGAATGCTCGGAGGGCGTAATCCCCAGCCATGCCATAAGCTGACTCGGACGTGCGAAGCGCGACAGATCACCAAGCCCGGCTGTCATGCCGACAGCGGCGATGAATTGCACGCCTCGCATGGCCTGCAGGGCAGGCACGACTGGATAGAAGCGCCAATCCGCGACGGCCTCGTGCAACGCGGTCTCGAGCCGTTCGCACTGTGCGAGGCGATCTTCAATTGATCGCCGATGCTCCTCGAACGCGAACTGCTGCCAGGCATTCGGGAACGAGCACGAGCTCAGCCAGCGCCGATGCGCGATCAGTTGGCGATACAGGCCGTAGCCGTACGGACCGGCTTCGTACACCACGCGTAAGTGGTGCGCTTTCGATCGCAAGCGTTCGAGCAGGCGATCGACGTTCGCCCTCGTCGGTGCGATCTTGCCGTACAACTCAACATCAGCCATGTCGATCGCATACGCAATCGTGATCGACTTTTTGTGCACATCCAGTCCGACATAGAGCGTGCTATCGTCCTTCATGCCGGCCTCCGGGAAGAAGTGGCCGGGGTGTGCCCGATGCGCCACCCGTGCGGCTCTGGCAGCAATGCTAACCCGCCTAGATGCTCCACCCGAGACCAGCCGCAGCCTTACGGA
>CALNPU010000330.1 GCA_940588625.1 uncultured Caballeronia sp.
ACTTAGCGCGAACTGAGCGATCATGTCGGCGCGAGCGAATCTCGGCCTACCCCACCCCTATTGAGGGCGTCGTCGACTATCCTCGGACGTGGAGCCCGTTTGAAGAATGGTTTGCCACCGAGAGGATGATCGCGCACGTTATCTCGAGCGACTGCGCTGGCCAGATGGATTCGTCCGCCCGAGTGTAGGACAAAGGGTGAACCGTATCGGAGTAGCCGCGGCCGCCTGATCTGCAGAGCCTGCCGACATCCTGGCGCGGTCACGTCGGGCACGATTCCGGATAAGACACGCCCGCCCCTTAAAGTTTGGCTAGCCGCTGCGTGGCACATCACGAGCCAGAAATCGGGCATGAGCGCCTTGGGTTTGCAGCGCGTGCTGGGCTTCGGTCGTTACCAAACTGCCTGGACTATTCCGCATCGCTTTCGCCGGGCGATGGTTCGTCCAGGGCGAGAGCGCTTGCAAGGCATCGTCGAAGTCGACCAGAGCTATCTTGCAATTCGTGATCGCCGTGTCGCCCCAGTGGGCAAAGGCACGAAGGGACTGACCACGAAGGCTATCGTGGCGATTGCCGTGGAAATCTTAGTGCCGGGTTCGGCCGTATTCGCGTGCGGCGAATTGAAGCGGAGTCGGGTGCCAATATCGTTCCGTTCGCGAGAGCAGTCGTGGAACCCGGCTCCGTGCTGCGTACGGACGGCGCAACCATCTATTTCGAACTAGGGGAGCAATATCGGCATGTGAACGGACAGTAGTCGAAAGCGTGACGCCGGCGGACGCCATTCCGGCCCACCTACCCGCTGCCGGGCGTCCATCGAGTGGCGTCGTTGCTCAAGCGCTGGC
>CALNPU010000331.1 GCA_940588625.1 uncultured Caballeronia sp.
GCCAGCCTCATGGCATGCAAGTATCTCTTCGCTCTTGTGTGCGGTAGCCGCGATCCGCCACTGCGGTAAGTTTGTCCACACCCGTTTCTGTTCGGGCCTTTGCGATTGCAGGTTCCTGCCGGTCGGCTGTATCCATCGCAGATACCTACCGATGCTCGCCTCGATGTCCTCTGCATGCGTCGTTCGAGCTTGGCGCTCGTGAAGTTGCGGTCGCGATGGTTCGCCGCCTTGAACTTGCTGCCCTCGATTGCGACCAAGGCATCTGAGAATAGGTCGAGGCGTCGGCAAAGCATGACGAACTGACGGCAGACACTGCGGATCGCTTTGCCATTGTCCTTACGGAACCGCGCAATAGTCTTGAAGGCCGGCGTCAGGCGGCCCGTGAGCCACCTCAACTCGATGTCGCGCTGCGCTTCACGTTCGAGTCGGCGACTGGATTGAATGCGGTTCAGGTAACCGTAGATGTAGATCTTGAGCATGACCCCCGGGCGATACGATGGCCGACCGCTCAGAGCTGGTTCGACGCCCTCAAACCCGAGACTCTGTAGATCGGTCGGGCTGATCTACAAAGACATCGACTACGCTGTACGGGATTCGAGTCCGCCACGTAGCCATCAAGCGCTTCGGGAAGGAGAATGCTTTGCGTACGATCATCGCCTTGAA
>CALNPU010000332.1 GCA_940588625.1 uncultured Caballeronia sp.
CATCGAGATCCTGGGCTGGCAAAACAACGGTTTCTGGCTCATGCTCAAGAGACTCGCGGCCCATGATCGCTTCGTCTGGCCCGATAGCAAGACCGGGACCGTGACGTTGACCGTCGAACTGCTGCACTGGCTTCTCGAGGGTGCCGATATTGCCGCTCTTCAGCGACATCCGAAACGGCATTATGTTCGCGTGAGCTGAACACGTCATCGGCGTGCCGGTCTAAGCGGTATGCCGATCGAGGTGACCATCGACGCCGACGAACTCAAAGTGCGCCTCGCGACGGCGGAGCGCGATCTCGCCGAGGAGCGACTCCGAGCCTACCGTCGGGAACTCTTCGGCGCGAAGAGCGAAGCGCGTGCCTCGGACCAACCCGGCCTTGTTCGAGGAAGCCGACGTGCTCGGCGCGAACGCTGCACCTGCTCGGGGAGGCCCCCCCAACGAAGGTCGCGCGCACACGCCTCGGCATGCCGCCATACCCTCAGGCAGGCCTGCTGGGGCGCTTCGGCGGCGGCATCTCGTCGAAT